>CAZJAD010000072.1:0-4078 GCA_964543855.1 uncultured Alphaproteobacteria bacterium
GTTTTTCGAGTTGCTCCACTTCTTCCAAGTTCCCTTCTGTGAGCGGGAATTTCATCGCGGGGCTAATCACTCGGGGCCAGAGGAACTTACCGAAGTACTTGTACTTGTTTGGATCAGCCGTGTTGGTCATGGAAACGGTGTACCCCGAGCGGCCGTGAAAGCAATGTTCGAAGTGAATCACCTGATGGCCGACTTCGTGTCGATAGCCCTTCGCGAGGTTCCTACGGACTTTCCAGTCCATCGCGGCTTTGACAGCATTCTCGACACCTAAGGCGCCTCCGGAAATGAAGAATCCGTGTTTGAAAGTCTTGGGGACCGTTTGCTCGAAGAAGGCATCGGTGAACCGGGCCATTTCGACGGTGTACAGGTCTGAATTGGTTACATTGTTGACCGCGATGCGACCGAACCGTTCGAGCATTTCCGGCGTCATGAACCGAGGATGGTTGTGGCCAACGGGTGAGGATGCGAAGAAAGAGAAGAAGTCGAGAAAGCGACGACCCGTGCGGCTATCATAGATGTAGCTGCCTTGCGACTTGTCCATATCGAAGACCATGTCGAAACCGTCGACAAGAAGGTGCTTGCCGAGCGTTTCATGGACATTCTGAGCGGTAATATCTCTGTGCGTCATTGTTCACCTCCAATCTGAGAGTTCGTTTCATCCACTTCGGGATCCACTCCGAGAGACAGCAATCCCTCCGGACGCTGCCGGAGCAGCGCTCTTTTGGTGTCTGGAGGGTCCGTGGAGCCGACCCGACGTCGTGGAAACTGAATTGGAGGCAACATTGTTATGCTCTCAAATCCTGCACAATCTTGCTGGCGGTCGTCACGAAAGCGAAGCCGAAAGCGAGGTTCATCAGGGTCGCCAGATGCATTTCTTCGCACACGGTTCCTGTGCCATCGGCCAGGAGAAAGACCCGGTAATCGCGAAGATAGGCATCCCGCGCGGTCGTTTCGCAGCAGAGATTCGTCATCACGCCAGAGACGACGAGATCCTCGACTTGAAGACATCGCAATACAGTTTCCAAATCGGTGTTGTAGAATGCCGAATAACGATGTTTGAGCACAACTTTCTCACCGGAGAGCGGGGCGATTTTCTGGTGGACTTCACTTTCCGGACTTCCCTCGATACACATGCCGTCCCACCACCATCCGAGAATGCCAGCGTCCATGCCATCCGGACGGTGAACATGGCGCGTATAAATGACAGGGCGGTCCGCTTTGCGAAAGGCCGCGATCACGCGCTGGAGCGTTGGGAGAATCGCCACTCCTCCACATGCAAAACCGGACGATTCGGGGTCCAGGAAGAACCGCTGCATATCTATCACCAGCAGTGCGGCCTTGCTCTTTTTCAGCTTCATCTCGTGCTGGTTGTAAGGCGCGATGTGCGCCAGCCACCGGCGTGTCTGTTCTCTGATGGAAGAGGAAGTTACGTAAGGCTCCATTTCCAGCGTTGCGCTCAAATGAAGAGCGCTTCAAAAGGATTCTCCACCTGGATTTCGCGAATGGCCTGGAAATTCCTCGCTTGGGTGGTGATGATGGTCTTGACTCCGTGAGCGAGCATCGTGGCGGCGATGACTGTTTCCCAGAACCGGCGCCGCTGACTGCGATACTTCTCCATGAGAGAGAAGGCATCGCGCAGCATGTGCATATCGGTGTAGAGGATTTCCGGCTGCGGCGCTTTCATGATGTTCTCCACGAAATCGCGTGCCGCTCGGGGATTCATCGGGTAGCGCACCCAGTCCTCGCGGGTGACGATCGACATGAATTCGACCAAGCTCTGGTAGCAGACACAACTGCGCCAGAGGCCGCTTTCCGCCTGTTCGATGATTTCCGCGGCCCTCTGATGGAAAGGCGATGCCTTATCCACCAGGTAGATCAGAGCCATTGTATCAAGGCACTTGATCACTTATCCCCTGCTATGGTTTTCACTACGGTTGAACGGTTCGATGAAACCAATGTCCGTGGTGAAACTGCGCCAATCGAAGAAACCCGAACGGCGTCTCCGTTTCCCTTGGCCCTTTCCCAGCGTGCGCTGCCGCAGTTTCACAGACAGTTCCTGCAACGGGAAGCGCCAGAGTTTTCCGACGCGCATCGCCGGCAATCGCCCCTGCCTGGCCATTCGGCGGACGGTGCTGTCGCTGACTTTGAGGCGCTGCGCGACTTCGCGGGTTGTCATCAGAGTTTCTTTGGCCACGGCTTTCCCCTATCAGTAGTTATCGATTTGCGCTTTTTGGAGTGTGCCGGAGAAATCCACATAGACGGTCTTGACCTCGCTGAAGAATTCGTAAACGGTCCAGCCGCCCTCTCGATGGCCGTTGCCGGTGTCTTTGACTCCCCCAAAAGGCAAGTGACATTCGGCGCCGATGGTGGCTCCGTTAATGTAGGTGATTCCTGCTTCGATGTCGCGCATCGCTCGAAAAGCGCGATTGACATCCTGCGTGAAAATTGAAGAGGAAAGACCGTAATCGACATTGTTGGCGACGCGGATGGCTTCGTCGAAGTCCGCGACTTTGATGACGGACAGCACCGGCCCGAAGATTTCCTCTTTCGCGATGCGCATTTGCGGCGTGACGCCGGTGAAGATGGTCGGGCGATAGAACCAGCCATCAGCGCATTGGGGCCCGGTGTCCCGCTCGCCGCCGCAGGCAAGCTTCGCTCCTTCTTCGAGGCCGATTTTGACATAGGATTCGACCGTTGCCCGCTGCCCCTCGTTGACCAAGGGCCCCACATCCGTCTTGGGATCCAGTCCGTCTCCGCAGCGGAGTTTGCCGGTTGCCTTCACCAACATCTCGACAAACTTGTCGTGAACGCCCGATTGAACGATGAGCCGCGAGGTCGCCGTGCAGCGCTGGCCGGTGGTGCCGAATGCGCCCCAGAGAGCGGCTTCGAGCGCGAGCTCGAGGTTGGCATCATCGAGGACGATTTGTGGATTCTTGCCGCCAAGCTCGAGAGAGACTCGCTTGAGCCGAGCTCCAGCGCGAGCACTGATGTCGCGCCCGACATCCGACGAACCGGTGAAGGATATCAGATCAACATCCGGGTGTTCCACCAGAGGAATCCCGACCGCGCCACCGGAGCCGTGAACGATATTGACGGCTTCGGCAGGCACGCCGGCTTCCAAGAGGAGCTCGACGAGCCGGACGGCTGTGGCGGGTGTATCGCTGGCGGGTTTGAAGACGATGGTGTTGCCGCATAGCAGAGCCGGGAAGCTCTTCCACGCGGGAATCGCGGACGGAAAATTCCAAGGAGTGATGAGTCCGGCCACGCCGATGGGCATGCGGAAGGTGAGGCAGTTCTTGTTGGGCAATTCCGAAGGAACCGTGTGCCCGAAGAGACGGCGGCTCTCGCCAAAGGCGTAGTAGGCCGTGTCGATGGCCTCCTGGGTGTCACCCATCGTCTCTTTCAACACTTTGCCCATTTCGCGAGTCATTTCGCGGGAGATTCCCTCCTTGTGCTTCACCATCAGGTCGCCCATTCGCTGGAAGATACGGCCACGGTCAGCGGCGGGCACGAGCCGCCAGGTTTTGTAGGCTTTGCGAGCAGCTTTGACGGCGCGGTCCACATCCTTTTTGTCGGAGCGCGGAAAGAGGCCGACGATGTCGTTCCAATTGGCCGGATTGCGGTTTTCGTAGGTCTTGCCGGTGACGCTGTCGCACCACTTGCCCGCGATGAAGTTCTGGAACTTGCGCGGCTTTCCGGTTGATGTCTTGCCAGCAGAGGCTGGGCGACTACTTCGAGGTGACCTGTTCATCGATGATACCTGTCCGATTGCGGAATTGCCTGAAAGGGTCTATTTCTGTCTAACTTACTAAGATACAAAAAAACAGGTCATGAGTCAACCCCCCGTGGGTGGAGCCTCATCAGCCTTGGGAGGGTATTGCGCGAGAGGATGGACGGTTGACTTTATGGATGCAAATTGGTAAATTTGTGAGAATTGGGTCGATTGCCTCCGACGCGATATTGCCACGATGATGGAATAGATGTTTGTGAGTAGTTGTCTCGACGCGTATCTTGACGCGTTCAAGGGATACTCGCGTTGGGAAAGGACAGCTGTAGACAGGGGCGCGAGGGGTGAGGG
>CAZJAD010000072.1:4178-11821 GCA_964543855.1 uncultured Alphaproteobacteria bacterium
GTCGTCATTCGTCAAGGTCACCATATCGAGTGGCAGCGTGCGGGATTCCGCGCGGAGAACGGCGACATCCTTTATGCGTGGTCGGACACGCGTCTTGGCGACCGCGATGTGTGGGTGCAGAAGGTGAGTGCGAGCGGCGAGATTCTGTGGCAAACCGACGGCCTACCGGTCGTCATCTTCCACAGCCGTCAGGAAGACCCGGAGATGGTCGAAGTTACCGACGGGTGGATTGTGACCTGGATTGATTTTCGCGATGACACGACCGGTGATGTCTGGGCACAGAAGCTGGATCAGGACGGGAATAAGCAGTGGGATGAGGATGGGGTTCTTGTCAATGCTTTCCCGTATTTCGTTGCTGAAACGACGCTGCGCATGGTGCATGACGACGCGGGCGGCGCTATCGTGGCGTGGGTGGACGGCCGCGGAGGCGATGCGGGCGATATCTACGCCCAGCATATCCTGCCCGACGGCACGATCGACCCTGCGTGGCCTTCCGACGGACTGCCGGTCTGCGCCGTAAGTGGTTCACAGACCCAAGTGACCGCGTACAGCGATGATGGAGGCGGGATGATTATCGCGTGGCAAGATGCGCGCAGCGGTGACGCCGACATCTGGATCAGCCGAATCACTTCATCGGGTTACCTGCCGTGGGGCGACAGCGGCATGCCACTGTGCACGGTGACCGGGGAACAGAAGACGCCGAAGCTCGATGTCGACGGACAGGGTGGTGTTTTCGTCGTGTGGGTGGATGCGCGTAACGGTCCCACGGACCTTTACTTTCAGCATGTCGATGCCGATGGTGAGATTCAGTTGGAAGCGAATGGCCGGGTGCTGTGCGATGCGGCCTCGAACCAGAACCAGGCGCGGATCACCAACGACGGGAATGGAGGAGCGATCTGTGTTTGGGCGGACTACCGACTCGGAGGTCTGGAATGTGACATCTATGGACAGAAGATCAATCCGAACGGTTCGGTCGGCTGGGCAACGAATGGCATCATCATCTGTGATGCGGAGTATAGTCAGGAGGAAATCCGACTGGCCTCGGACATGAGAGGCGGGGCAGTCATCGCCTGGGAAGACACACGCAATCAAAACGGCAACCGGCTTATGGCCGATGTTTTTGCGCAGCGAGTGGATGCCTCGGGAGCGTTTCATTGGGCGACGAATGGTATTGCCGTTATCGACTCAGGCAACGTTCAAACGCAGCCGCTCGTGCGTCCTGACGGCGAGGGTGGAGCCTATATCGCCTGGAGCGACAGTCGCACCGGGTCTGCGGGTATCCGCGTGCAGCACCTCGACAGCCTGGCGACGAAGCACCTTGCTCCTGGCGGTGTTGAGCTTGTCTGGGGACTTGACGGAGACGCGACGCGACCTCTGTCCGTGCCGCTGAACTTCGGACGAGTCGCATGCATCTGGGAAGACGGACGGCTCGGAAGCCGAGGCAAGGCGCTTTTCTATCAGATTATTGACCGTACGGGGGAAATCGATTTGGCTGTGAATGGAGTTCCGGTCGCCATAGATTTCCCGGCCGATGTGCAAGCCAACCAGCAGAATCACCAAGTTTGTCCGGACGGGGATCTGGGCTTTTTTGTTGTTTGGGAAGATCAGCGCACGGGCACGAGTCTCATTCGCGGGCAGCATGTGAATATCCTCGGAGAGACTCTGTGGCCCGACGAGGGGATCGTCATCGCCGAGTCCGAGCGCGACCAAGACATGGCAGGCTGCGCGCCGGATGGCGAAGGAGGCGTTTATGTGGCGTGGTCGGGCCGAAATGCCGACTGGCAGATTGATGTCTATGTGCAGAGGCTGACCGGCAATGGAGACCATGTCTGGGCGGAGCCTCTTCAAGTACAAGACACATACGACGATGACATTCTGGCCGGAATGGTGTCCGACGGGACTGGTCGCGCTGTCCTCGCGTGGGAAGCCGGTGGCGGTGAGGAGAGCGATGTTCATGGGGCCTGCGTTGCGGCGGATGGATCCATCGCCTGGGCCACGACGGTGTGCGATTACATCGGTGAACAACGCGCGCCCGTCCTTGCGAGCGACGGCGAAGGTGGCAGTTACTTCGTGTGGCGTGACCGACGCAATCTCAACGATGATGACATCTACGCACAGCTTGTGGATGCCTCTGGGGCTAAGGTGTGGGATGTTAATGGCATGGCTATTTGCACAGAGACCAATGACCAGATCCGTCCGCGGTGTACGACGGACGAAGACGGGAATCTCCTTGTCACCTGGGAAGACTACCGCAACGGGGTAGACCGGAACATCTATATGCAGAAAGTGAGCGCCGAAGGCGTGTTGCAGTTCCCGACAACGGGACTGCCCGTCGTGACGGAGAGCGGCGACCAGTACGAAGTCGAATTTGTGGCCGAATGGGACAGTGGTTTTTATCTGGCGTGGACGGATCTTCGGTCTGCTCAGTATCCAGACATCTACGGCATGCACCTTGACGCGGCGGGAGACAACCCATCGCCGGCAGATTGGACCGAAGGAGGCATTGTCGTCAATGAGTCAGAGAATTGGCAGCACCGCTCTTCGATCGCTCACGACGGATCTGCCGGAGCGATTGTCTTCTGGCAGGACTGGCGGGCATCGGGCAAGCAACCGCTAATCAATCTCTGGACTCAACGCCTGAACGACTTCACGGTGAATACACCGGTGCGCACGAGCGTGATACCGGAAGGCTACACGCTCGAAGCCTTCCCCAATCCGTTTAATCCGATCACCGAGATTCGGTTTTCAGTGCCTCGACAGGGTCGTGTACAGCTGGTCGTCTATGATGTGCTGGGCCGCGCAGTGGCGACACTCGTGGACGAGCAACTTTTGTCCGGGTCGTATCAGTTCCGGTGGGATGCCAGCGATGTCGCATCCGGAAGCTACTTCTGCCGGATGCATACGGCGGACTTCACCAAGACGATGAAGATGACTCTGCTGAAGTAGGTGGATGGGTCTGAGGCATCCGGGGGAAAGCGCCTATTCGAGTTGAGTGAATCGAACCTCAAAGCGTCACAGGACTGCCGAACCATGAAACTGAGACACACAGTAGATCCCGCCGTGAGATTTCTCGCAGCATTTGTTCTCATTTCCTTCTGTTTTCCTCTTGAGAGTCTGGGTCAGGCGACGCTCGATCCCCGCTACCACACCTACAACGAAATCATGGAGGATATCTTCGCGCTTGAAGCGCAGTATCCTACGATGGTGCGCGTGGATTCGATTGGTCATTCGCGGGGGGAAGACGGTGGGCAGCCTTTGCCCATTTATGTTGTCAAGATTTCCGACAATGTGCATCAGTATGAGGACGAGCCGAATGTTCTCTTCATCGGACATATTCATGCCGAGGAGGTTCTGGGTATCGAGATCATTCATGCTCTGTTGCATGAATTGACCGATGGCTATGTTGAACACCGTCCGCATGTACGCTACTGGGTGGAGCAACTCCAGATTTACATTGTGCCGTCAATGAATCCGGATGGTCTTGCGGTCGTGATGGATGGGCGCGATGTCACCTACCGCAAGAATGTGTACATGCCGCCGCCTCTGGACCACTGCACGATTGTCCCCGGGGTCGGATGGGACTCGTGCGGAGTGGACCTGAACCGCATCTTCGCGCTTAACTGGGACTGGGGGGACACTCTCTGGCAACCGGGTGGTGTTGAACCCTACGACTACTATCGTGGCCCCGCGCCTTTCTCTGAGCCGGAGGCCCAGTGTATCCGAGACCTCGCGCTTGAGATTCAACCGGTGGCCTCTGTCATTTATCACAGCAGTCGGACGGGTGCCAACGCTGAGCGATGCATCTTTCCGTGGGATTGGAGTGGCAAGCAGGCGCCGGATTCGGTCATGATCGCTGATTTCGGCAGGCGCTTTGCGCTTGAAATTCCGACCTATGACCATTCTTCGCATTATCTTTTCGTCTGGAGTGGAAATCATCGCGGCAACACGCAAGATTGGTTCTACTGGAAGCTGGGCACGATTCAATTGGCCAACGAGGTGGGTTCCATCGAAACAGGCATTCAGCCGGACAGCGCCGTTATCGAACAGATTATCGAGGATGTGTTTCCGAGTATCCGGTTCCTCCTCGATCGGACGCGCACACCCGACAATGATGAACATGTTGTTTTTGGCCATGTGAAAGATGCGGAGACCGGTGAGCCGCTGCGAGCCGAATGGCGCTTCGTTTCGACCTGGACGCCTGTCCTGCCGCCGCGCTACACGGATGCTGTGTATGGACGATACTACTTCTTGCCGGCGGATTCTTTCACAGTGGAATTCCGGAAGGAAGGGTATGTATCGAAGCGTGAGTATTTCACGCGGCGCTCCAGTCGGGAAGAGCGTGATGTGATGCTGACGCCGCTCGAGTGGCACACGGTTCATTTCCGCGTGGAGGACGAGGCGGGTCAGCCGCTGCCGAGCACCGTGTATGTGGAAAGCGTTTTCCCGGACACTATCGCGCTTCCCTCGGGCGAGGCCGATGTGTCGAAGCCGAACGGGAGCTACGAGTTTTTCTTTGCACCTAATGATACGGATCATGTCGCTTTCCGCGTGGGCGTCTGGCTCAATCGCGACACGACTCTGGAAATCACGCTGCCCAACGGGAGCGTTTTTCTGTCGCAGGATTTCGAGGACCTTGCCGCTGATTGGACATTTGGCGGCACGCACTCGACCTGGACGACTTCGTGGGCCGACGACGGGTACGGCCAGGTTCTCTCGACGAACGCGATTGGCTTCCGGTTAACCTATTCGGATGACGCGGATGCATGGGCGGAATATTCCGGCGCGCTGGACATCAGCGGCGCGAACAGCGCGCACCTTCAATTCGACCGAGCATCACGATTGGACGCTGACGGCGACAGTGTTAGCGTCGAGGTTTCGACGGATGGCGGGATGACCTGGGAATCCGCGGGCTGGATGCACGATTTCGACCTTGGCTGGACCCGCACCTATCTCTGCCTCGATCGCTGGGCGCCTGCTTCGGATGTTCGGCTTCGCTTCCGGTTTATCAGTGATTCCGCCTACACCGAGCTGGGGATGATGATTGACAATGTGGTCCTCGTCGCCGGGATTAATCTCGATTCTCCTCAGGTTGAGCACGGCGGTATCCCCTGGGAGTATGACTTCGAAAGTGTCTATCCGAATCCCTTCAACCCAACAGCTGTGCTGATCTATACGGTCGCGGCGCCGGGACCCGCGGAGATTCGGGTCACGAACATCCTCGGGCAGGAAGTCTGCACGCTGAAGGAAACCTGTCCGACGGCGGGACGATTTCGCGCTGTCTGGAATGGGACCGACCGGCGCGGAGCGCATTTGCCCAGCGGCGTCTATTTCGCCACACTGAATGCGGGTGGACAGCACTTCACGCGCAAGTTGCTCCTCTTACGGTAGACTTCTCGCCAAGAACTCCTCAGGTCAAACTCATGCAGCAGATCGAAAGCGATAGACAGACGGTTCGGCTGCGAGTAAACGGTCAAGTCGTTGAAGGGAGTGTTCCGGCTGATCGGACGCTCTTGCGCTTCCTGCGTGAAGACCTTGGGCTCACCGGCACGAAGTGCGGCTGCGAAATCGGCGAGTGCGGCGCTTGCACGGTGCTTTTGAACGGCGAACCGGTTTGCTCGTGCCTCGTTCTCGTGGCTGCTATTCAAGGCGCCGATGTGCTCACGGTGGAAAGCCTGGCTGATGGCGACGAGCTTACGGACCTGCAGGAAGCGTTTCTTGATTATGACGCGGTTCATTGCGGGTTCTGCACGCCGGGCCTGCTGATGTCCACCGAAGCACTTTTGCGGCGCAATCCCTCGCCCTCGGAGCTGGAGATTCGCGAAGCGATTTCGGGGAATCTGTGTCGCTGTACCGGTTATGTGCAGATTGTGGAAGCTATTCAGGCCACGGCTGCTCGAAGGAGAACCGCACCTCGATGAGTTCCGCTCCCGTTTTCACGAGAACGCAGGCAGTGGCGGAAGCGTGGCGATGTTTGCAGTGTTTTGACGCACCGTGCATCGCCGCTTGTCCCGCGAGCGTGAACATTCCGCGATTCATTCGCATGATTCGCAGCGGGAATTTGACTGGCGCGGCCGAAGAGCTGCGCAGCGCGAATGCTTTCGTCACGCTTTGCGGCGCGGTCTGTCCTTCAAGCGTCCTTTGTCGCAGCCGGTGCACAAGAGGCCGCATCGACCGCGCTATCGATATTGGCCAGTTGCATCGATTCGTGACGGCTTCGGTTCCGGCGAGGGCTTTCCCCGATTGGCCGCGACCTCGTGGACCGCGCGTGGCTGTGATCGGTGCTGGGCCGGCGGGATTGGGTTGCGCCGCGGCTCTCTCGCAGCGTGGTTTCGATGTGACCGTTTTTGAGAAAGAGTCGAGAGCCGGTGGTATTGCTGCTTTCGAGATTCCGAAGGCCCGTGCCGAAAACGCACTGGAACAAGACTTGCGTGCCTTCGCCGAGCAGCTCAGGATTGTCACTTCGAAACCTATTCGCAGCCTGAAGGATTTTCGCGAATTCGACGCCGTCTTTGTGGCCGTGGGTCTCGGCAAGCCCGCCGGTATCGGAATTGAAGGCGAAGACCTGCTCGGTGTTGAATCAGCGTCGTCGTTTCTCCGGCGGGCACGCGAGAAGCGTCCCGATGTCGCGGGCGAAAACGCCATCGTGGTGGGCGGCGGGAATACGGCGATGAGCGCGGCGATGGTACTGTTCAAAGCTGGAGCAGATGTCACGATTGTGTACCGCCGCCGACAGATTGACATGCCAGCCTGGCCGGAGAAAGTGGAGGAGGCTGCAGCGACGGGGATTAGGTTCCGGTTTCTGGAGAATCCAGTCCGCGTTGTCGGCGAGAAAGGTCGGGTGGTCGGTGTGGATGTGCAGCGTCAGCAACTGGGGGCTCCGGACGCTTCCGGGCGGCCGAGGCCGATTCCAGTCGATGACAGTTCGTTTCGACTATCCGCAGATCGCATTATTATTGCTGTTGGCGCTGGAGTGGAGGCCGACATCTTTCCCGAATTAGCTCGAGATGAAGCTGGACACCTTGCCAGCGGCGAGAACAACGAAAGCAGCGTGTCGGGTGTCTTTGTGGGAGGAGATGCCGCACACGGCGAGGGAACGGTCGTCGGCGCTTTTTCCGAAGGGCGGCGTGCGGCTGAGAATATTGCGAAGCGGCTGGGAGCAGCGACATGAGCGCGGTGGTGCGGGAAGTGTTTGACCGGTATCCGTCGGTTCATCCGCTGAGGGACCTGTCTGTCAGTTTCTGCGGCTTCGAGCTTGAAAATCCGTTCGTGCTTTCGGCAGGGCCGTCCACGGATGCGTTAGACATCGTGCGTCGCGGGCTCGCGATGGGTTGGGCGGGAGCAGTCTTGAAAACCACGTCGATGCCCGGCACGCCCGTCTCCCTCACCTATCCGCTCATGACCGGCTGGCACTCGGGCGATCGTCGGCTCCTGGGCATGGGCAATATCGATCTGATCAGCGTCCATCACATCGATGAAATCGCCGCTCGGGTGAGGACGCTCAAGAAGGAATTTCCGCGGAAGCTCATTGCTGCATCCATCATGGGACAAAACCGCGAAGCATGGCAATCGCTCGCTTCCACGCTTCGCAAGGCGGGAGTGGATCTCATTGAATGCAGCTTTTCGTGTCCGCAGGGTTCGATGGG
>CAZJAD010000073.1:0-11617 GCA_964543855.1 uncultured Alphaproteobacteria bacterium
TATCTGTTCCAATTAGGCGTTTTGAAACAGCACTGCGACCTCTTCTTCTGCACTTCTCAGTGCACAGCCCAGGACCTTCAGCGATTCCTCCAGTTGCCGCTTTCGCGACTTCGGATCGTTCACGCCGGGCTAACCGGCAATTTCTCGCAGACTCCACCATCCGATGAGCTGAACAGGATGCTCCAACGCCATCAGTTGGAGGCGAAACAGTTCCTGCTCTTTGCCGGGACGCCGGATCAGCGAAGGAATCCCGTCGCAATGTATCTCGCGCTCGCAGCAGCACGCAAAGTGCTTAACAGGGATTTAAAGCTGATCATTGCCGGTGATGTCGAGCCGCCTGCGCTTGAGAAACTGAAGAAACTCGAGACCGACTGCGGCCTTCCGCCCGGAACCGTACAGTTACTGGGATTCGTCGATGAGACAGAGCTCAATGCGCTCTACCACAGCGCGCAGCTGCTCCTCTTTCCAAGTTTTTATGAGGGTTTCGGCTCTCCAATTATTGAGGCCATGGCGGCCGGATTGCCTGTCATCGCGGGCAACAATTCGTCTCAGGTGGAAGTGGCCGGGAACGCCGCCTTGCTGGTCAATCCACGCGATGTCGAGGAGATTGCGGGCGCCGTAGTACGACTCTGTCGGGATTCGGCTCTGCGCACGGAAATCGGTCAGAGAGGACCGCGCCAATCGCAGCGTTTCACTTGGAGGAAAGTTGCCGAGAAGACGGCTGTCTATCTGTCTGAATTTCTCGCCCGTCGAACGCAAGACCGGGCTGCACGACGCGAGGCCCTCACCAATCATGTGATTTCCTGAGACCATTTTGCACACACCAGGTGCTCGCTCGCCCAAAAAGAAACCCGGCCCCTTTGGAGCCGGGTTTCTCGCGTTGCCTCAGGTAAGGCTACTGCTCTTCAACTTCCGCCTCTTCAACGGCGAGCTCATTGCGCCGCTGGCGAAGTCTCTCGATTGCCGCTACCGCAAGGCCAAGCGACGCGGCTCCCAGCGAGAACGACGGGATTGCTCGCACCGGCACCGACAAAGCCCCCAGATCCTTGGGAAGCTTGGGATCGGGAGGCAGGTCCGGATAGTACTTGAGCTTCTGCGGAAGGAGAAGCAGCGAGTGCAGACCGCTGAGCTGCGTCGTCCCATAGAGAACCGGAGTGACTCCCTGCTTCTTGAGCACTTTGGTCCGGGCAGACGCAATGGACAGGATCTCGTCCATCGTTCCATACCGGATGGCCTTCGTGGGGCAGGTTGTGGCACAAGCGGGGATGAGCCCGTTGGCCACGCGGTCGAAGCAGCCGGTGCATTTGCGGGATTTTTCCAGCTTAGGGTCGACATGCGCCACTCCGTACGGGCAATACTCCTCGCAGGCACCGCAGCCGATACAAAGGTCCTGATTGACGAAGACCGTGCCGAAGCGTGGGTGGCGCTGCATCGCCTTGACCGGTTCCACGGGACAGGCCTTGATGCATGCAGCATCCGTACAGTGGAAGCAGTGAAAACGGCGGAACAACCATTCGACCTTTCCATCAATGTCATATTCGTAGAACTTGATGATGGTCCAGGTTGTCGGCGACAAGTCCGATGGATTCTGATAGCCACCCGCTGCGGCAAAGAAATGTGTCTTTTCGCCCGGGAGATAATTCCACTGTTTGCACGCAACCTGGCAACTGCGGCAGGCGATGCAAAGGCTCCCGTCGTACAGGAAAGCATTATCAGCCATTTTACGCCTCCTTCTCGATGTTGCACAGGAACGCCTTGTATTCCGGAATCATCGTATTGGCGTCTCCGACATGCGGGGTTAGAATATTGGCACTGTCACCAATGGCGATGCCTGAGTAGCCCCAGTGCCACGGCAACCCGATCTCGTGCACAACTTTGCCATTCAGCTTGAAAGGTTTGAACCGGTGCGTGACCACGGCGAAGGCAGTGACACATCCACGCGCCGTGATCACCCGGATCCTGTCTCCGTTCTGGATGCCTTTTTCGGCGGCCAGTTCGTGAGAGATCTCTGCGAACATGTCCGGCATGAGCTCGGATAGCCATGTGAGATTTCGCGTCATCTGCCCAGCCTGCCAATGCTCCACAACCCGGTAGGTGGTGCAGACGATGGGATACTCATCGGATGTACAGAAGTCATCCATCGCACCCGACCATTTCTTGATGACCGGATTGGTCTGCTGAGAATAGAGGGCGTTCTGCACAGGACTTTCGACCGGTTCATAATGCGTTGGGAACGGACCATCGACCAAGGGATCGCCGAAGAGGCGTGCGTGGCCAGTTGGGATCATGATGAACGCGTACTTCGTGCCGGGGGCCCAGCCGCCGTCGGGAACATCACCGATCCACTTCTTCTGGTCTGGGTCCCACTGAATAACCGGCTTCGTAGAATTCCAGGGCTTTCCATTCAAGTCGACAGAGGCACGGTTGTAGATGATGCGCCGATTGACCGGCCAGCACCAGGCCCATTGTGGATAGAGACCGATGTTGTTCGGAGCGTCTTCCGCCACACGACGAGCAGCCATATTGCCCTTTTCAGTGTAGCAACCGCAGTAGAGCCAGTTGCCGCTACAGGTCGAGCCGTCATCTTTCAGCCACGCGAACGATGGAATCTGCTCACCCTTCTTCACGACCGTATCCTGGTGAGTGAAGTTTTCCATCGCATAGCCGTTGCATTCCTTGGCGATCAGATGGACATCGGGATCTTCTCCACTTCCGTAGTTCCACGACAGATTGACGATGGGATCCGGGAAGGCGCCACCCTTCTTGTACTCCTCTTGAACCTTTCTGAAGATCTTATCAAGCATCCACGAATCCGAACGAGCAACGCCGGGCGGCTCGACAGCCTTGTAGCGCCACTGCATCCAGCGACCGGAGTTCACAATGGAACCCTCTTTCTCCACGGAGCTTGCCGCAGGCAGGGCAAAGACTTCGGTTTTGATCTTCTTGGGCTCGGCCTCCGGCCCGTGCCAGAACTCCATGGTGTCGGTCAGCCATAGGTCGGCGGCGACCATCCAATCAAGTTCTTCCAAGGCCTTCCGCTCTTTGCGTGCGTTTGGGCCGCCTACGGCGGGGTTCTGTCCCATGACAAACAGACCCTTGACGATGCCATTGTACATGGCCTCGAAGAGCGCGATGTGCGAGTAGTTCGTGTTCTCGTCAAGTTTCGGCAGGAACTGGTAGTCGAATTCGTTTGCACTCGTGGCGTGATCACCCCAGTAAGCCTTGAGCAAGCTCACCATGTACTTGGGAGTATTCTGCCACCAGTTCGCGCTCTTCTCACCACCAACGGTCTTCGGCGTCGTCTTGTCCAAGTATTCCTGCAACGACGCATAAGTGGCATTTGGGGTTTTCAAATAGCCCGGCAGAATATGGAAGAGAAGCGCATAGTCGGTCGAGCCCTGAACATTGGACTCGCCACGCAGCGCGTTGATTCCGCCGCCCGCCACGCCGATGTTTCCGAGCAGAAGCTGAAGCATCGCATAGCTACGGACATTCTGGCTGCCGTAGGTATGCTGCGTCGTACCCATCGCGTACATGATGGTGGCCGACTTGCCGGGCTTTCCGGTCGCGCAGTATGTTTTGGCAATCTCGAGGAATTTTGCCTTGGGCATCCCCGTAATCTGCTCGACCATCTCCGGCGTGTACCTGGCGTAGTGTTTCCTCATCTGCTGCAAGACACAGGCCGGGTTCTGCATCGATAGGTCGCGAACCGGGTTGCCGTCAGCATCCGTCTGATACTTCCAGCCACCTTTGGCTTTGTCGTACTTGCCGTTCGTAAGCCCGGAGAACACACCGTCGCTGAATCCGAACTTCGGGTCGACAAGGAATGTGGCGTCCGTATACTCGCGGACATACTCCTCATGATAGAGTTTGTTCTCGAGCACATAGCGGAACAGACCGCCGATGAAAGCGATGTCTGTTCCGGAGCGCAGAGGCGCGTAGATGTCCGCTTTCGACGATGTGCGTGTGAAGCGCGGATCAATGTGGATGAGCTTGGCTCCTTTATCGACCGCCTTCATCACCCATTTGAACGACAGAGGATGATTCTCGGCGGCATTGGAGCCGATAATCATGACACAATCTGCGTTGCGAATGTCAATCCAGTGATTGGTCATTGCACCGCGGCCGAAGGAAGTCGCCAGACCGGCGACTGTGGCCGAGTGTCATATCCGCGCCTGATGTTCGAGGTAGACCACGCCCATCGCGCGAGCGAGCTTGCCGTAGAGATAGCACTCTTCATTGTCGAGGGCGGCTCCACCGAGGCCCGCAATCGCCTCGCACCGATTGACGACTCGCCCCCTGCTGTCTTTCTGGATGAAGTGCGCGTCACGCGTCTTTTTGACGTTCTGCGCGATGCGATCGATGGCCCATTCCCAAGGTTTCTCTTCCCACTCCGTGCTGTACGGGGCGCGGTACAGCACCTTCGTGAGCCGTCGGTCACTCGTGGCAACCTGATAGAGCGACTGGCCTTTGCAGCAGAGAGAACCCTCGTTAATGGGATGGTCCGGGTCGCCCTCAACGTTAATCACGTTGCGGTTGATGGCCGAAACGATCAGACCACAACCCACACCGCAATACGGGCAGATGGTTGTACTCTCGACCGAGTACCGTGTCTTGAGAGCTTCCGCGTAGGCCACCGAGGGTGTGAGATCCAAGCCAATTTTGGCAAGAATCCCTCCCGCTGCCAAGGCGCCCGTTGATAACAGAAACTCTCGCCGTGTGAGTTTCATAAACGACCTCTTCTGGTTGTTTGAGAGACGCTACTTTAGAATTGTGATTGAACCTTCTATTCGAGACCAATATGTGGCAGCCGATACCCTTCGCGCTCGGCCACGAAATTCAAAGGGAGCGTCGCGATATCCTCAAGGGGCAGATTCGCCGTGACTCCCTCGGGCAGCTTGCGCTCATCGACGGTCCGAAGATACCCTTTGCATTTCTGACAGACCGCGATGCGATAGGTTTCCTGGCCTTCCGGTTCCAGATTCCCCAGTTGCTCGGCATCGTCATTGCCGCAGAAGGGGCATTGAAGGCGGACGAACGGCCACTCCACGGCACAGAGGTCGCACCACAGATACCGGCGCCCCGTTTCCTTTTCCAAGCGGGCCATGCGCGCCGCACCTCCGCAGCACGGACAGCGTCCGCGATTCCATTTCGCGAGGCTTTCCGAACTGATCACGCGGCTGTAGCGCTGGAAAAACGGCTTGGCAAGTTCCCGTCCGATCCAATCGAGGAGTTCTTTGTCCTGCCCGGATTTCTTGGCAATGGTTTCAAGGAGCTTCGTATCGCTTCGCGTCACAGCTCGGAACAGTTTCTCCAGAATTCCGTTCCCGGCGGCTGATGTCCTGGTCCATTCCAAAAAGGAAGATGGAAGTTCGCAGTGCCCGGCTACTGCCTCCAGCAGCCGCTTGAGGCTTGCGTGGAGGGCCTTCGATTCGGGAATGAGCTCGATTTCTCTGGCCACCGAGCGCCCGCAACTGACCGCGTCGTCACCGGCCGCCGGTGACGGAAAGCCCGAAGGCAGAGTCTCTGACCCCAGCTCGGCGCTACGATATCGCAGGAGCGCTTCCTGCAACCGAACATAGCCGGGCGAGACTCCAGCACGTCCGCTCAGCGAATCGGACAGAGAGCCCATCTTTCCATGCTTTGTGCCACTGGAGCGCTCAGACATAACAGCCCTGCTTCTCTGAAAGGCTGGCCTCGGCGATTCTCTCGGTGTGCGTATAGATATTCATTCGCTCTCCTCGCGCAAAGCCAACGACGGTCAACCCGACCGATGCCGCGAGGTCGAGTGCCCGTGAAGTCGGTGCGGCCCGCGACACGACGACGGGAATCTGTGCCATCGCAGCCCTCTGAACGATATCCGATGAGACTCGACCCGTCGTGAGAATTGCATAAGGGCGTGAACGAAGCTTCCCAGTCAGAACGAGATGACCGACGACCTTATCCATCGCGTTGTGCCGCCCGATATCCTGCGCCGCGAAGACGATGCGATCCCCATCGAGGAGTGCCCCTCGATGCATGCAACCCGTACCATCGGCCAGGCGGGAGCTCCGCATGAACTCGCCCATAATCGTGGCGAGTGGTTTGGCCGTCAGCAGCGGTCGCTCGCCGACCTGCATGGTCGGCAACGACACCATGTCCAGAGACCGGCTGAAGGTCACGGCACGCCCGCAGGCAGATGTCAGAGTCTGAATCCGCTTCTGCGCAACCGCTGTAAGTGGCAGTTCAGTCTCATCCAGCTCAACGGAGACCTTTCCCGCGGACACATCGACGGAGAGGTCGGCGATCTGGCGTGCGTCCTGCAGAATGGCTTCACCGTACAGGAAACCAGCCGCCAGCTCGGCCAGCTCGGTGGGCGAGCAGTGCATCCCCACGACTTCGTGGCCGTTGACCCAAATGGTCACCGTATGCTCAACCGCCACGCTGTCCGGGGCAACCTTCGCCCGCGCCGAACTCGGAGAGATCCGCAGAATCGGATATGTGCGAGTTATGTCCAAGGAAGCACTCCCTCGCCGCACAGCGTCACGCTTAGAAGCCCCAAGCGTGAATGGCGGCAACTCCCCACAGGACAACCGCAGTCGGGACGGCCACTTGCCAGCGCACCAGTCGCTCGGCGCTGAAGATATGAGCGGCGATGCTCCAACCAGCCGCGCTGCCCAGCGCACCGCCCACCGTCGCGAGGGCGGCTGGCCAGCCGAGGTAGGGCAGAACGCGCGCCCAGCCTGCTGCAGCCCAGTTGGGTTCCAACCCGACAAAAGCCGTGAGGAACGTGAAGGCGATGAAGGCAGGATAGACAGTCAGGAGCCCCATCAGGTAGGGACGCACAACGCTCTCGCGTCCGAAATACCGACTCGTTAGCAGTGCAAAGACTTCGAACGACGCGGCAAGTGTCAGGACTCCTGACATTTGGCAAACGAAAAAGGCAACACTTGCGAACTTATACAAGCAGGCGACCGCAGCAATCGCCAGGCTGGTGCCCGGTTTGTCGAGCACACGACGTCCGAGCGCGAGGCAGAAAATCGCGACAACCGCCAAAGGAACTGACGCATGAGACCAACCCTTGAGATGCCACACATCCCAAAGCAGGATCTCAAGCATCCCCCACAGCGATCCAATCAAGAGTACGAGTACGACCTTGCGTCCAAGTGACATAGTCCACTCCTGCTACATTTGTGTCCGGTTCGGACTCAGAACCAGACAACCCGTTACAAGGAACCCGATGAGTCCTGTATTGTCTCTAAAAAAATGACTCCGTTTGTGAAATATATTACAAGAAATATAACACATTAGAGCGGGTTTGTCAAGCAAAAAATTGACTATTCTCCGTAATATCAGCTTATTAGGCATGCCTAACTGACAGGAAGGATCGCGATGTTTCGCATCAATTCCTCACGACATTCACCCAATTCACGGGAAGTTTCGCGGTGCCAGATGCAGACTGAGATGCTTGTCCTCCCCACCGCGTCAGCTCTTCCACCATCGATAAATGCGTTCCGAGATAGAGACCACATCATCAGGCGGGAGCGTTGGGACGCCCGGAAGAATGGGGACCCGGCTTACAAGCAACACCGGGGGGTCATCTGATGAGGATAGGGGCGGTTCCGGCAGAGCATCGTGCCAGACCTCGATCTTCGCGCCAGGCGACGACTTGTAGCCTTCCACCAGAAACAGGTCCAATTCAGGGAAGAGCCGCTGGATCACATCTTCCCACCGGTCAAGCCCAGCCAAACCTGGCAGATAGACTGCTCCGCCCGTCTGGGTCATGAGCAGTGTGAAGTCCGTTCCGGCCCCAGCGAGACGAGAGGTGTCACCGCGCTGGCCACCCTCGAACTCGTCCAGACGAGGCGCATGCTTGGCGACACCGACGCACAGACCGCGCAATTTCAGAGCGGGAATAAGCCGGAGCAAGAGCGTGGTCTTGCCCGCATTGTGACGCCCGATGATGTGCAACCGTTTCACTACCCGACCTCTTGGCCGGAGTTCGGCCAGTTCAGATTGAAGAAGGGCAGATGCGATTCGAGTTCCGGCGGCGGTTCAACCGGCACTCCACCCAAGTCAACAATCCCGTCCCAGAGACTTCGCTTCCCAGCGTGATACCGCGTCCACCAGTCGGGCAGAGTTCGCTTGGCATAGATCGCGCACAGGGGCTCCGACCCCTTCGTGGATTGTGAGAAGACGACGGGTGCATCCACCCGAGTTTCGGTTAGTTTAACTAGCCAATCTGCCGTAAGATAGGGGAGGTCACAGGCGAGCACGAAGCAGCGGTCGACCGGGCAGTCTTCCAGCGCCGTCAGAAGGCCGCCGAGAGGCCCGACGCGCTCGACGACATCGAGAAGCACGGGCACGCCGACAAACTCGAACTTCTCAGAATGGCGGGCGACGATCTTCACCACCGAGGCTACCTCCTGAGCGATGCGCACCGTCCGCACAACGAGGGGCTGGCCGTCCCATGAGATGAGGGTCTTATCCTGTCCGAATCGTCGGCTCTCGCCACCGGCCAGGATGTAGGCGGGCAGGCTACTTGTCGGGCTTCTCTGAGATTGTGAAGACGGCGTTTTTGACGGGCTCATCTAATTTGATGGAATCAAGAACCCCGGCCAGGAGATTGGTCACGATCTTGCTGACGAATTCGTTCATCTTGACCTCAGTGCCGTTCACCGTGAGGGCCACCTTCTTCATTCTACCTCCAGTATGGAAATATGTCCTCTGTTTGCAGGTCTAAATCATCTTTGCAGCAACATCAGTTCGGGAAGGTTCCTCCCCCTACCCCAGCAAGTTGTCCAGCGCCATCATGATGAGGAAACCCACTATGACACCGAATGTTGCCGCACGCGAGAAGCCTCGGGTGTGGGTTTCCGGGATGATTTCGTCGCTGATAACGAAGAGCATCGCTCCGGCGGCGAAGGCCAATCCGAACGGGAGCACCGGCTTGAACAGTGTCACCGCACCCACACCCAGGAGCCCGCCCACCGGTTCCACGAGACCGGTCAGCGTTGCGATGCCGACGGCTTTCCATCGGCCGTAGCCCTCTCCCATGAGTGGGAGGGCGACAGCCAAGCCCTCGGGCATGTTCTGCAGCGCAATGCCGATGGCCAGACTCGTGGCCGCCCCCAAATCCCCTGAACCGAACCCCACGCCGACGGCCAAACCTTCAGGAAAATTATGGATTGTAATGGCGATAATGAAGAGCCAGATCTTGCGCAGCCGACTCGACGGGCCTTCGTGACCGAGAATGAAGTGTTCGTGGGGCAGCAGTTTGTCTGCTCGATCCAGGAAGAACGCTCCGACAGCCATCCCCAGGACGACAGTCCAGACGCCCCACCCGGGCCACATCCGATTGCCGATTTCGATGCCTGGAACGATGAGCGAGAACGATGTCGCCGCGAGCATGACTCCGGCCGCACCGCCCAGCAGCATGTCCACCGTGCGCATCGAGACGCGACGGAGCACAAGCGCCGGGAGCGCTCCAATGCCGGTTGCCAAACCGGCTGCCAAGCTCGCAAGAAATCCGACAACTACCAGAGACATCCAATATCTCGACTACTTTGCCTTCTCTGGGACACCCTTTCCAATCCACTTGCGCGCTGCAAGAAGACCGAGAGGGCTCATCGTGGCGATAATGGCGTAGATGAGCCACATGGTTCCGGTATCGAGGGGTCCGCCCTCGGGGCAGAATCTCTCCAGCATGAATCCGGAATAAAATCCCGTTGTGAACTTCGCGAGGAACCAAGGAACACCGGCGATTCCCATATACGCGCCGACTTTACCGGCGGGAGCGACATCGGCGACATACTCCAGGAACCGCGACGACCAGACGGCTTCCCCCAGAGAAAAGAGGACGACATAGAGAATCAGAGTGCTCAGATGCGGCCCCGGAACGAGAATGAAGGTGACCGCGGCCGACAGGGATGTGCCAATGATCATCATCGTCAGCACCTTTACCTGCCGCGTCATCGCCGCGATGAGTGGCACGAAAATCACGATGATAAACGGATTCAAGCCCTGGAACCATTCGTATCTCGCTCCGACGGCTTCCGGGAAAGCACGCATGACATAATGCGGGAGTGTGAGCCACTGGTGGGCGAACAAGGTTCGCACGGGAAGCAAGACGAAGATGAAGAAAAGGAAGCGCGGATTCAAGAAAGGCAACTCTTGCAGCCTCTGCTTGATGGAGAGCTTGGGGCCTTCGAGCTTTGCCGCCTCGGTGACGACCCGGTCGGTTTCTTCGATGCGCTTCGTAAAGAGAGTTGTTTGACTGATCAACAAAAGGCCGGTGATGAAGATGCACATCCAGTAGACGCCGCTAATCCCGAATTCCGCACGGACGAACGGCGAAACGAAGTTTTCGGCGACGATGCCCAGGTTCATGATGGCATAGAGCAGGCTGTAGCCGATCGTGGCCGTGCGGGGGTCGGTGTATTCCTTCACACCCGCATAGAGGGCCGGCTGAATCACGCCTTCACCCATCGCCATGATAATCAGCGCCACCCACGAACAGACCTTCGGCGACAACCCGAAAAATCCGACGGGTGAAAGCACAAGGAGGACGCGGCCGAATCCGATGACCAGAACCGTCAGCGTCAGTGTTCGCCGCACACCCAGTTTGTCGGAGATGAATCCACCTCCGAGCATAAAGAGCGTCACCAGACCCGTAAAGACCGACACACTGACGCCGGTCATTTGGTCAGAGAAACCGATATTACGGTCGAGAAAGAGCGTCAGCAGCGTGAGAACGCCGAAGTAGGCAATGCCATCCCCGAAGTTGACGATATTGACCAGCCAGAAACCTCTCGACGCCTTCAGCAGAATGCGGAAGTTCTCGCGCAGACTGAGCGGCTTTTCTTCGGTTCCTGTTTCCCCCACTTTCTTTTCATCAGTCATGTTGTTTGTTCTTGCAGAGTTCTTCGATTATACTGTCAGGTTTCCTGCCATGCTCCCAGAGATATTGTCCGAGCGGATCGGCCTCTCTTGGGCGGCGGCAGACGCGACTGGGGCACGTTACAAAGTCGGTCGGGTTGCGGTTTCGGATTTCAGGAGGTAATCGTAGAGCGAGCGGCGGAAAGTGCGAATCGCGAGCTTGGCGCAGTGGACCTTCTCGTCGGGCAGGCCGCCGAGGTGATTCAGAACATCCTGTTCGGTGACATGCTCGGCATCTTCGAGATTCATTCCTTCCACCATGCGCGAGAGGGCTTCGCCGCTGGCGAATGACGCCGCACATCCGATCGCTTGAAAGCGGATTTCGGCGATCCGATCCCCGTCAATCTTGAGCATGAATTCCATACTATCACCGCAGGGACCCTTGTACGAGACGGTCGTGGTGGCATCCGCAAGCTGGCCGACATGTTCGCGGCCCAAGAAGTAGCGGATCGCTGTCTGGGAGTATCCCGATTCCTTCAGAAGTTTTTTCTGATCTGACTCAGCCATATCTTCCTACCCACAATAGAAGCAGCCCATTTGCCGGGCTATTCAGATAACCCGCAATCGAACAAGTTAACAGAACAAAACCAGAAATTCAAGATGAAGAAAGACCTATCTTCGTTCGTGAGATAGGTCCACGCAAGTAGCGTGCAGGGCAGCATCTTCGAGTCGCGGTGCAATGTGGCTCAACACGCCGCTA
>CAZJAD010000074.1:0-3328 GCA_964543855.1 uncultured Alphaproteobacteria bacterium
TCCCCGGAAGAGGCGGAAGGACTCATGACCGTTGAACTCGTGACAAGGGATGGGGACAAAGTTCTCCTTGAAATCAACCGTACCCCAATTTACCACGCAGGTCGCTTCCGAGGCAGTCAGGGTATTGCCCGAGATGTCACAGAAAGACGAGCCTTGCTCCAGCGACTGGTGAATGCCGAACGCTTGGCCGCAACTGGCAGGCTGGCGACCGGCGTTGCACACGAAATTAACAATCCGCTCCAGGCGATTACATCGCACTTGTCGGTCGTGAACTCCAAAGTCGGTGTCGAGAGTGCGGCTCGACCGAATCTCAACATGATTCACGAGGGCATCGACCGCATTCGCGACATCGTGCGCCAAATGTTGGATGTGCACCGACCCTCTCTCCGACAAAGAACGCCCACGGATCTCAATCGAGTCTTGGAAGAAGTCCTTGCTCTTACGGAAAGTCAAATGGAGAAGGCGGGAGTCACGGTCAAAACCGAGCTGGCCAAGGATCTCCCCTCTGTGGAAGGAGACCCGCAGGAGTTTTATCAGGTCTTCTTAAATCTCGTGCTGAATGCGCAGGAGGCGATGCCCGACGGAGGAGCTTTGACGACTCGCACTTTCGCCTCCAGTACGAAAGTTGTCTGTGAAATCTCTGACTCAGGTGTTGGGATTCCCGCCGAACATCTGGAGACGATTTTCGAGCCGTTCTTTACCTATCGCGCCAGTGGAGATGGTACCGGTCTCGGCCTCTACCTGGTGAGAAACATCATCCAGAAGTACGATGGATCCATTGAGGCCGAGTCTCGGGTTGGTGTCGGAACCACATTCCGAATAAAGTTCCCAATCGCTCCGGCGACCTCGTAACGAGCAAGAAGCCCCGACAACTGTCGGGGCTTTTCATTAGGAATCCGAAATGTGTATGGGGAGTCAGAGCAAGTTAGCTTCACGGAAGCTTGTCCAGGTGCCATCCGTGATAATGATGTGGTCGAGAAGCTCGATCCCAACTTCGCGTCCAGCTTCGGCAAGTCGCCGCGTGAGCTCGAGATCCTCCGAGGAAGGGCTCGGATCCCCCGAGGGATGATTGTGGCAGAGGATTACAGCGGCGGCCTTGTGCTCTGTGGCTTGCCCAAAGACTTCCCCCGGGTGCAGATCGGCTCCACTCAGGTCTCCCAGTGCAATGACTTCATCGCCAACGAGTTCCCCCCGGTGATTCAGGAAGAGAGCGCGGAAGCGCTCTCGCTTCAGCTTGGCCATGTGCCGAAGGTGATGGTAGACATCTTCGGGACCGCGCAGGACTCGCGTCTTACTCTTCTCAAAGAACCGTCGCCCAATCTCGAATAGGGCAACGATTCGACAGGCAACAGGCAAGCTGATGTTCAGCGCCTCTTTCAAGCGATGAGGATTGCGCTCCTCAGCAACAGCCTTCGATCCATAGTCGGTCAGGATCCGCTCGGCGAGCTCTCTTGCCGCCTCCGGTTCTCCGGGAGACAGAAGGAAGGCGAGCAGCTCCGGCGTGCGAAGGCTCGAGGGCCCCAGACTCAGCAGCCGCTCCTCAAGAGGCAGATCGCCTTGCTCGAGCTCGCGGGGAAGGTCGTAGCGAGCGTCGGTTGGTGGCGCAGTCGTTGTGTCGACTTCGGCACTGAATAGGCTTGGCTGCTGCACTGTCCTGGCCACCTTCTTCATGCCGGTGAGTGCTGCAAAAGGGTGAATCTCGATGCCGAATCGCTGAATGCGCTGCTTGATTTCGACGAGACGCCTCTCGAATTCAGATCTCCTCGGTCCCAGCTGCGCCAATGACGGAATAACATCCATTCGCAGAGTTGTCAACGCCTGCTCTTTTAACTCGTCGTCTCCGCCGGGCTTCGACTCCGTCTGGAAATACTCGTGTCGACGCAGATGGTGGAACCCGGCGGCCCTGAGCTCACGCTGAATCTCGTCGGCAGTCAAGATCGCACAAGAGATGCCATCCCGCGCCTTATCTCGGTCCGCCAGCATTTGCCGGAACATCAGATGAGTTAGCTGTCGCTCATTACCGGCACGCGGGATCCCATCGATAACCAGGATATGGCCTTGGGGTTTCAGAACTCGCCTGACTTCGGCCAAGACCGTTGGGCGGTTCTGAACGCGGTGGAAAGACCAGCAAAAAGCGACCAGATCAAACCGGTCGCTCGCATACTCCAAGGCTCCGAGATCCACGGCAGATGGCAGACGAATCCCACCCGCCGATTGCCCCTTCACCGGCCCGGAAGCTTCCGCAATAATCTCTACGGTCTCGAACTGGCGAGTGAGATGTGCCAGAATGTCCTCGCCTCCGATTCCGATGTACAGGGCACGTTGGCCCCGAAGACGACTGAGAAGTCTCTCCAGGCCCTGTGCTGCGATCCCGGTATCAGCTAACGGAAGCACCACTGGGAATATCCCTGTCTACGGTTAGAAGAGCCAGCTTGTCACCGGAGATAGCAGCCAGAAGCATCCCTCGCGATTCCTCTCCACGCAGTTTCATCGGCTTCAAGTTTGTGACAACGACGATGCTCATGCCAATGAGGGATTCCGGAGTGTAGTGCTCCGCGATGCCCGCAATGATCTGCCGTGTCTCGCTGCCCAAGTCAATCTGCATTCTGACCAGCTTGTCCGACTTCGGGAGGCGTTCGGCGGAAAGAACACGCGCGACGACCAGCTTCGCTCGGGAGTAATCGTCGATAGTAATCTCTTCCTCGACTTTCTTCTCAACAGGAGTCGGCTTCACTTTCTCTCCTTTATCGCTTGTGCCCAGAATCTCCGGCAACAGGGCCGGGAGTTCGTCCTCGGATATGCGAGGGAAGAGGGGTGGTCCCTCAGTGATCCGTGTTCCCTCTCGCAATCGTCCCCACCGGCAGTGCGGATCAAGACGAAACTCTTCAATCGGCTGACCTAAGCGCGCCAGAAGCTCGGTCGTCTTTTCCGGCATCACCGGCGAGAGACAGATGGCCGCAATCCTCAGCGCCTCGAGCGCTTCATAGATGACTTCTCCCGCGCGCTGGTGACTTTCCTTCACGAGCTTCCATGGAGCGTTCGATTCCAGGTAACGGTTGGTGGCGCGCACCAGTTGCAGGATTTCCTCGATGATGTTGTGAAGGCGCATCTCGGCAAGCTCCTGCGGAAGAGTCTCAATAAGACTCGCGGCTTGGGCGGCCAGTGGTCCGGGCTCTTCCGGTTTCTTGGGAGCCTTGCCATCAAAATGTGCCGAAACGAGTCGTGTCACACGCGAGAGTAGATTACCGAAGTCATTGGCCAGGTCGCTGTTCAGGCGTGCAACCAGTGCCGCGACCGAAAACTTGGCGTCGAGACCGACGACCATGTC
>CAZJAD010000074.1:3428-8357 GCA_964543855.1 uncultured Alphaproteobacteria bacterium
TCCCAGTCCTTACTGTCTGGGTATCCAATGCCGGTCAAATAGTTGATCAACGCATCGAACCAGACATAGGTGACATACTTGTCGTCAAAGGGAATCGGAACGCCCCAGGTGAGTCGCGTCTTCGGGCGTGAGATGCAAAGGTCTTCGAGGGGTTCGCGCAGAAATCCCAGCACCTCATTGCGATACCGTTCCGGCCGGATGAAGTCAGGGTGGTCGGTGATGTAGTTGCCCAGCCACTCCTGATATTTGCTCATATGGAAGAAGTAATTCTTCTCTTGGATGAACTCAGGAGCAACTTTGTGATCAGGGCAAAGCCCATCCACGAGCTCTTTCTCCGTATAGAACCGCTCGCATCCGAGGCAATACAATCCACCGTATTCGCCGAAAGAAATATCACCCGCATCGTAGACTTTCTGCAGAATGTACTGCACGGTGCGCACATGGTCCGGATCTGTGGTGCGAATGAAACGATCGGGATGGACATGGAGTTGAGGCCACAGTTGCCGGAACTTCTCACTGATGCGATCCACGAAAGCCTGGGGCGTCTCCTTGCCGGCAGCGGCGCTCCGTGCAATCTTGTCTCCATGTTCATCGGTTCCGGTCAGGAAATACGAGCGCAGGCCCAGCAAGCGATGGTAGCGCGCCAGAGTGTCTGCCAGAACGGTTGTGTACGAAGTCCCGATGTGCGGCTCGGCATTGACATAGTAAATCGGAGTGGTGATGTAAAAGGTCTGAGTCATGATGGCGATTTGCTTTCCGAGGATTTCTTTTTCTTGGGACGACGCCGATGTCGGCGAGAGCTCTTGCTGGCAGATTTCGCGGATTCCCCGTCCTGAGGTTTCGTGCTTTTCGCTCGCGAAGGTCGTCGCCGACCTTTCTTCACAGGAGCCTGCGGAGCGCCACTCTTCTCTCTCGTGTCTTTCTTCGATGGTGGTTCCGTATCGCCGATAAGTTGCGAAAGGGATTTCCCGGGCGCTGGCGTCGCGAGCACAGGTTCTGGTTCCGCAACCGGCTCCGGACGCGACTTGATCGTGATGGACCGCTCCTTGGGCTGTCCCGCTTTCCAATCCGTCATGGCTTGGAAATCTGCCAGAACGAATTTCTCTGTCTCCCCCCCTTGGTATCGGATATGAATCTGACCACGAATCATGTCCAGTTTCTCGATGACTCCGTCCCCCTTCTTCGGATCCACGATTCTCTGGTCAGGCACGGGTGCGTGTTCCAGGAAACTCTTATAGTCCTCGAGCTCGTAGCGCAAGCAGCACTTCAAACGACCGCACACGCCCGAGAGCTTTGCCGGATTCAGCGGCAGAAATTGGTCACGCGGCATCTGCGTTGTTATCGGATGAAATTCCGGCAGCCAACTGGCGCAGCAGAGGATCCGACCGCAGACACCGTATCCGCCTTTCTTCTTCGTCTCGTCACGCGCTCCAATCTGTCGCAGGTCGATACGCGTCCGATAAGTGCCCGCGAAGTCTTTCACCAACTCCCGGAAATCGATGCGCCCGTCAGCCGTGAAGAAGAAGGTCATTTTGCGGCCGTCCCACTGCAATTCCACATCCACAAACTTCATCTCGAGATTGTGTTCGGCGGCTTTTCGTCGGGCCACATGAATGGCCTCCCTCTCCTTTTCGCGGTTTCTCTGCAGGATCTCCAGGTCTTCCGGCGAAGCCTTGCGTATCACCTGAAAAGGAGGAAGCCCCTCTTCCTCGGCACCTTTCCTCCAACCCAGGTGCGATACGATCCCCAAATCCTCACCCTTCTCCACCTGAGTAACCGCCATGTCGCCGAGTTCAAATGGAAACTCCAGCGGGTTGGCAAAATAACCACGCCTCAGTCCCTTGAATTCTATCTCAAGAATGGTTGCCATTTTTTCTGAATTGTCCTTTTCCTGCAATCGTGATCAAGCGCCAGACGATCTCGCCGCATCATGCTGCTCGTCGCGACTTCTTTCGAGGGCCAAGCGCATGATGGAGTCGAAAACTGAGCGCAGTCACGACACTGCTTGGGCTGTACCCCCGCTCCAGGTAATCACGGGTCGTCTGGATGGCTTGGACAGCTCGCTCCGGATCCGCGTCTGGAAAGCCCTCGACGAGCCTCTCGGCACGATCCCGGAAACCGCGAAGGACCACAAGCGGCTGCGAATCCTGCCGGGCACGGCGCGCTGCTTGAATCAGAGCGACATCTCGCAGAAAGAGCTGCAAAGTCCCCAAAAAAAGCTTCAACATGTCCAAAAAATGGTGCGCGCTGTCCCATCGGACCGGTGGTCCGCCGAACTCAGGAGGAAGCAACTTCGAAATGCACTCCTCAAGTGTGATCGGATCAAGACGCGCACATCCAGCCAGGTAATCTACCGCCGAGTTCTGCAGCGCATCCCAATCCATCCCCGAGAGTTCCAGCGCTTGCCGAAGATTGCCTCCAGCCAACCGTGAGACCAAAGGAGCTGCCTCTCCAAGTTCCGGATGTCGACTCTGAAGTGCATCTTCGATGTCTGCTTCGGAGAGCGGTTGGAATGTGATCTGCTGGCATCTGGACTGGATTGTCTCCAGCAGAGCTCCCTCGCGCTCGGAAGTCAGGAGAAGGTGCGTATCCGCTGGAGGCTCTTCGAGGACCTTCAGAAACGCATTCTGTGCGTTCACATTCATCCGGTCGGCGTGAAAGATCACGAATACCTTGCGTGCGGCCTGGAATGGCATGCGGGATGCCTGATTTGTCAGAACCCGGATCTGACTGATGAGTATGTCACGCGCACGCGGTAGCAGAACAGAAACATAAGGGTCCGCCGCCTTCTTGGCAAACACTTCCAACAACTTTTTGTCGACAACTTCATCAACAGACCCTTCTTCCCCTTCATCAGCAGACCGACTGCGACTGGTCTTCCCGGGAGTCGGTGCGATGGGATGGAGGTCCGGATGCTGCAATCGCAGGGCAAGCCGACATTGCGCACAAGTGCGACACGGAGCTTCCTGCGCGTGCTGGTCAAACTTCTCGCACAGCAACGCAGCCGCGAAATCGAGAGCGACCGCGTCCTTGCCCACACCGGCCGGCCCCGTGAAGAGGTAGGCGTGCGCGACACGCCGGTTCTCAATGGCTCGGCGCAGGTACGAACAGACGACCTTCTGTCCAACCACCCGCGAAAAGAGTGGCCCCGTTACCGTTGCGCCAGCCAGTGGAGAGGATTGTGCTTTTCCTTTCCTTGCCATAATTCAAAGTGGATGCGATAGGTATTGGTGACACCGTCGTGGGCCGCCGTGCCGAGAACTTGACGAGCCCGTACCTTGTCCCCTCGTCCGACATCCAGCTGCTGAAGGTGTGCGTAGACTGTGAAGAAGTCGCCGGGGTGCTCCACGATGACGACATTGCCGAATCCTCGAAGCCAGGTGCAGGTCGAGACTCGACCGTCGGCGATGCAGCGCACTTCTTCGCCGGACGCGGCACCTATGTCAACGCCCGGATTATCCGTGACTCCAGTTTGGGCGCGGCTCCTCTGAAGTCCAAAGCTCGAGAGCACATCGCCATGAACCGGCCAGGGAAGCATGCCCTTCAAGAGGGTCAACTCACTGCCCGGAACCGCTCCCTCAATTGCCGAAGTGGCTCGCGCCGATGCGATCATCTCCTCAATCCGGCGCAGGGCTTGCTGGATCCCAGCGTGTCGCTCCTGCAACAGTGTCCGATCTCCACGGACCTCGCTGAGGTCGGCGGCGAGCTCGGATTGTTGCCGCTTCAGCCGCTCCTGCTCGGTGTGAAGTGCCCTCTCTGTGTCGACCACTTTGCGACGGACTTCCTCGAGGCGCTCGCGCTCGTTCTCCAGATGGCGTCTCTCGGTGCCTATCCGGTTTTGAACGAGGTCCATTTGTCGACTCTGGTCCGCGAGCTCAGTCAGATACCTTTCTTCGAAGCGGTTCACATTGACCAAGACTTGCCGTCGCTTCAGAAGCTCCGGCAGGCTCCGAGCGCCTAAAAGGAACTCAAAGGCTCCCAGGCGTGAAAGCCGCCGACGGCTGTTCAAATGTCGTGCAAACGCAGACTGCACCGCTCGGCGTTTCTGCTCGACCCTCGCCTTGGCAGAGGCCAGGTCAAGAACATCCGCGTGCATTCGCTCCGATGACCGTTCCAGGAGACGGAGTGAATCGCCAAGCTGTTTACTCTGCTTCTTCTGGGCGCGGATAAGCTGTGTCTGCAAGGAAATCTGCTGCTCGCGGGCGTCAATCTCTTCGAGCAGGTCCGACTCCCGGAACGTGCCCTGGAGCAGTTTCCTTTCAATCTCGGCCAGCTCTCGCCGCAAGGAATCCAGTTGAGCTTCCGCTTGTGCTGCGACAGTAGAAGTTGCTAATAATAAAGCAAATAATGAACCGACAAAGGCTCTCAGACCTTCACCTCTCTCGTAGACATGCTCTCTTTCCTACCCTATATAAATTAAGGGATTCTTGACGAAATAGCAACAGAAATTTTTCGGAACAGCGCGCCTCTCTTGATTTTGCCGGAATTGAGGGCTAAATTGAGAGAGTTCTCCTCGGAACAGACCCAGCTAACATCGCTTGTGCGAATCGTTCGTGGAGGGACAGACCGATGCCCACCCTCGCATTTCTACTCCTTTTCGTAGCAGGCTTGCCTGCAGCCTGGGGACAGGATTCCCGCCCGCCTGTATTCCCCGCCGAAGCCTACGAGTGGTTGCGCCAGTTCAAGAGCGCCGGAGAGCCGGTGTGGCGAGCCGCACACTTGGATGCCGATAGTGTGCACGAGTACGATGTGCTCAGCTACGATTTGGACTTGGCTATCGAGCTTGACCCTCTTCCTCTCGAGGGCGTGGCTCAGGTCGTCGTTCGCATTCGCGATGCCTTGGATACTCTCTGGCTCCATGCCCAGGATCTGACCATTGACGATGTGACGACCTCCCAGGGAGACCGCACCTATGTCCAGCATGACGAC
>CAZJAD010000074.1:8457-11563 GCA_964543855.1 uncultured Alphaproteobacteria bacterium
AGTGCGCGAACCTATGAGGGAATCGTTGCCCATGAGCTGGCTCATCAGTGGTTCGGAGATGCTCTGTCACCCATCGATTTCAGGTATATCTGGCTCAACGAGGGTTTTGCAACCTATGGCAATGCTCTCTGGACGGAAACGACGGGTGACTCGCTGGCCCTGGAGCATTACATGATCGAGATTGCCCATGTGTACTTTGCCGAAGACAATATCATTCGGTATCCGCTCTTTGACCCACCCGAAGATTATCTGTTTGGCTCTACCATTTACCTGAAAGGCGCGTGGATCCTCCATATGCTGCGCCGCCAGGTCCTTGGCGACAGTCTCTTCTTTGAAACCCTGCGCACCTATACGAGCCGCCACTTGTACGGCAATGTTGACATCGACGATTTCGAGGATGTCTGCGAAGATGTGTACGGCGAGAATCTGCACTGGTTCTTCGACCAGTGGGTCTATCAAGCCGGATTTCCCGTCCTCGATATCTCGGTGGAAGTTGGGGATGCCTCGGTGGCGGTCACAGTGACCCAGCAGCAGGAAAACGCGCCTTGGGCTTTTCGGATTCCTGTCACGGTGGATGTCGTCACGGCGGACAGCCTCGCCCACTACGCGATCTGGTTCGACGAGCGAGAGGAGACTCAAACCATTTATCCGCCGTCTCTCGTCCTCGATGCATCGCTGGCCACCTATCAACCGCTCCTGTACCAGGGAACCGGTGCCGATTCGCCCCCGACCGAGGCTCCTTTGCCTTTCGAGATCTCACTTGGACAGAACTGGCCGAATCCGTTTAACAGCTCGACGACCTTTCCTCTGACGCTGAGCAAAGCGACCACGGTCGAACTTGTGCTGTACAACCTGCTGGGGCAGAGAGTGCTTACCGTGGCGCAGTTTCCCGCCGCTCCCGGAACTCATGCCATACGGTTTGAAACTCCTCCATTCTTGTCGACAGGCGTCTATTTTGCCATCGCGAGGGCAGGCGACTTCACTGCGGGGCGCAAAATCATCTTGCTGAAGTAAGCGCCCGTTTTGACATTCGACGACCCCGAAAGACCACATTAATGAAGATTTCGATTGTTGCTGTCGGCCGGTTGCGTGAGCCCTATTTTCGCGCGGGGATGGATGAGTACATCGCGCGCATCCGTCACTATCTTCCCGTGGAAGAGGTCGAGGTCCCGGCGGGAGACGGAGAGGAGGGCAACGGTCGAGGCATGCGAACTCTGGTTGCTGAAGGCGAGCGTCTCCAGAAGGCTCTTGCCAAAGAGAGTTTCCTCGTCTGCCTGGATCGAGAGGGAAAGGCGTTTGATTCCGAAGAGTTCGCCGACTGGCTGCAGAAGCGAATGGGGGAGTCGGTGGCGCGTCTGGCCTTTGTCGTCGGAGGCGCCTGGGGGCTCTCGCCGTCAATTCTGACGAAGTCAAAACTCCGACTCAGCCTGTCGCCGATGACGATTCCGCATGAGCTCGCGAGACTTGTTCTGGCCGAGCAGCTCTATCGTGCTTTGACGCTCTGGAAGGGTGAGAAATATCACAAATAAAAAGGGCCCTCTTCTCCTTGCGGTCACCTACGAAAACCACTTACGGCTCCTACGGAGGAAAAGGACCCAAATCCGCACCCAATGAGTGCGAATCAACCACGAAGCTAAAATAAGCTTTAACTTCCCGCTTGTCAAGTCCCGGACGACCACAGATTCCGCATTTCTACCGCCTCTCTTCACGATTGCACTATACCTACCGTAGTTGTTACTCTGAGACAAATAATTGATCTGTCGTGGCCAAATCCTTGACTTTCCGAAAGTCGTTCTGTATATTTAGGGCGCTGCAATCGGAAAGACCAAGAAAGTCCCATGCCTGTCCCTCCTGTGCCTCTCTCTCCACAAACAATCGAAGACGCCCTCAAAATCGTGAAATACCCCGGCTTTTCTCGAGACATCGTTTCCTTTGGTTTGATTAAGGACATAGAAATCAACGGAAGAGATGTTCGCGTGACTCTGGAGGTGACATCGGCCGATGCCTCGGTTCCCAAAGAGATTGAGAAACAAGCTCGCCGTGCACTCGAGGCCGTCAGCGGAATCGGCAAAGCTGACATTTCTGTCCGACGGTCGGCATCTGCGAGCGAGCGGGAGACTTCCCAGCGAGAGGCAGCGCCTCTGTTGACCCAAATCCGGGCCAAGGTTGCCGTGGCGTCGGGAAAGGGTGGTGTGGGGAAGTCGACAGTGGCGGTTCACCTGGCCTTGGCGATTCAGCGCCAGGGATTGAAAGTCGGGCTGCTCGACCTTGACATCTACGGACCAAGTTTGCCCATCATGCTCGGCGTCACAGAGAGGCCGCACGCCGAGGGCGGCAAGATTATTCCGCTCGAGAAGTTTGACCTGCGTCTCATGTCAATCGGCTTCATGATAGAGCGAGACACACCGATGATATGGCGCGGGCCAATGGTGCATCAGGCTGCCGAGCAGTTCATGCGGGATGTTGCCTGGGGAGACCTCGATTTCCTGATCGTAGACCTTCCTCCGGGTACGGGTGATGCCCAGATGACGCTTTCTCAGAGAGCCCAGCTGTCCGGTGCCGTTATCGTTTCGACACCTCAGGACTTGGCGCTCGTTGATGCCCGCAAGGGTGTGCGCATGTTTCAGGCAATGAATGTGCCGATATTGGGTATCATTGAGAACATGAGTACCTTCGTTTGTCCACATTGCAACAAAATGACGCCCATCTTCGGCGAGGGTGGGGCGGAGCGTGCCGCCAAGGAAATGAATGTACCGTTTCTGGGACGCGTGCCAATCCTGACGGTGCTCAGAGAAACAGGTGACGCAGGGACGCCGTTCGAGGGATGGGATGCCTCTCCGGAAGTCCGCCGCGTGTTCCAGACGGCTGCCAAGAGACTCGTCGAGGCCGTGGGCTTCGCAGGCGAGCCAAGCAAAGATGATCAATGACGCGAAAGTATGATGTGAGGATACACGGTGCCGACGCAAGATGATGTGATGAAGGTCCTGTCTGCCGTGATTGACCCCGAAATCGCCATTTCAATTACGGATCTGGGCCTCATCTATGATGTTGAGGTGGAAGGCGCAAAAGTCCATGTGAAGATGACGCTGACGACTCCGGGGTGTCC
>CAZJAD010000075.1:0-11056 GCA_964543855.1 uncultured Alphaproteobacteria bacterium
CTTCGAATCCGGCGACGAAGAGATCGTCTTTGACAATGTTCGGGTCATCGAAGGCATCATCGACACCGAGCCTCCCGAAATCGAAGAAGTCACCGCGGTGTCGGCGACACAGGTAGACGTTCTCTTCGACGAGGATGTTGATCAGACAACGGCCGAGGCAGAGGGCAACTACTCCATTGATCTTGGGATAGGAATTCCATCACTGGCGGTGCGCGATGCCACAAACCACGCTCTGGTGCACTTGACGGTGAGCGAACTCACCGGCTATGTCACTTATACTCTGACGGTGACCAATGTCGAAGACCTGAACGGCAACGCCATCCCGCTGCCAGGCATCACAGGTCTGTTCGTGTATCAGGAAGAAATCGGCGATGTCATCATCACCGAATTCATGGCTAATCCCAATGCGGTCTGGGATGAGAATGGCGAGTGGTTTGAGATTTATAACGCCAGCGAAGCGGAGCTGAATCTCAACGGCTGGATTATCAAGGACACGGGAACACCTCCCGGTGCGGACACGGTTGAGGGGGATGTGTATATTGATGTCGGCCAGTACTTCGTCTTCTGTGTGAATGAGACCCTCGCAGTCAACGGCGGAGTCCCAACTGATTACGATTATGTCTATGGGTTCTCCGGTTGGGGACTGGCCCTTTCTAACAGCAGCAACGACCGAATCGTCGTCTACGACAACCTCGGTCAGATGCAAGACAGCGTGGAGTACAGCTACACGAATCCCAATTGGGGCATTACCGCCGGTGCATCGCACCAACTCCGGAATCTAAGTGATGATAATACCGTCGCTGAGAATTGGTGCGTCGCCGAGAACGCGTGGGAGGGCAGTGCAGGTGACCTCGGGACTCCGGGGCAGGCGAACGACTGTGGTGTCATCGAACCGGGCGATTTGATCATCACCGAAATCATGCCGAATCCGGCGGCGGTCAGCGACGCCAATGGAGAGTGGTTCGAAATCTACAACGCCACCAATGATCCGATTAATCTCAACGGCTACATTCTGCGCGACAACGCGGCCACCCATGTCATCGTCGGCGACAACATCATCGCTGCGCACGACTATTTCGTCTTCTGTCTCCAAGGAGATTCACTGACCAATGGCGGTGTGCCCGAGGACTATGTCTACAGCAGCTTGGCTCTGGCGAATAGTGGCGACATAGTGAAGATCTACACGCCAGCAAATGTCATCATCGACAGCGTGCAGTATACCAGTTCATGGCCCTACGGCTCGGGCTTCTCGATGCAACTGAAGGGCCCCGGCTTGGACAACGACGACATGGGCAACTGGTGCGCGTCCGAGAATGCGTGGGTGGGCAGCATGGGTGACTTTGGAACACCCGGTGCAGAATGCGACTGCGGCATGGTCCAACCCGGTGACATTATCATCACCGAAGTCATGCCAAATCCAGCAGCAGTCAGTGATGCCAATGGAGAGTGGTTCGAAATCTACAACGCCACCGATGATCCGATCAATCTCAACGGTTTCATCCTGCGCGACAACACGGCCACTCATGTCATCGTCGGCGACAACATCATCGCCGCGCACGACTACTTCGTCTTCTGCCTCCAAGGAGATTCACTGACCAATGGCGGTGTCCCCGAAGACTATGTCTACACCAGCCTTGCCCTGGCGAATTCCGGAGATATTGTCAAGATCTCAACCGACGCTGATGTGATCATTGACAGTGTGCAGTATACCAGTTCATGGCCCTACGGTTCCGGTTACTCCATGCAGCTCGAGGATGTGGCTTTGGACAACGACGTTCCCGAGAACTGGTGTCCATCTCTCAATCAGTGGCCGGGCAGCTTGGGCGACGCCGGAACGCCTGGAGGGCCGTGTGACTGCGCAGCACCGCCTGAGCCCATCGACCTGACCATCTGCCAGGCGCGTGAGCAGGACGATTGTGGCGTACCGGCGTATCTGGATAGCCTGATCCGAGTCCGCGGCATCGTGAGCTTCGCGGATACCTGCATGCGAACGGCATACCTGCAGCATAGTGGCTGCGGCCTTGCTCTCTATGGCAATTCGGTAGATGATACGCTTCTACCGCCTGCGCGCCAGATGCGCCGAGGCGATTCCGTAGAGGTCACCGGCTACCTGACGCAGTACGCTGGCCTTGCCGAAATCGCGTACTCCTTTGAGTTCGAGCCGGAAGTCACTCTGCTGGACAGCGACAAGGTCGTCGTCGCGGCGCGCGTCGCGTGCGCAGGGATCTCGGACGCAGCGGATGCAGGACCCGACTCCTGCACGGGTGAAGACTACGAGAGCGAGGCTATCGGAGTGGATATCGCGGGGTTTGTCGACACAGGGACATTCCAAGGCAACACGACTTACAAGGCTGTCTGCGCGAGCGGCGACACGATTCAGATTCGCATCGATGCTTGCAGCGACTTCGTAGGCACAACAATCCCCGTGGGCCCGCAGTTGGTCGGCGGCATTCTTGGCCAGTACGATTGGAGCCTGTGTCACTGCCAGGGTTACCAGGTATTCCCGTTGACATTCACTCCTGCGGCACCGCCTGATGAGCCAGATTCACTGACCGCGTATATCTATGACACTCCGTACGGGTCATTGACAGGAATCATGTTGCGCTGGACACCCGCCACCGGCGGGCCGACACCTGCCGGCTACAACATCTATCAGAGTACGGACCTTGTCACGTTTGAATACATCGGATCGACAACCCACGAGAGAATATTCGTCGGCGTTGACGTGGATTTGGCCTCTCGGTACATCTACGGGGCAAAAGCGACCTCCGCACTGCCAATAGGTCCCACGCATACACTCGACGGCCCAGATGGTCCGGATACTCTGGTCGTGAGCGGATGCGACACTGTTCGCTTCGTGGTGGAGTGGCCTGGTGACGATGACCAAGTTGAGATCGAACTGGAGGCTGGTGCTCCTGGTCCCAGTCCATGGGACTGCCAGAACGACAAGATGTACATCTTGAGAGAGGATGAGGAGGCGACCACCACTGAATGCTGGCATGTGGACACTGAGGCCACACCAGGGTACTACACGTTCACGGTTACATACTGGCCGAGTGGTGGGACAGAAACCCTTGTGATTCACGTTCAATGAGCCTTGACTGAATTGGGAAACGCAGGGGTGACTCTCGCCGTACCCTGAGAATGACCTAAAGAGAATGGGTGCGGGAGTACCCAGTGTTCTAATCAGATACCGGAATACCAACAATGGAGAAGCGCCCGGCTTTTTAAGGCCGGGCGCTTTCTTTCGTTATGCCATCGTGCACCGCTGCGTGTTTCACCCCAGAACAGTCGCGTGGGGCACAGGCAACTGCTTTCGAATTTCGATTTCGCGACCGGTCATGTCAACTCCTGTCAGGACATAGGCCAGTCCACTGTCGCCATCCGGGTCAAAGAACTCGTATCGAGCACCTCCGGAAAAATGTCCGCGACTGCGTGGCTGAAAGACAATCTGTCCGCGATCATCACCCACTCCTCCCCGATACAGCTTGAAATAGTGAAGGTCTACTTCAGAAGCCGTCTCCCAATAGACAAGAGCGCCTCCATCGCGGATCTCACAGCTAAACTCCCGAATGGAGACCGGCGACACCAGCGTGGATTGCACGGACAGCTCGAACTGACCACAATCCGAACCATACCCGCCGACCACGATGCAGTATTCACCTGCCGGGATAGACTTCAACGCTATTCTTTCAACCCAGCCTTCCCCCTTGGCATCGCTTCCCTCCATGCAGACGAACTCGCCCTGCTCCCCCACGCGAAACAAGCTGAGAGCAACATCGAAATCGCTGCGCACTGGACGGGCGGCAGCGTAGAGTGAGTTGTTCGCATCCAACGAAAGCCGATAGGCTACGGCAGCCTCCCCTGACACCATTCCTGTGCAAGAAGAAAGCTCCAGGCCCACGGTTTCATACAAGCAGGTATTGTCCAAGGCCGCAAAAGGGAGTTGGTCGATGCGGGCGGCACTCTCCAGGCCAATCGTGGCAATGGGAACAGCCTCTGCCGTCTTAGAGACATCCGCCCTGTCTGTAGGGATTCGCACCAGCCGGTCATCATATCGCGCTTGGGCCAAAGCCCAGAAGGTAGCCAGGAGGGTCAGGAGAAAAGCAATTCTGCGATAGCGAAAGTCCATAGGCACTGCCTCGTAAGCTCTTGTTTTCAAATACAAAGGAGACCAGAGCCGAGACGTTCCATATGGCCTCGACTACGGTTACGCGCTTTAGGCGACCTACCCGGCTAAATATACAAAAATTCCCCTTGAAAAACAAGGGGAATTTAATGTGAAATTATTATTTTTTAGAGTGTTATAGCGAGGTGAAGTGCTCCTTCAGGGCGCTACTTCAGCAGCAACACTTTCTGCGTGCTCGTGAACTTCCCGCCGATGTCAATCCGGTAGAAGTAGAGACCGGACGGCAGATCGGTCGCGTTGAACATCACACTGTGACGCCCTTGGGCCTTTTCGCTCCGCACCAGCTGCGCCACCTCACGACCCAAGATGTCGAACACACGGAGGTCAACATGGCCCGCCTCGAGAACATCGAAGGTGATCCGGGTCTGTGGATTAAACGGGTTCGGGTAGGCCGGATGCAGGCGATAGGCATCAATCACGACCTCGTCGCCGTAGGGGGACGGAGCTCCTGAAACCGTGATCGGATAGTCCCTGATGTTTCCGTGGAGGTCTTCGGTCTCCAGCCGGTAGTGATAAACCTGGCCGTTCTCCAGCCCACTGTCCCGATACTCGTAGGCATAGGAGCCGGTTGTCTTGATATCCGGCAGTTGTGAATTGACGGTCCCAATATCGGTATATGGTCCTTCAGCGTTGCTAGCGCGCAGCACATGAAACCGGTAGTTCTCGAACTCATCCACAGTCTCCCAGCGAAGAACCAGTTCACCATCGCCACTCGAAACGGCCACATCGCCCGTCATGATTTGAACCTGGCGAGGCACCGACCCATGGCAGTCAAAAGTGAAATAGCCGCTCCGGTCAGTAACGAACTCGATGTATCTTGTGCCACTGCCTTCTGGTAGAACCGGTGACCAGTGGGCAGCAAACTCATCGAAACGAGCGGCGATCAAGCAGCTGGGTCCGGAGAATCCCGATTCGTCGTACAGCTCGTCGGGTGTGTAGTACATTCTGACGAGCAACGTGGTGCTCGGATCCGCCGATCCGTCCCAGAAGATTCCAACGACACGGCTCATGTAGTCGTAAGCCACAGGGTGAGACTGCGGCACAGCGTCGAATATCTGAACGCTCACATCGTTGGCGTTGCCGCCCTGAGCGGTGATGCGCATCGTACATTCGTCAATGAAAGTCTGGGTTGCATCCTGCGAAATATCAAACGGCCCGTCGCTTCCAGTCTCGGCGGCATCGGTCGTATCACAAGGATCACCCGCACCACAATCGCACAGTACCCAGTCGTCCTCGAACAACAGCTCGTCATTGGCACCAGCGGCAAGCGTATAGGTCCGGGACCGGTAGGTACATTCTCCATACCGGACTTCCACGTAAGTCTGATCTCCCGCGACGGCCACGCCCCCACCGGCGTAGTACTCCATGAAGAAAAAGCCGTCATAGCCGCATATCGCATTGCCGTTGAACAGGTAGCTCACGTTCCATTCGACACCATTGATGAAGACGAAAATGGCATCGGCCCCGTCAGGGATGGGGGTACCTACCCAGCAGTCACCATCGGACGTGAGCGGGTCGTGGGCATCGCAGGCCAAGTCGCCCGGATAGTAATAGGACACCAAGGCAGGCTGCGCAAAGGTGAATGTGGTCAGCGCCAGAAGGGCCAAAGCTGTGTACAACACCCGGTGTTTGCTATTCATTTAGAAACCTCCAAAGTTGATATGGCCCACACACGAAGGCCTGCTAAAATTAATGCATAGAAAAACCGATATATAATAATATACACACAAAGACAATACTATGCAAGAGAAAAAACTCACTCATCCCCGGTCACTGCCATGCTGCGACTGAACCGCCAATCGATCTCGTCCGAGTACTGGGTTCTCAATGTGATCATACTCCCCCCACTATTGCCAAACGTGGTCGTGTATTCCCTCGAATCCTGGTAGTACTCAGCCCCGCTTGGATCCGGGCCCTCCCATATCCGCAAATAGATGGTTTGGTTGAGCTTATAAGATATGAAGTAGGCCATTCCCATAAACATCCCTGGGCCGAGACCCTCGGCTGAGTGTTTTTCACCGTTGACATACTGGATGTTGAAATTCCCTGCGGCCAGGGAATCATCGCCGCCCGGGCTGCCATCAAGATTTGGCGGATCCTGAATCCCATTGCCGCCGTCGGCTATGATCTGGATGACATGCCCGTCCTTGTGGGCTTCGCCGTTGTGGTCGAGGACTGGCTCGCTGGAATACATGCAGCAAAGGGTCCTGTAAGGATTGAAGCTTCCCACGGCCAGAGGGCTGTAGGTGATGCTGTCCGGGTCGATCTCTTGCTGACCCAGAGAGGTGGGTGAAGCCCAAGCCAGCATAAGGACAACAATTACAAATTGTTGCCAGCCGAAGTCCTTGACGAAGCACATCGGTGAGGTCCTCTCAAACGGGCAGTCTCGGCTACTTCAAGGAGGCGCAGGTCCTCATGATGGAGACCATTAACGAATCATCCGGGAAGCGTCCGTCCAGAGTCTCCCTCTGAGCCTTGAACGGCGTGACTGTGTCCGGGGCAGCCAGCGTCCAGTCGATGTAGTTCGCATAGTAGCCTTTCTGCTGTGCGCCCAGGACCAGGGCGTCGCCGTGCTCCGTGGGTACATCACCGCGCGGATTGGACACCGTGAGGAGCAGGTCGATCTCGGGGTACCGGTTCAGAAGTGAGTCAATCTCCTGTTTCCCGAAGTCGCCGATGACTGTTAAGTGGTGGGATTTCCGAGCCGCCTTCTTAATCCACTTCTTGGCGTAAGTGTAGGGCGACCTGATTTGATAGTGGAGGGTGTCTTGGCCAAGGGAGGGCATCATGGATGCCGAAAGCAGGCCGACGACGCCCAGCGTCACTCCTTGGTCTTTCTTAAGCACATACGGCTGGAAAATGGGCTTGCCCTTTTTCCGGTCGCAGAGGTTCGCACACACAATCGGGAGCTCTTCGCGCTGCGCAAAGGCGACCAGCGAGTCTACTCCCCCTGCGAGTTCCCGGCTCGCGATCCCAACGGCATCGTATCCTGCCGACTTGTAGTAACGGGCGATGACCGTGTTCTTATAGAGGGCATCGCGAGCTCCCGCCCGTTCCGAGAAGTTCCCGATCTCGACGGTGAGATTCGCTCGATCGTCCGGCCGATTTCGTTCAATAAAACTGGCCCTCCGGGCCAGTCCACCCTTCTTGACCTTTCAACCGCACGGGTGCAGATTTCCCGCAAGGTTTCCCGAGAAATGAATCCGAGCGGGGGTAGGCCTGCGAATGCGATGGCGCGCTTCCGCGACTTGCCAAAGAAGAGATCCAGCAAGAAGACCGCACAAAACCACCCGGACAGGGAAACGCTTCATGAAGAATTCCTTCCGCTCTTCACTCGAAGGTGCTACAAAGTGTTCCTGCTCGACCGAGCCCGTGGGGATACAGACTACTCCTTGGCTCGCAAAGCAGGATCATTTAACACAGATGTCTTTGTTTTTGTTTTTGTCTTCGTCTCCGGAGAAATCGGCTTTGCTTGGGCAGGTTTGGTGGAGGCCTGACTCGCCGATGCTTTCTTGGCATACGACTTAGCCGACGATCGGCTTATCCAATCCTCGACCAGAGGCGAGACGACGTTCTTGCCTTCATACTCGTCTGTCAGTTGCTCGTTGACAAAGTCATGACCCAGACTGTCACCCATGGCAGGGTTGAATTCCAGCAGAAGAGCTGTTCCATTCTGTCCAGAAGACCCCGTGGGTACCAGCAGCGTTCTGCTGGAGTAAACGACTCTTGATGCCGGTCGCAGAATGCCCGTCGTCAAAATCACATCGATCTGCGGCGTAACTTGGAGCAGCGTGTCAATGGGTGCATTCCTGAAATCACACAGCAGAACAATGGCGTCGACCTTGCGGTCAAGTTTCGGGATGAGCGTACGCGCGACATCCAAGTAAGGCAGGAGCTTGTACTCCGTCGTATCCAAGTTGGAGTATCGTCGGTCATCGCTGTTCACCAGACATGTCACCCCAATCACCATATTCCCGTATCGCCGAATATAATAGGGGTGGGCAACCGGCTTCTGGGTACGCGCATCAAGAACATTGGCACAGACGACGGGAATCCCAAGAGTGTCGATGATTCCCTCAAGCGTGTCCACACCCATCGCCAGCTCCAGCTGCCCCAAGCCGAGCACATCGTATCCCATCGCCTGGTAGCTTCGAAGCATCAAACTGGATTTGGGCGAGATCCCACGCCTCGCGGCTCGGTCAAGATAATTGCCGACATCCAGCGTCAGCCAATTCGCATCAGGATCACGGTACTTGTTGTAGAAGTTGGCCCTCCGGACCAAACCACCTTTCTTCTGCCGTCAACCGCATGGCTCCGGGTTGCCTCGCATGTTCCCACTGAACAAGATCTGCAGTTTGCCCTCAGCGGGTCTCCGTGCACAACCCACATAATAGAAGGGGACGATCGCCACGATAAGGCCCAGAATCAGCAACCACCCCGATACCCTTCGCATCACTGTTTCTCCTACCGAAATTCGCTTTCCCGCCTATACTCTCCAGAACAATCTCAGCCTCTCAAACGATTCATAATCTAAAAAGTTTCCAGCAGATAAGCAAGTTCATTTGTGCCTCTCGACTCGCGAAGATGCCGGGGGTCAGTCATGATATCCATGCATCACCGCCATAAGAGGCAATCGATTGATATTCCCAAGATTAGAGCAGGCCAGACATTGTGTCCTCGGCTGCCAATCTCATGCCAATCCACTCCAGCGTGAGGAGACAAAAAAAGCGGGACCAGATTGAATCGGGATCCCGCTTCACCAAATCCCGGGCAAGAACCACCGTTCAGCCCCGGTCACTTCACGAGCAGGTCGCGCTGTTGCTGAAGAAGCCCGCTGTATTCCTCTATGACTTCACAACCTGGGGTCTCGCACTGACAGCTCACCCAGTCACTTTCGAACATGAGAACATCATTGGCACCCGCTGAGAGTGTATACACTTGGGAGCGGTAGACACACTCTTCATAGCGGACTTCCACATAGGTCTCGTCGCCGGCAACAGCCACACCAGCACCGGCATAGTATTCCATAAAGAAAAATCCTTCGTAGCCGCATATCGCGTTGCCATTCATAGGATAGTTCACTCCCCACTCAACACCATTGATGAAGACAAAGACAGCGCCGTCTCCATCAGGAATCGGAGTGCCCGTCCAGCAACTCTCATAGGTCAGCGGGTCATGTTGGTCACACAGGAGGTCGCCCGGATAGTAATAGGACACCAATGCTGGTTGACCGAAAGCAGACAGCGACAGCGACAGGAGCGCAAAGGCAGTCAATATCACGCGAAACTTCATGGAGCGATCCTCCTAATCCCTACAAATGACACTACCTTATCATCACATCACTTTTCAGGTGCGAGCCTATCCCTCCACCGGTTCTTCTGCGTACTTCGACTACCGAGTAGACAGGGTGCTGCACGCGAAATCAACCATCAATTTACGAAATTTCTCGCAAATAAGCAACCCCCAAGTCGGGTCTTGACCAATTGTGAGCCGCCCGCGTCCGAGGGTCTATCCCGTCGTCGCCGCCGTCCTGTGTGCCGTCCTCAGGCCAGCCACCCAAGACGCCAACCGCAGGCAATGAGCTGATATTCCGAGAATTGAACGGCACTTGCAACTGCCCACTCCATCGGCTCGCCTTGCGCAGAGGCATCGCACTTCGGGCGAGAAAAAAGCGGGATCCGGAGCAAGCCGGATCCCGCCTCTCATTACCACAAAAGAAACGATTACTGAACCAGCAACATCTTCTTCGTTGCGGTGAAGTTGTCCATCGTAACCGTGTAGAAGTACAGACCCGAGGTCAGACCCGTTGCATCAAAGGTCACCACATAGCGCTGGTTACCAGCCTGCACCTGGTCCACCAGTGTCGCCACGACCTGACCCATGACGTTATAGACCTTCAAGGTCACATGCGTCTGATCAAGAACATCATACACGATCTCCGTGGCCGGGTTGAACGGATTCGGGTAGTTCTGATAAAGCGCATAATCCGTTACAACACCCGCCGTGAACGACGGTGTACCTGCCCAGACGCTCTGGTCGGCGTAGGACAGTTCCTTGCGCTCGTTAAGCCCAGCCGCCACGATGTTGTACTCGTAGCGACGGCCGTTCTGGAGATTCCCATCGACATAGGTGTAGGAACCGTCGGCAACCGGGAGCTCCACGATCTTGACACCGTCACGCCAGATCTCGTAGGCATCCACATTCAGCTCATCGGCCATGTCGAAGCTCAGGGTCAACTGGCGGTCACCAGCCACAATGACTGGTTCAGAAGCCAGCTCAATCGGCAACTGAAGCCCCTCGACATAATAGTCTTCGACTTCGCCAAGATCACAATGCCCACCGGTCCACCACGCCGGCCCCATTGGCGCACTGGAGAGCCGGAAGCGGAAGATACCTGTGTACGGTTCCTCAGAGGCCAGACCGGGATCCGGGAACTGGAAGTTGTAGACACCGGCAACTGGGATCATGGCATCCTGGATGATCCATTCAGGTGCGTTGCCGCTACAGAGCACGTCATCAAAGTCGCCATCGAGGTTTCCGTCTTTCCAACCGCTCAGGAAGACTGGCTCGGTGAACGGGCCGCTGACCGTAACGGTCACGCTGACCATAGTGCACCGAATCCATGGGTACGGGGGATCAAAGGCCACGCCGTCATCCATGGGATCGAGATCCACAATATTCGGCACGGCTTCAGCCGTGATGCCCTGGCCTAGCCAAGCAATTCCTGAGAGAAGATGGCATGGGCCGGCCGGATGGGGTGCTGTCGGATAAGGCGGTCCAAGGTCGCCGAGGTCATCTTCTTCAGGCTGCTGCTCGCACTCGCAGAAGACCCAATCGTTCGGGAACATCAGGACGTCGTTGGCACCA
>CAZJAD010000076.1:0-10794 GCA_964543855.1 uncultured Alphaproteobacteria bacterium
GGCGTATCCTGCCGCCCCATTGTCGTTTCGGACACGACTTCACCCATCCCGCCACTCGAAGTCGGCAGAGTTTTTGCGGGAGAATCTCTGTCAGGAACAAAAAACCAGCGAAACGGAATTCCCGGCCTGTCAGACGCGATGTGTGTCTCTCGATGGGCTCGATGCGAACCGGGGGGCTTGCATCTCCGGTTTCTGTTTTGTAAATTTTGGAGTGTGAGATAGCTCGCGAAGATTGTCCACGGCGCTGAGGCATGCTCGTTTCGTATGAGTTGCGCAGTGCCCTGCTCCCTTGAGGTGAACATGCCAGACAAATTCTCTTTGCGCGTTCAGCAAGTCATTCAGTATTCCCGCGAAGAGGCGATGCGGCTCGGACACGACTTTATCGGCACAGAACACCTCCTGCTCGGCATTATTCGCTTGGGGGACGGCCTGGCTGTGCAGATTCTTCAGAATCTGGGGTGCGACCTTGATGAGATTCGAGACGCAATTGAGGAGATGGTCGAGAGCTCCAGAGGTACGATGAAAATGGGCAATGTCCCATTCACGAAACGCGCCGAGAAAGTCCTGAAGGCCGCCTACATCGAAGGCAAGAGTTATTCTTCTGACATTATCGGGACCGAGCACCTGCTCCTGGCTCTGTTAAAGGAAGAAGACTCGATGACCGTCAATGTGCTACACAGCCTCCATGCCACTTATGAGGCCGTGAAGGCGGAACTCGACAATTTGCTTCGTGGGTCCGGCCAAACCCAACCTCGCACGCCTAAAGAGAAGTCGAAGACTCCCAACCTGGACCATTTCTCCCGTGATCTGACCCAACTTGGCCGCGAGCAGAAGCTTGACCCGATTATCGGTCGTGACAAAGAGATCGAGCGCGTGGCGCAGATTCTCTCACGCCGCAAGAAAAACAATCCGGTTCTTATCGGAGAGCCGGGCGTGGGCAAAACCGCGATCGCCGAGGGACTGGCGCTGCGCATTGTGGAGCAGCAGGTGTCGCCTATTCTCTACGGCAAGCGCGTTGTGGCCCTTGATCTCGGCGCCATTGTCGCCGGGACGAAGTATCGGGGACAGTTTGAGGAGCGCATCAAGGCCGTGATGCAGGAAATCGAGAAGAGCTCCAATATCATTCTCTTCCTCGATGAATTGCACACGATTGTCGGAGCCGGTTCAGCGTCGGGATCGCTCGACGCGTCCAATATGTTCAAACCTGCTTTGGCCCGTGGCGAGCTTCAGTGTATCGGCGCCACGACCTTGAACGAATACCGTCAGAGTGTCGAGAAGGACGGCGCTCTCGAGAGGCGGTTTCAGAAGGTGATGGTCGACCCGCCGACATCGGAGGAAAGCATCGCCATTCTGATGGGGCTGAAGTCGAAGTACGAGGAGCACCACGGAGTCAAGTACACCGATGAAGCGATTCAGGCAGCCGTCCTGCTGTCGGATCGCTACATTACGGATCGTTACCTGCCCGACAAGGCCATCGATGTCATGGATGAAACGGGCTCGTGCCTGCGCATCTCTCACATTGTCGTCCCGGACAAGATTATTGAGTTGGAGCGCAAACTCGAGGCAATCCGGCGGCAAAAAGATGATTTGGTGAAGAAACAGGAATACGAAAAAGCGGCCATGCTGCGTGACAAGAAGAACCAAGTGGAGGCCATGCTCCGGCAAGAAAAGGACAATTGGGAGCGGAATGAGGCGCGACCCGCCGTCACGGTCACAGAGGACAGTATTGCTGCAACAGTTTCCCGGATGACGGGCATTCCTGTATCGAAGGTTGCCCTTTCCGAGCAGCAGCGTTTGCTGAAGATCACGGAATCTCTCGGAGATAAAATCGTCGGTCAGAATGAGGCCCTCGATACCATCGCCAAGTCGCTGCGGCGCGCTCGCTCAGGCCTGAAGAACCCTCGGCGGCCGATTGGATCGTTCCTTTTCCTGGGCCCAACCGGCGTGGGCAAGACCGAACTGGCCCGCGTTCTGGCAGAGTATCTCTTTGAGGACCCGGCGGCACTTGTCCGGGTCGACATGAGCGAGTACATGGAGAAATTCAATGTGTCTCGCCTTATCGGAGCACCTCCCGGATATGTCGGCTATGATGAAGGTGGTCAGCTCACGGAACGAGTGCGACGCAAGCCCTACAGCGTGGTTCTGCTTGATGAGATCGAAAAAGCTCATCCCGATGTCTTCAATATCTTGCTGCAAGTCTTGGACGCGGGAGAACTGACCGACGGATCAGGTCGGAAGGTGGATTTCCGCAACACGATTATGATCATGACCTCCAATCTCGGAACTCGTGAGGCGCAGAAAGCCGTGCAATTCGGGTTTTCAGGGGCGGAGAGCGTCGACTACGAGAAGATGGCCAGCAAGATGATGGAGGAACTCAAGAACACCTTCCGCCCCGAATTCTTGAACCGCTTGGACGAAATCATCGTCTTCCGAATGCTGGAGCGGGAGCATATTCAGCGAATATTGAATATCTACATCGAGGAAGTCAACGAGCGCATGGTGGAGCGACATCTCAAGGTCACCCTGACGGCAAAGGCTCGGGACTACCTCATCGAAAAAGGATACAAGCCGGAGGTTGGCGCGCGGTTGCTGCGCCGCACGGTGGAACGCTATCTCGAGGACTCACTGGCGGAAGAGATTCTGAAAAACCGCTTTGCTCCGGGGGCGACAATCCAAGTCATCTGCAAAGATGGCGAATTGGCCTTTCGGGAGGTCCGCGAGAAGGTCGCCCTCGACGACGAATCATAGGGCCGCCGATTATTCACCCCACATCTGTCCACTCGAAACTGAAAAGAACCAAGAGCCTCGGGAGGTATTCCTCCCGAGGTTTCTCTTACTCGCCAAATGACTTTGCGGATGCTCGCGCCGTGCGGGATAGAGAATAAGGGAGTTGACTTGCATAAGTGACCAGAATTTTGCAATATTGGGAAGAGCACGTTCGCTTTGAGGACTGTGTGGGCAAGCAGGACGGGAAGACGGAGAGTAGGATGACAACGATTTACACGACTTACGAATCGCCCCTGGGAATGATCCGGATGTTGGCGAGCGACCAAGGGCTTCTGCGGCTCGAATTCGAAGACGAACGAGAGTCTCTGATGTTCCGCGGGGCAAGGCGTGCCGCGGACTATTTCGAGCCGTTTACGGAGCAACTGAGCGCCTACTTTGCGGGCGAATTGCGGGAGTTTTCACTCCCGATTGCATTGGAAGGATCGGGTTTCCAGCGGCGTGTCTGGAAGGCCCTATGCGAGATTCCGTATGGAGAGACACGCAGTTACGGAGAGATCGCGCGGGCGGTCGGCAACCCACGCGCCGCCCGAGCAGTGGGTACCGCCAATCGCTGCAATCCGGTGGCGATTATCATCCCGTGTCATCGGGTCATCGGGTCGTCTGGGAAACTTGTCGGTTATGGCGGGGGGCTTTGGCGCAAAGAGGCACTGCTGGAAGCGGAAAGACATTACCTCGCGCTCGGAAAGCAGCCCGTTTCAGTCAAGGCATCTTAACCGCCAATCTCTCAGATGGCTTGCACCGTGCTGAAGAGACCGTCAGGATGCAGGGCCTCTGTTGAGAACTAATCCTTAAGTAGTACACGAACAAATGATAAGCCCGAAGCAGCCTGCTTCGGGCTTTGGTTTTCTCGCAAATCTTTGACTCTGTTCACAAGTTCGCCCAAGTGATAAGACCGAGGCGGAGCGGATTTGGGACATGAGGATGAGACGGAATCACGCGCACCGAATAGCCGTGCAACCCGCTCTGCCGGCACGGGATTGTGCCTTCATAGGTGTAGGTTCCGTCGTGGGCGTCCGGTTTCACTTCCATCGGGATGATATCTCCCCGTTCAATGAAGCGGTCGGCATTCAGAGTGCCGGAGTAGATCTGGACACTGACATCGCCGGGCGTCAGACTTCCCAGGCGCACCTGAGCCTGAACTTTCACCTCCGCTCCGACGCCCGTGGTTCGTCCAGCATTCGCCTGGACAGACAGCAGACGAACGCCAGGCCACGCCGCGCGCACGCGCGATTTCCAGCTCGCGAGGTCTCTGGCAGGCTGAATATCACCGAGGAAGAGCTTGTCGTAGAGATCGCGCGCCGGTACATAGTACCTCTCACAGTACTCCATGACCATGCGGTTTGTATTGAAAATCGGGCAGAGCTGCCGCATGGAAGCCTTCATCTTTGCAATCCAGCCGCGGGGCAGGCCGTCCGGCCCTCGATCGTAGAAGAGAGGGATGACCTCTTTTTCAAGCAGACTGTACAGGGACGATGACTCGACCCGATCCTGGTAGTCATGATCCTCATATTCCTCGCCGTGCCCGATCGCCCAGCCGGTTTCCGGCGTGTAACCCTCGCACCACCAACCATCAAGAACGGACAGGTTCAAACCTCCGTTCGGCAGCACTTTCATGCCACTGGTTCCACTGGCCTCGAGCGGACGACGAGGTGTGTTCAGCCAGATGTCCACCCCTTCCACCAAATATCGTGCGACACTCATATCGTAGTTCTCGAGAAACACGATATGGCGTCGGATCGCTTCATCCTGGGCAAAATGGACAATGGCCTTGATGAACGCCTTTCCGTCATCGTCGCGGGGATGAGCCTTTCCGGCGTAAATAATCTGGACCGGCCGAACCGGATTACATAGAATTGCCTTCAGTCGATCAGGATCGTGCAGGAGGAGAGTCGCCCGCTTGTAGGTGGCAAAGCGTCGGGCAAAACCGATGATCAGCGCGTCGGGGTCCAGGACCTCGTGCGCTCCCTCGATAAGCGAAGGGCGAGCGCCGCGTTGCTCGAGTTGTACGCGCAAGCGCCGACGAGTGTAAGCAACCAGCCGTTCCCGGCGCCTCTCATGGGTGCGCCAGAGTTCTTCATCCGGGATCTGGTCCACGCGTTTCCAGATAGTCTGATCACCGGGCTTCTTCAGCCAATCCGGACCGAGATAGCGATCGAAGAGCGTGGCCATTTCGTACGAGATCCACGAGCGGCTGTGAATGCCGTTCGTGATCGAGTCGATGGGAATCTCGTGTTCCGGAAGTCCCGGCCAGGCGTCCATCCACATGCGCCGGGAGACCTCGCCGTGCAACTGACTCACCGCGTTAGCGTACTCGGCCCTGCGCAGGGCCAGCATGGCCATGTTGAAAGGCTCACGCGGGTTTTCAGGGTGACGGCGACCCAGTTTCAATAACTCGCTGACGGGCATCTCGTCCTTGGAATGGCCCTGCGATACGAAGTACTTCTCAATGAGCTCGGGCGGAAACTCATCGATGCCAGCGGGAACCGGCGTGTGTGTCGTGAAAACTGTGCCGCTCCCGAGAGCCTGAAGAGCTTCCTCGATTGAGAGACCGCTTTCCTCGCGCCGCATGCGAATGCGTCCCAGAGAAAGGAAGGCCGAGTGGCCCTCGTTCATGTGGCAGACCATCGGAGGCATCCCCATGGCGTGAAGCGCAAGGATTCCGCCGATTCCCAGGACGATTTCCTGCTTGAGCCGCATTTCCTTGTCGCCGCCATAGAGCTGATAGGTGATGCGCTGGTCTTCCGGTGTGTTATCCGGAAGATTCGTATCCAGGAGAAAGAGCGGAATGCGCCCAACCTGCGCGCGCCAGACCTGTACCTTTGCGGTCCGGCCCGGAAGACGAATGTCGACAGTGACATTCTGACCGTCGGACCCGCGCTCCGGCAAGATAGGCAGGTTGAAGAAATCGTTGTCAGGATAGTATTCCTGCTGCCACCCGTCTTCGTTCAGGTACTGCTGGAAATAGCCTTCCTGATACAGCAGGCCGATGCCGACGAGCGGTAAGCCAAGTTCGCTGGCGGATTTCAGATGATCTCCAGCGAGAGTGCCGAGACCTCCCGAGTAGACTTGCAGGCATTCGGTCAGGCCGAATTCCATCGAGAAGTAAGCGATGTAAGGTTTATCGAAGGTCCCGTACTTCTTTGAGAACCATGTCGATGCCGACATATACTGTCGCAGGTGGGTGGCGACTCGCTCCAGATGAGCAAGAAAGCCCTCGTCGCGAGCCGCCTCGACGAGAAGCTCCTGCTTGATCGTTCCCAACATCTGAGCGGGATTATGTCCACTTGTCTCCCAGAGTTCGCGGTCCAGGCGGCGGAAAAGCTCGATGGTGTCCTGATTCCATGTCCACAGAAGGTTGTAGGCGATTTCTCGAAGGTCCTTCAGCTCTTCGGGCAGAGTTGGCAGAACCTGAAAGGAATCTATGGCCTTTATCATAGCAAGACCTCGTGACGAGTGATGGACTTCCTCATAGTTTTATCGGTGTACAACACGCCAAGTTTAGCTTTTTCTTGTGGGAGAATGTAATCTATGGAAGGATATCGGCAAGTTTCAATTCGAAAGAATCGAGAGGCTTGCGCTGATTGACCGTATCAGCGAAGGGCGTATAGCAGACATCACCATGCGACTCACCTACCATGACCCCCGTTCGACCGTCTTGGAGCGCCAGTGCGGCCGCGGCGCCCAGTTTTGAGGCCAGAAGACGATCGTTGGCTGTGGGCGAGCCTCCTCTCTGGATGTGACCCAGAACCGTGACCCAAGACTGGATGCCGTAGAGCGATTTCAAGCTGTCCGCGACCTTCTGCGCGCCGCCTGTCTCATCTCCCTCCGCCACGACGACAATATAGGTGCGCTTGCCCACTTTCAGTCCTTGCTCAAAACGCCGATAAAAGGCCTGAGTATCCGAGGCGGTCTCAGGCAACAGCACTCCTTCAGCCCCGCCGGCAATGGCAACATGCAGTGCGATGAAACCCGCGTGCCGGCCCATGACTTCGATAATGAAGAGCCGCTCCATGGCACTGGCCGTATCACGAATGCGGTCGATGGCTTCGAGAGCGGTGTTCACGGCCGTGTCGTAGCCAATCGTGTTGTCGGTGCCGAAAAGATCGTTGTCGATCGTCCCCGGACAGCCGACAATGCGCACATCGCACTCCGCCATGAGCGCCAAGGCTCCGCGGAAAGTCCCGTCACCACCAATGGCAACGAGACCTTCGATGTCACTCTCCTTCATTGCCGCAATTGCGCGCGCACGCCCCTCTTTCGAGAAAAACTCCGCGCACCGAGATGACACAAGAATCGACCCCCCTTGCTGAATGATGTTCGATACGGAGCGGCCATCCATCGGGATGAACTCGCCGTTGCAGAGACCGGTGTAGCCTCGTCGCACGCCGATAACAGTCATTCCGAGGCCACAGGCTGTGCGAACGACCGCACGGATGCATGCATTCATCCCCGGGGCATCCCCGCCACTTGTCAAGACCGCTATTCGTTTCATAGTTCACACCACAGGTTGTGCAAGATTCGCCAACAGAGACCGGATACCACAAAATTGCCAGGACTACGAGTCTAAAGTATACCAAATGACCGCCATGAAATCAAGTGCACGAAGATGAGTTGAACAGCTAATCTCCGTTACCCCGCCGATAGCGACTCCGGCAAGCGACTACTCGAAGACAGCGTTTGCCTCGTGCCACATGAAGACCCTGGTTGCTTTTGCAGAAGGCAATTTGTACATTGAGGCAAGTCAAGAAGGAGAGCTTTCGGCGTGAGTTCGCGGTTATCGGTCACTGTTTGCAGCCTGTGCGTGATTCTGCTCGCGGGCGTTTGTACACCTGCTCTCGCCAGTGTGAGTGACACATTGACGCAGTACAGTTGGGTAAGCGTACTTCCGCCTCTGGTGGCCATCGGTCTGGCTCTCGTGCTCCGTCAGGTCATCGTGGCTTTACTCGTCGGGGTATGGCTCGGTGCAACGCTCCTTCATTCCGGCAATGCGGTCCTGGGGCTCATGCGAACGCTCGACACCTATCTCATCGGTGCACTCGCGCACACCGACCATGCCGCAATTCTGCTCTTCAGCCTGACTCTGGGTGGCATGGTCGCGATCATCTCGCGATCCGGGGGAACGAGCGGACTGGTTTCGGGCCTCGTGCGTCGCGCGCGCACGCCACGCAGCGCGCAAATCCTGACATGGCTCGCCGGTCTGGTTGTCTTTTTCGATGACTATGCCAACGCTCTGCTCGTTGGTCATGCGATGCGACCCCTCTGTGACCGTCTTCGGATTTCCCGTGAGAAACTCTCCTATATCGTGGATTCCACATCAGCGCCCGTGGCCTCGTTCGCGATTATCTCCACCTGGATCGGCTTTGAAATCGGGCTCATCGGAGACAGCTATCACTCCGTCAGCATCGATGTGAATCCATATTGGGTTTTCATTCAGACGATTCCATACCGGTTCTACGCGGTTCTCGCCTTGATTCTGGTCGTTCTGGTCGCCTGGCTATCACGAGATATCGGCTCTATGTGGAAGGCTGAGGTCCGGGCGCGAAAAACCGGCGAGCTTTTGCGGGCCAATGCGGTGCCTCTCTCGGGTCTGGATCGCATCGAATCTGCCGATGCGCGTGAAGTCTCCGGCCCCGCTTATTACGCATGGGTTCCTGTCGCGGTTGTTATTCTGTTGACACTCTTCGGGCTCTATTTCGATGGCCGAGCGCGGGTCGGCGAATCACCGGCTGCACTGCACGAAATCATCGGCCGGGCGAACTCATTCCATGTTCTCATGTGGGCGGCGTTTGGTGGGGCTGTGACGGCGGGACTGCTCCCTCTTCTGGGAGGTCGGATGAAGGTGCGCGGCGTTCTGGATGCCTTCGTCGCGGGCGTGCAATCCATGAATATCGCGGCAATCATTCTGCTTCTTGCTTGGGCTTTGGGTCAACTGTGTCAAGACATGCACACAGCCGAAACGGTCATCGGTTGGGCACGCCCTATTCTGTCTCCACACTTGTTGCCAGCGGTGGTCTTCGTCATCGCGGCACTGACCTCCTTCGCCACGGGCAGCTCATGGGGAACGATGGCGATTCTCTTCCCGATCGCTGTGCCAGCTGCGCAGAGTATGGCACCGGGGACTGTCGTCGACGGACTTTTCGTGCCGAATGTCATTCACATCGCGACCATTGGTGCAGTACTCACGGGTTCAATCTTTGGCGATCATTGTTCCCCCATTTCCGACACGACGATTCTCTCCTCCATGGCCTCGGGTTCCGATCACGTTGACCATGTGAAGACACAAATTCCTTATGCCATGGCGGCGGCCCTGATCGCCCTCTTCGCCGGTTACCTGCCCAGTGGATGGGGAATCTCGCCCTGGATCTGTCTGACGGTCGGAACAGGAATCTTACTTGGCTGGCTCCGGATTTTTGGCAGGAAGGTGCCATAGCCAGAAGCGATCGAAAAAAAAGAGGCGTCGACATCATCGAAGCCTCTTTTTTTGTTCGGATACCTGAAGAGAAAGCTGCTGCAGGCGTGCCGCGCCTCCTCGGCTCAGTTCGAGGATCTCACAATGAAAAAGAGCTTGGCGTCACTTGCTGGCAGCGTGAAGGTCGTCTCGGCCGTCGTGCCTTCAAGATTCGTGAAAGGTCCAGATGGATCTGTGGCACTGTAGACTTTGTAGGCCGGTGCTCCGGTCGAACTCCAGGTGAGAACGAGATTCGTCCCGTCGGTACAGATACACAAATCTTCAACTGGATCCAGAGGTGGGCCCCCAGGCATGCCAATCACGGCGAAATCGTCCATATACCATCCTTCCATCGCGCCACCGGCATCGCTGCCGAAACGGAACCGGAATTGCACGCTCTGCCCCGCATAGGCATCGAGACTGGCACTCACTTCGGTCCAGCCGATGTCTCCCGAATAGCACCGGGTCGCGCAATCAAAGGGACCCGAGTAAGGGCTACCACCACCGGCCGTGCAACGCGTTGACTTGTTGTAGCTCGGGCTGAGCAGAAGCAACTGCTCCCACTCTCCTCCCTCCACGGAGACATCCACCACACCCGCATCGTAAGCCGAATCCGGGTAGTACCCCGAAACCTCCGCCTGAATCCAGTGCCAGAAGGTGAGCGTCCCTTCGGAGCCGATCAGAATCGCCGGACTGACAAGGCCGCCGTAGGCATGACTGGCATAAGTCCCCGTACCGGTATCGCCAAACTTCCACGCATGACCGGGACTGTGGTTCATCTCAGTCGACAAATGCCACTGATCAACCCAACCGGCTTCCAGCTCGCCGTGGGTCCAGTCGCCAACACCGGATTCCATATCGTCGGAGAAGATAACACCCAAAACGGAGAAGTCATAAACATCGCTGCTGTCCGTATTCTGATTCTCCGAAGAGTCAGTTGCTTCCACATAGTAGTAGACCGTCGTTCCAGCCGGATAACCTCCGAATGAGGCCGTCCAGATGTTGTCCCCCTCATAGACCATCGCCTGAGAAAAGAAGTCATTGCCGTTAAAGCCGTGATAGAAGGTGGCGCTGGCCACTCCGGAGTAGTCCCTGATCGTCGCCGCCAAAACATAAGGCCCGATATCGTCCATCGTGTCCCCGAGCGGCGTAAAGGAGATATTCGGCGGCCATTCGTCCGGACCCTCATGGAACACGAGAACATCGGCAGTGTAGGTCAGTCTGTTGAAGGTGGTCACCGTCAATGTAATGTATTCGCCCACCGGCAGCATGCCCTCGATGGGGATAACGGCCGAGCCTGTGATGTCTGTGTAGGCCGAGCCGAAAAGCTCGCCTTCGTAGGACAAAGCGCAAAGCGCTCTTTCTTCGCCAGCCACCGCAACATCGAACTCGGTCTGGTCGATGTAGACTTCATTGGCGTGGCTGACGGACATAGCTGAAGGGATTGCTGTGCGCAACTGAACCGACGGGTCTCCGAAGATGTGCCATGTGTTGAACATGTCCACACCGTCTTGGTCATTGATGTCTATCATCAGGCACGAGCCGTTGTAGCAGATGCC
>CAZJAD010000077.1:0-4594 GCA_964543855.1 uncultured Alphaproteobacteria bacterium
ACGATTCCCATGGAGTTCTGGCTGGAATGGACGACCTGTCAGATTCATCGCGTCAATAATGACGGTCCTGTCGAAGCCATTCTCTCCGGCAGTGTGACCTCCTCACGCTCCATCGCCTGGAGTCTCACCAACACCTCCGCGCCCGGCGAACCGCCGATGCTCTCCTTCGTCGAAGATATCTTCGGCCGTAGCGGCCCGGCCTTCGGTTCCAACATCGGCCTCACCTGGGAAATCTCCATCGACGGCGGAGCGTTCCAGGCCATGGAAGTCCACTCCGAAAACATCCTTTCGACCATTTTCCCTCCCGGCGCGCACACTTTTCAGGTGCGCATCACCGGCCTCCCCCAGTATAATCAATCCGACGGCTACTACCGGCTTCGCCTCGCCCAAAATCTGGCACCTCAACTGTAGCGCCGATTTTCATAGATTCGATGAGTGATTGACAGACAGGGGGCCTATAAGTCGAAGGCACAGCAGAACCGTTTTCTTCATCAGGAAAAGCGGGACCCTGTGCTATTTTTGCTTGCGGAATTCCATCCACTCAGACCGCGACAAGAGCGAAGTATAGGGAGGTGATTCCCATGCGTGTTATCACCACGTTCACAATCGGACTGGCCGTCGTGCTTTGGTTGTTCGCGCCTTGCGAGACAAAGGCGGAGAGAGCCACAGCGGATGAAATGGAGCAGGTCTGTCAGAATTGGCTCGCGTACATGGTCTATCAGCGAGGTGGATGGGCAGGGGGTGCTCATCCCACGATTGTCGATGTCCAGGAGATTATCCAGAACGACACCATTCTGGCACGCAGTTACTCCATTTCGCCTCGCGGCCATGTGGTCGTGCCTATTCTCAAGGAATTGCCACCCATCAAAGCATACTCGGAGAAGTACGGGCTGGATGTCAATGAAACGGTTGGATTTCCCCAGCTTCTGAGAGAAATTTTGGCGCACCGGATCCGGCTTTACGCGAAGACCTACGGGAGCCTGGACGCAACTCAGCCATCGACAGGCGATGTCCTTTTGGGTCGGGGCCACAGGCGGGAGTGGAGTCGTTTCCTGAGTAGTCGGGAAACATTTGACGCCGATTTGCGCAGGGGCGGTTTTGATCCATTAGCAGAAGTGGGGCCTCTACTGACGACGTCCTGGGATCAGAGCGACCCGTACGACAACTTCTGCCCCTTGGGCGACGGCGGGCGGTGCGCCGTTGGTTGTGTCGCGACGGCTGCGGCGCAGATCATGAGGTACCATGCGTGGCCTCACTACGGTGTGGGGAGTCACACCTACTGGTGGGACGGCGATGATTCCTGCAATCCCACACCGGTTGGCGCGTGCAGCCTGTCGGCGGATTTTTCTGATGCCTACGACTGGGCCCACATGCCGGACAGTTGCGACGGGGGATGTTCCGCCGAGGAACAGGATGCGCTGGCTGAACTGTGCTACGAAATCGGAGTTGGCTTTGAGATGGACTATGGGAACTGCGCTTCCGGAACGCAAACTTATTATGCGCTGAGCGTGTTCCCAACCTATTTCCGATATGACACCTCGATTGTTCGTGAGGACCGCAATGTGCACACCGCCGCAGAATGGTTTGACCTAATTCAGACCGAGATTAACGCGGCGCGACCCATCCTGTATCGCATATCAGAGGGTAGCGGCGGCCACGCAATCGTCTGTGACGGCTGGAGAGACACGGGTGGCCTGGATCAGTACCACATGAACTACGGCTGGGGAGGACCTCACACCGAGTGGTTTACGTTGGACAGTCTCTACCATAGCAACCCCGCCTATGAGTACCTTATCAGGAACATCTTCCCCGCGTATTCCGGGCCATTGTGTGGAACACTCGGGCCGGGGGTATTTCATATTGTTGATTCGATTTCCATCAAATCCGGTGATAGTCTGCGGCTCATGCCCGGAACAACTTTCAACTATGATGGAACCTACCCATTTATTATTTACGGAGCTCTTTTGGCCGAGGGGACAGCGAGCGATTCCATCGTCTTCGCATCCACCCTGGATATCCGCCGAGGCAACCTGATATTTGCCGGTCCCGCCAGTTCAAGTAGCCGATTCGCCTTCTGCCGCATCGAGAGCGGTTTCGCGACCAGTAGAGGCGGAGGCGCATATTGCCTCATGTCTTCCCCTACATTCGCGAACTGTGTCTTCTACAACAACTTGGCATCTGTTGGTGGAGGGATAAGTTGCCATTACAATTCATCACCGACCTTCACGAATTGCCTCATCACCATCAACAGGACAACAGCCTCAGGTCAGGGCGGCGGCGTACACTGTGACGAAACCTGCTCACCGACCTTCACGAATTGCATCATCAGCGGCAACCGGGCCCTACCCTCCGGTCAAGGCGGCGGGGTCTACAGCTACGATTCTTCGCCAACCTTCACGCATTGTACCCTCAGCGGCAACTCGGCCATGGTCGGCGGCGGCGTGCGTTGCGCAGGTGGTTCGCCCGTCTTCAACAGCACCATTATCGCCTATTCGGATAGTGCAGGGATTTACTTCCAAAACAACGCTTCCAGCACGGTCGAGTACTGCGATATTTTCGGCAACAGTGGTGGCGATATAGTGTTTTTCAACAATGATCCATCGGAAGGCCCGCTTAACATCGGCACCATTTCAACCACCAACGCCAACGGCACCCCATGTGACCAGTATTATAACATTTTCTTCGATCCGTTCTTTGTGAATCCACCAACGGCTGACTTGCATCTGAAAGACTACAGCCACTGCATCGGGGCGGCAGACCCCACGAGCCCGCCGCCGACGGACATGGACGGCAATCCAAGGCCCAATCCCCCCGCGTCAAATCCCGACATCGGCGCCTATGAAAATGCGCGCGCCACGGCCGGGCTTTATGGGGCTCTGAGCGGAACCTTCGGCCCGGGCACATACCATGTCATTGACACCATCTGGGTAGAATCAAGCGATACCTTGCACCTGATGCACGGAGTGACTTTCATTTTTGACGGTTCTTTTCCATTTGACATCTATGGAAGGCTCTGGGCCGAGGGAACGGCGAGTGATTCCGTTGTCTTTACGGCCGTTCTCCCCACTCGCTGGAGCCACATGGTATTTTCGGGCAGCGCCAGTTCAAACAGCCGCCTTGAGTTCTGTGTCATCGAGAATGCCTTTCCGGAACCGGATGTTAGAGGCGGCGGCGTGTATTGCTACGCCGCTTCCCCATATTTCACCGACTGTACCATCCGCAACAATCAGGCAGACCTTGGCGGCGGCGTGCATTGCCTCTATGATTCTTCACCGCAATTCTGGTATTGCACCATAAGCGGCAATTCGGCGGATAGCGAGGGCGGCGGGGTCTATTGTGCGGAATCCTGCTCGCCGCAATTCTGGATTTGCACGATGACTGGCAACTCGGCGGGCGACGATGGCGGCGGAGTGCGTTGCTGCTACAGCTCCCCCACGTTCATCAACTGTACCATTAGCGGTAATTCGGCAGTTGCGGGCGGTGGGGTGCATAGCGATAATTCTTCGTTCACCTTCTGGAGTTGCACGATCAGCGACAACACGGCAAATACGGGCGGTGGAGTGTATGCCATCTCTGATTCTTATTTGAATTTCATAAATTGCAGTATAAGCAATAACCAGGCAATAACCGGGGGGCAAGGCGGTGGAGTGCATTGCAGCAGTTCTGAGCTTACCTTCACGCTGTGCACCCTCAGTGGCAACCTGGCGGGAAGTGGTGGCGGGATATGGAGCACAGCATCGTCCGTGACCTTTGGAAGCACCATTATCACCTTTTCAGAGGGTGAGGGAATCTATTTTGACGACGGCCCCGGCAGCCTACTCGCTGTGGAATACTGCGATGTTTTCAGGAACAGCGGTGGTGCGTTCCAAGGTGATATTCCTGCCGGGCTCGGCCAGATGGCTGAGACCAACGCCAACGGCGACTCGTGTGATGTCTACATGAACATCTTTCTCGACCCACTTTTTGCGGATACAGCGGTCAATGATTTCCATTTGACCGACTACAGCCACTGCATCGGCGCAGCGGACCCTGCCTGCCCGTACGCCCTTGACATTGAGGGTAACCTGAGGCCCAACCCTACCGGTTCGAATCCGGATATTGGCGCCTACGAAAACTGGCTCGCAGGTCCGGTTGGCCGCTTAGTGATTTCAATTGAAAGCGGGAACGCCGTTTTGAGTTGGCCGCCATTTGGTGTCACCTATGATTACAACATCTACGGCGCTACCGAACCTTTCATTCTGGGCGATTCGCTCGATACCGTGACCGATACGACCTGGACGGATGTGAATACTCCAAGCAGGCCTTTGCCCTATTTCTATTATGTGACGGCGACGGAGTGAACAGATAGACTGACGCGGGCTGGTGTTCCAGTGAGGGAAAGAAGCACTCTCCTAAATGCTATCAATCGTGAGCGCACTTGGGGAGTGAAGAGAATGCAATAACAGCGTGAGGCCCGTTTCAATTAATAGGCACAAACGACGGTGAAGATGAAAAGGCCCTCGGAAATCCGAGGGCCTTTCTATTCTCACAGTCCCGAATGTGTCGTTACCGCACCACCCGAACATCAAAGAACGCTCTGAGGTCTATCATTTCT
>CAZJAD010000077.1:4694-10774 GCA_964543855.1 uncultured Alphaproteobacteria bacterium
CCAAACTCGACGGCCATCGGAAACGCCCACAGAGTAGCCAGAGCCGGATTCTCTCCAGGCTGCACGCCCTCCACGATGCACGCGGAGACCGTATAGGTGTTGCTGATGCACTCGCGGAATGGAATGCAACCCCACGGCAAATCTTCCACATGCCCTTCGAACGGAAGTGGGTACGGGTCAAAGAGGTCCGTGCTGCGCAAGTCGCGAGCGACCGTGCGGCACAAGTAATGAACGCCAAGTGAGCCGGCACTGGCCGCCGATGCGAGCAGCGCTTTCGCTCGGTCGTGCCGATAGAGCCCGTGAAGATTGATCGAATCGCCTGCGTAGGAGAAATTCGCGCGCACCAGAATGCCGAGCGGGGCGTCGGCAGTATCACTCGCATCATAGCGCACATAATCGTGAGGAAAGGTCTCGAACATCGACGCGCCACCCGCCGAATCAATCACGCCGAAAATGGCCGGTCGAGTATGGCCGACGATCGAGGTGGAATCGAGAATCGCCTGAAAGTCATCGACCGTGCGACAGCTCTGCAAGGCAAGCTTCATGATAAAGCCGTCGTCATCCGGACCGGACACCGTGTCCGGCACATTCCGGCTGTTCGCATCCTCGATCGCAAAACCGGCGCTGTTCACGCCGCCCCATGCCTGCGTCAAGTCTTCCACGTTGGTCAGTGTCACATATGGGTAAAGCCCGTCGTCAAAGTAGACGATTTCCTGATGAGTCTGTGTATGATCTCGGTTTTTCCAGAGCAGCGGTCGGCCATTGGCCGTGGCCGAACCCGCGATCACCGCCGTCGTGCAACCTCCACCATCTTCGATATCAACGGCCGCGCACGGCGCATCGATTCTGCCTGCAAACCCAAAGCAGATGAGCAGCACAAGAGTCATCAAAGCCTGCCAGCGTCTCACAGTAATCGTGTCTCCATACTAATCGCTCAACCCGGCGGATACCGTCTCGTCACATACTCTGCTGCACATAATCTGCCAAAAACTCCGCCGAAATGCAAGGGCTCCTCTTTGGCTCGCCCGCATGTAGAGGAACTCCACAAACCGATCCGTTGGAGCTCAGAGGCAGGGCGAGCTGCTCATCTCTCAATATGTATCAGATAAGGCACTGTTTTGAAAGTGAATTAGGCAGTGCATCGCCCTCGATGATCCTGATTTCCATCGTCTGCCCGGATACCCCCTTGACTTATCACCGGAGGTTTCCTATATTTGTAATACGAGTGAATTGTCTAGCTGGTTCAGGAGGCGACCAGTGCCGTGACGATTTTGACTGCTAATGACCCCCCATCGTTCGGCCGCTGTCGGCCACCGGATGGGGGATTTCTGCTCAAATCAACGCACAGGATTACGGGACGATAATAGCTCCAGTTGTTTCGGAGAGGAAGGGTAATCATGAGGAATGCAGGCGCTCTACGCACCTGCCTCTTGGCATTTGCGCTGCTTATCACCCACCTCACGGCGTACGCCGAGGGCAAATTTGCCATTGACGTACTCCATGGACCCCAGGACATTTATGGCGAATACGTCTGGGGCAGCATAGAGACGCTATTCCCGGACTATGAATTCATACGATTGAATGGGGAGCGAATACCGTTCTACGAAATTCTGGCCGAAGGGGAATTCACGGATTATGGCGAGGAACTTGTTTATCTCGAAAGAGTGAGGGATGATGTATTATATGTCCAGGCTGGTGATTACGCACCTGTATTCATCCTGGGCTCCGACGGCACGGTCATAGAAGGACAAGCCGGTTTTTGCCATTTGGACAATCCTCTGTGGGACGCGTTCTACGTGGTCTGCATCCATGCAAGCCCGGGAATGAAGTACCGCATCGGTACCGGTCCTAACATCGCAGATGTCTATCCTTACGAAGACTATGACGCTGTGTTGCGATTCTGGAGAATGTGGACGCATTATGGTGGTCATGGCGATGACATTGGCAATGATCCTCACTGGTCGGACATTGATGCAGTCCGAATGCAGGCGATGGTGGACAGCGGCGGCAGTCTGGGAATCTTCTGCGACAAGTTCTTTTCCAGCGTTGACAAACCCATCGTCCACCTCAAAGATTTCGCGGCGAACGGAGCGTCTCTGGAGTTTGACTTCCCGGGACGTATGACCTATGTCACACCCGAACCGTGCTCTCGTGAACCGCTCCATTGGGATGTCGCTCCGACGAGAGGTGATCTCGAGTTGGACTACGAAGGTTTGCTCGACCAGCACTTGAACTTCGTATCGCGTGGAGTCCGCAGAAACGAATACATGAACCGGTCATGGGCAACTCTCCGCGATGTCAAAATCATCCGCTTTGAAAGAAATGTGGGGTATCAAATTTCCGAACTGGGCACACTCGAACCAGGAGAATCAGGAGTGGTTCTGACTAACCAGACGCTCCCCCTGGAGATGGCGCGTCACTACCTTGACCAGCAGCTCTATAGGGAGGCGATTGCAGCCGGACTCGATACGGACGAAGCCGAGTCTTTCTTTTCCACTTATCAGTGGACGCTGCGCTGGCTGGCAGAAGCTTGCGATGTGGAGGGTACCGTGATTCAGTATCGTATCGAAGGCAAGGACTATGATGCCTTGATTCCGTTGGACGTTGATCCCGTTCCCCATGAAATTGTCCGTGTGCTGTGGGTGATCGCGACGCTTCCCGATGGCGAGGACGGCGTAGCTCCGGTGCATCCACCTGCCTCGAATATACCCTCATACGATACCAATCGAGCGGAAGGTTCCCTGCATGAGTATGGTATTTGTCGCGAACTCTACCGCAGTCATAGACTGGATGAACTCGAGGGCTTCGGATGGAATTTCACGGGCTGTCTCCTTTGTGATGGGGAATGTGAGCCAGGTTTCCACTATGGATTTTCCACGAATACTTGGGGTTCAAGCCCGATGGTGGAAGAACTCACGGCAGGTGTAGCAGAACTATATGTAAGCGATGCGTGGGGAATCGATCCTGCAGCAGGAGTGATTGATGTCGTCGTGAGCGGCGATGATTCTATCTCCAGCGATTGCGATGAATTCCCGATGGGCAGCTATCCTCCGATCGTTGTGGCTCGCGAGGAAGCTTCCGGAGCTCGATTGATTGGTTTTGGAGATCATTGGCTTTTAGAGGACTATGCGGATAATCACGAATTCACACAAAATGTCTTTGAGTGGCTGGCAGCAGGACCGACGGGAACGGGCCCGGACATTGACATCCCCGTCGCTGTGATTGAGACAGCTCTTACCGCGGGGGAGAGCCAAATGACCGGATTGGATGTCTTCAACCTCGGAACGGAACCGCTTGAGTTAACCATGGCGCTTACGCCTGTCGAATGGATCAGCGTCTCCGGTCCAGCCGAAACGACGATTCTCCCGGGCGACAGCGTACATTATGATTTGACATGGGACAGTCACACACTCGAATCCGGTTACCACATGACGGAATGGATATTCTCGAGCAATGATCCCAACGAAGCTGAATTAAGCTGGCCGGTTCGGCTAAGAGTGCTGGAGGTGTCCGGCTCGAATGAACAGAAGAATCCGCCCGCAGTTACGCAGTTCGAGCTCTTGCCAGTCTATCCTAATCCGTTCAACCCGACGACGACAATTCGCTATGATGTGAAACAGACTGGCCATCTGCGCCTGACGATTTTCAACTTGCTTGGCCAAGAAGTGACGCGGCTCGTGGACAAACCGCATGGACCGGGTTCCTACACGATATCTTGGAACGCGGCCGACTTGCCGTCGGGAATCTACCTTTGTCGGATGGAAGCGCAAGGTTTCGCAATGACTCGGAAAGTCGTGCTGGTCAAGTAATATCGCCAATAGGTGATATTCACGAATTACCCCGGGACTGGTGCAACAAAGGCGGTGGCTGTTTAGCCACCGCCTTTGCATTATCCGATCCCGTTCGGCGAAGACAAGTGAGAATCGTGTCACTAAATCACAAACGCCGGCGCAAACGAAAAAAAATCCCCCCAATCCCGTTCCCCCTGATCTCATCATTCTTCTGCGGAGAGAGTGGGATTCGAACCCACGGTACGGTTACCCGTACGCACGCCTTCCAAGCGTGTGCCTTCGACCACTCGGCCATCTCTCCAAATCAACTTCTCCAACCGCAAATCATCAGAATCACGAGGTGCGTGCAACCACAAAAATGTATCGCAGAGGAACATCTCCCGTGTTGAACACATTATGGCGTGCATGGGGCGGTACATAGAACACTTGCCCATACTCCACCGGTTGGCGATCGCAATCTTCCACCCACACCTCGCCCTTGCCCTTCAGAATGATGATTGTCTCCTCATGCGCATCGGTCGAATGCTCGCCAACATTCTGACCCGGCATCAGCGTGACCAGACCGGATTGTATGCCCGCGGTCTGGGATTGATCCAGAATCGGGAAGTAATCACTCTTATCAAGAGGGAGAACAATGTGCTGTGGCCTGAGCTTGTGTTCCATATCTCGACTCTTATGATCCCTTGCCGCTGTTTTCCATCCTTTTGGAAGGCTATTTCGCGCTCTTGTCGCCTTGGATAATCCCGAAAAGATTTCCATCTGGGTCTTTGCAGTAGGCGTGCCAGCCGACCGCCGTGAATTCCGGCGTCCTCGTCCGCACCGGTTTTGATCAGCCAGTAATCCTCCGGTCCTTCCCATCTGTTGAACTCCCAGCCAAAGACATCGGTACAGAATTGGATCGCGCGATCAACATCCCGGGATTCCATCTCAAAGTGAATCGGTCGCCGCATATCCTGCCCTCCTCCGTTCGATGGGTTCAGCGCGCCTTCCTACAACCATTTCCTCTTTCTGAAATAGCCTACCATTGCGCCTCCAATCACGATCATTACCCCTACAGCGATCGCGTAGCCCTGGGGCCATCGGAGCTCCGGCATGTGCTCAAAATTCATTCCCCAGATGCCGGCAAGAAAAGTCAGGGGCAGAAAGATTGTCGCAATGATCGTCAGGACCTTCATGACTTCATTCTGGCGGAAGCTCAAACTCGATAGATACATGTCAAATTTGCTCGCCTGAGTGTCTCGAAATGTCTCAATCGTATCCATCACCTGAATCGTGTGGTCATAGACATCGCGGAAGTACATCAGCGTTTCAGGTCGGATAAGCGGTGTTTCCTCCCGCTGGAGCGAGCTCAGCATCTCTCGCAGCGGCCACACAGCTTTTCGCAGAAAAAGCAATTCCTGCTTGATTGCGAAGAGACCCGGCAGTATCTGAGGAGATGGGCTCTCGATGAGCGTTACCTCAAGGGCGTCTATTTTCTCCCCGATATGCTCCAGCACCGCAAAATAGTGATCGACGACAGAATCGACCAGGCGGTAAGCCAGATAATCTGTGTTCAGAAGGAGCTTTCTTTTCTTGCCACTGCGAATATAGTCTCGAAGGACCGCAAATTCGTCCGCTTGTTTCTCGGTGACCGACAGAACAAAGTCCTTCTGCAATATGATGCTGATCTGTTCCTCGGAGATCTCGTCGCTTCCGTTTTCTATCTCGAACCATTTCAGCACGATGTAGATTGCTTGGCCGTAATCCTCACACTTTGTGCGCTGGTCCGTGTTCAGAACATCCTCGAGAATCAGCGAATGGAGACTTAGCTTCTCCCCAATCTCTTGCAGCAGTTGTGCGTTTTGAAGGCCGTCCACATGGATCCACTTGATTCCGGGCTGGGAGAGAACTCGCTCGATGTCATCCGCCTGCTGCACCTCACTCTCAACCATGTTGTCCGCATCGTAGACAAACACCCTGATCCGCGTCGGCTCAAGCTTGCGATCCTCGATGTAAATCGACTTCCCCGGTGCCTGGCCCACCGTCTTCGATCTTCGCGTGAGCGCTTTGCGCAGACTTGTGTACGGTCTCGTTAGAATCATCCGTGACCTCCAGAATTGAGTCGGCAGCGATTTGCGTCACCACGCATCATGCGGCCGTTCACTCAGTTCCTGCGAGTAGTCTGTGCTGGGTTCATGAGCCCGGCCGAAATCCCTTGCGGAGAGGGAGGGATTCGAACCCCCGGTACCGACAAGCAGTACAACGGCTTTCGAGGCCGCCGCATTCGACCACTCTGCCACCTCTCCTTTT
>CAZJAD010000078.1:0-10592 GCA_964543855.1 uncultured Alphaproteobacteria bacterium
GCCACGGCTTGTGGGATACAAGCGCTGGAAGAGCGGCACGACTACAAGAGGCTGTAGAACCTCTTGGGGAAGGGGGACGAGTGATATGTCTTACGAACCACAGCAGAAGCTGCTGGAGGAGTTGCTGCAGGCTAGGGATGCCGTGTGCCAGCACTCCCGTGATCATCGTAGCGAAAGTGAACATGGAAAGGCAACATTCCTGTTGCTCTGGCGGTGTATGGAGCGACTAGCATGAAACGGTGGGCTAAGAGCGCAATCGCTGGTACCCTGATCCTCGCAGCCGTGGCGACGCTGCTAGTTGTGTTCTTCTTCACAGATAAGTCTCTAAAGCGGATCAAGCATGCCGGTACCGTTCGGATCGGATACGCAGTCGAGGCCCCTTTTGCTTTCTTGAAAGCCGACGGTGAAGTCACCGGGGAGTCTCCAGAGGTGGCCAAGCAAATTGTTGCCCGCTTGGGCATTTCTCGTGCCGAATGGTACCTCATGAATTTCGAATCACTGATTTCAGCGTTGGAGGCTGGTCGCATTGACGTTATCGCCGCGGGCATGTTTATCACCCCGGAGCGGGCAAAGCGTGTCAGATTTTCCGAGCCTAGCCTACACGTCCGCCAAGCATTGCTGACGGCTAAAGGTAATCCCTGGCAGATTCATTCCTACGAGCAGGTTCTGGCACAACCCAACCTTAAAATCGCGGTCCTTTCAGGAGCAGTGGAAGCGGATCTTCTCCGCCGCATCGGCCTTCCAGAGCACCAACTGGTGACGGTCCCCGACGCACTAACCGGGGACGCTGCAGTGAAATCCGGCGTGGCTGATGGTCTGGCCCTGTCCGCTCCAGCAGTGCTATGGCTGGCTAGGCGGGGGCAGCTGAGCGGCACAGAGGCGGCAGACCCCTTTTATCAGCCCGGCCTGGCGCTGAAAGGACGACTCGGATTCGTCGCATTTGCTTTTCGAAAGGCAGATCGCCGGCTTTGTTCAGCCTGGAACGCGGCGCAGAATACGTTCATCGGCACTCCGGAGCATTTGGCACTTATTTCGGAGTTCGGCCTGACCCAGGTGGATTTGCCTGGAACGATCACCACCAAGGAAGTTCTCTCCAGATGAAAACACCGGATCATCGGTCTTCTTCCCTGCCTCTGTCCTGGTTGTTCGCCGATCCTCGACGGTGGATTTGGGGCGCGATTCTCGTGTCCATCCTTGTGTGCGCACTGATTTCGTGGCTGCACTTTCAGCAACGGCAAGCTATACAGGAGGCGACGAAGGAGTTGGAGAGCATTCGGCAGGCAGGAATTGAGTTGAGCCAAGGGTTCATTCACATCAGCCTTGCCGGTGAGCCGGGTTCGCCGTTCCGACGCGATGTGGGACTGGTCTTGCTGCAACAGGCGATTTCGTCCTTCGGCAGTTCTCAGGCTCGCCTTGGACACGTCGAAGGGGAGTCCCCGGAGGCCTCCTTTCGGCAGAGCGTCGATACATTTCAGGACCGTCTGGCGCAATGGGATCGAATGGCCACGCCTGATCCGGGAAAAACTGCGGAGTTATGGATCGCTTTCCACTCTCTGGAACGCGAAGTCGACCGTCTCGACGCACGAGTCAGCCGCAGTCTTCAAGCACTTCGCTCACGGCTCGATGTCCGGTTTGCTGTGACAATCATCACGGCTGTCTTGCTGTTAGCCGCAATTTGCGGAGTTGTTTTTTTTGTGGTGCGGGCAACAAAGCGATCTGAGGAGGCGCTGCGCCGAAGCGAGGCATGGTTCAAGGGACTTGTTGCTGCGGTTCCTGACGCACTGATCCTGGTGAACGCAGACGGCCGGATCCTTCTTGCCAATAGGGTGGCGGAAAAGCTATTCGGACACTCGGAGGACGAACTTCTGAGCATGCCGGTCGAACGGCTCATCCCTAGCTGCTTCAAGGATCATTCTATTCTGCGAGAGGCCTACATGGCCGACGCTAAGACGCGGTGCATGGGGTTGCAGAAGGATCTTTACGGCCTGCGAAAGGATGGCAGTGAGGTTCCGGTGGAAGTGGCTCTGGGCCTGGTGGAGACGGACAGTGGAATGGCGGTCATCTCCGTCGTGCGTGACGTCACCGAGCGCAAAGGTGCGGAAGAAGCGCTGATTCAGGCCAACGAGAGTCTGGAACGAGCCGAAGAACTGGCGAATCTCGGAAGTTGGGAGCTCGAAGTGCGTACAGGGCGCGGTCATTGGTCCAAGCAGATGTTTCGGATGTTTGAACTCAGCCCTGCGGACGGTGTTCCGAGTGTCCCGGACTATCTGGATCTGATCCAGCCGGATGATCGCCACATACTTGAGGAAGCGCTTACAGATATGACCGAAGGGCGTGAACCCGTTCGACGGGTGTTTCGTACCAATCCCGAACGGCTTCCGTTACGTTACTTCAGTCCGACTTGGCATTGTACCAGAGATGAAGCAGGCAAGCCAGTCAAATTCGAGGGAACATTGCTCGATACCACCGAACGCATGAAAGCGGAGTTGGCCTTAGCTGAAAATACTGCCAGGCGCAAGCTCTTGGAGGCAGAGCAACTTGCCCGGGAGGTCGCCGAGCGGGCCAACCAGGCCAAGAGCGCCTTCCTGGCTAACATGAGCCATGAGATCCGCACACCCATGAACGCGATTATCGGAATGACGGATCTGGCTCTGCGGAGTGATCTCACCCCTAAACAGCGCAACTACGTGAGCAAAGCCCACACCTCTGCATACCTGTTGCTGGGAATTATCAACGATATTCTAGACTTCTCCAAGATCGAGGCCGGAAAAATCGCTCTCGAGTCGATCGATTTCAATTTGAATGATGTGCTCAACAACCTGGCCACTATAAACGGCATCAAGGCGCAAGAGAAAGGGTTGGAGCTGGTCATCGCTACGTCTCCTGATGTGCCTATCGATCTGGTGGGCGATCCGCTGCGGCTGGGGCAAGTACTGCTCAATCTGGTTAGCAACGCGGTCAAGTTCACCGATAAAGGGGAAGTGGTGGTTTCCACCGAACTGGTCGAAGAACAGGATTACCGGGCTACCCTCCGTTTTTCGGTCAAAGACAGCGGGATCGGAATGTCCCGGGAGCAGGTCTCCAGGCTCTTTGCACCCTTTACCCAGCTCGACAGCGCGACGACACGCAGGTACGGAGGAACCGGTTTGGGTTTGAGCATAAGCAGGAGTCTAGTGAGAATGATGGGAGGGGAGATCGGGGTTGAAAGCGAACTCGGGAGAGGAAGCACCTTCTATTTTACCGTCATTGTAGGCCGCCAATCGTTGAGTAAGAGAAAGTACCACTTGCCATCTGTGAAGATGAAGGGCATGCGGGTCCTGTTGATCGAAGGCCATCCCGTCACACGGCGAGTGCTACAAGGGTACCTTCAAGCTTTTTCGTTTCGGGTCAATGCCGTAGGTGGCGAAAGAGCCGGGCGTATCATGAAAACTGCCTCCGAAGATACAGACTATGACTTGATACTCGTTGACTGGGAGAAGCGCGGGGGGTTCCCTGTGGAGCAGCTGTTACGGGCAGAACAACCTCGCCCACGGCTGATCGCCTTGCTGGCTGCCGACCGCTGGGACGAGGAAGTTACGCAGATTGAAGGCTTGAACATCGATGGCACGCTGACGAAGCCGGTCACCCAATTGTCATTATTCAATGCCGTTCTACAAGTTTTCGGATACGAAGCCCGCGGAGAGAATGAAGAGGACTCCACCCCGATCCAGATGACAGAGGAGTTCAACGCCATCCGGGGGGCGAAGATACTGTTGGTGGAGGACAACGAGATCAACCAGGAACTAGCTGTAGAACAGCTCCAGGAGCAAGGGTTCTGGGTCACAGTGGCAGGCAATGGGAGAGAGGCTGTAGAGGAATTGAGGCGGGCAGATGAGGCTTTCGACGCTGTACTGATGGACCTGCAGATGCCTGAAATGGATGGATACGAGGCCTGCGCTGAAATCAGGAGAGATAAACGCTTCAAGGAACTGCCGATTATTGCCATGACCGCGGATGCGGTGGACGGGGTCAAAGAGCGGGCGTTGGAAGCCGGAATGGACGATTATGTCTCCAAGCCGGTGGAACCTTCCTATCTTTACGCCACCCTTGTTCACTGGATCAAACCGGGAAAGCGGGAGGCCTACCGATCGGCGGAACTGATAGAAATGGGAGAAAAGGAACCGGACCTGCCGGTGCTCGATGGGATCGACGTTGAAAAGGGACTGCAGCGGGTGAACGGGAACAAAGTGCTGTACCGGAAGCTTCTTCTGTCTTTCAAGAGAGATCACGGGGACACGACCAAAGAGATATCAGCGGCGCTACAGCGCCAGGACATCAGACTTGCCGAAAGACTGGCTCATACGTTGAAAGGTGTGGCCGGTAACCTTGGGGCTGTACAGCTGGAAGCTGCGGCTAAGGTGTTAGATGCCGAGCTTAAACAAAATTCCGCTGATGAGGAGAAAGTTCAAATCGAATTGGAGGAAGTTTCTAAATTCCTGACAATGTTCGCGGTGGAAATGGAGAAGGTGCAGCGTCAGCTCCGAGAGAAATCCTCCAGTTCTCCCGATAAACGGAAAAACAAGGTAGATCCGGAGGCGCTCAAAGTACTGGTCGAAGCGATTCGAACAAGGCTATCTGAAAGTGACACGGAAGCGGCGGATATTCACGAGAAGCTGAGCGAAGAGCTCAGGGGGACGGAGCTGGAAGAAGCAGTTGCGGATCTGGGCGGAAAGATCGACAGTTTCGATTTTGACGGCGCGTTGGAAGCGCTGGAAAAGCTCGACAGACGCCTGGGCGAACAGGCGCGGGGGTGGGGGCAGGATTGATGCCGAAACAAAACAAGAAACGGATTCTGATAGTAGATGATATTCCGCAGAACATCACCGTGTTGAAGGAAGCCTTGCGAGCGGACTATGCAATCAGCGCTGCGACCAGTGGAGCCAAAGCGATCGGTATTGTTCAATCGGACAACCCTCCCGATCTGATCCTACTGGATGTGATGATGCCGGAGATGGACGGTTTCGAAGTGCTCGTCCGGCTCAAAGAGGACGAGATCAGCGGGGAGATCCCCGTAATCTTTGTCACGGCAATGAACGAAATCGTTGACGAGACCAAAGGGCTGGAGCTCGGAGCAGTGGACTACATCAGTAAGCCCGTCAGCATCCCCATAGTGCAACAAAGGGTCAAGAATGTTCTGAAGATGAAGGAATACCGGGACCATCTGGAGTTTCTCGTTCAGCAGCGCACAATCGCCTTGAGACGAACCATGGCAGCCTTCGAGCGTTTCGTGCCTGTGCGGTTTTTGGAGCTGCTGAGCACCGAAAACATCACCGAGGTAGGACTCGGAGATCATATTCAGAGGGACATGACTATTCTGTTTTCCGATATCAAGGGCTTCACAACCCTGTCGGAAAACATGACCCCGGAAGAAAACTTCGCCTTCATCAATACCTATCTCGAATGGTTCGATCCGATCGTCCAGCGCTACCGTGGGTTCATCGACAAGTACATCGGCGATTCGGTGATGGCTCTGTTTTCCACCGCCGAGGGGGCAGTGGACGCGGCGATCGATATCCTCAAGATCCTGGAGATATTCAACAGGAGGCAGCTGGAGATAGGCAGACCGTCCGTGGAGATTGGGATCGGCATCAATACGGGACCGCTGATGCTGGGCATGGTGGGATCGCCGGGCCGCATGGAAGGCACGGTGATCGGCGATGCGGTCAACGTCGCCTCGAGGATTGAGCGACTGACCCGGCGCTTCGATACACCGCTACTGATAAGTGCGACAACGTTGTCCAAGATCCCGAATCCCGACAGATATGATATCGAGAGTGTCGGCGCGGTGGACGTACGGGGGAAAAGTGAGCCGGTTGTTGTATATAAACTCCTCCCTTCACGATTGAAACAGATAAGCGGTTCATGAAGAGGGTATAAGAATGGCAATCACCAACGGCAAGCAGAAGATACTGATCGTGGACGATACTCCTCAGAACATCGCGGTACTAAATGAGCTCTTAAGACGCAACTACGCAATCCATGCCGCGACGGACGGCGAAAAAGCGCTGAAGCTTGCTCAGTCCGAAGCCCCCCCCGACCTGATCCTGCTCGACATCATGATGCCTGGAATGGACGGCTACGAAGTCTGCCGGCGCCTGAAAGCGAACGAGGCTACCAGGGACATACCGGTGATCTTCGTCACCACCAGAGCGGAGGTGCGTGACGAGACCCGCGGGCTGGAGCTGGGTGCAGTGGACTACCTGACCAAACCGGTGAATCCATCGATCGTGCAGGCCCGGGTCAGGACCCACCTGGAGTTGAGGAACGCCAGGGAGCACCTGAAAAACCAGAACCTTGTCCTCGAGGAGAAAGTCAAGGAGCGGACCCGTGAGCTGACAATCACCCAGCTCGTGACCATCCAGTGTATGGCATCGCTGGCCGAAACACGGGACAACGAAACCGGCGCACACATCAAAAGAACCAAAGCCTATGTGCGTGCCCTGGCCGGAGAGCTGCGTGGAAATGCCAAGTTCACGGACATACTGGACAATCGAACCATCGATCTGTTTGAAGAGTCAGCTCCCCTGCACGACATCGGCAAGGTGGGTGTGCCTGACCGCATCCTGCTCAAGCCAGGGAAGTTGACCGCTGAGGAGTTCGACGAGATGAAGAAGCACACCACCCTCGGACGGGATGCACTGGTAGTTGCCGAGGAACAACTTGGTACCAACTCTTTCCTGAAATACGCCAAGGAGATCATATACAGCCACCACGAGAAGTGGGACGGTAGCGGTTATCCGGAGGGCATCGGTGGCGAAGAGATTCCGCTTACAGCACGGCTGATGGCTGTGGCCGATGTCTACGACGCGCTTATCAGTAAACGCGTATACAAACCGCCCTTCCCACATACAAAGGCCGTGGCTATTATCGAGGAAGGAACGAATAGCCAGTTCGACCCCGATGTCGTGGACTGCTTCACTAGGATGAACGAGAAATTCCGTGAAATTGCGCTACAGCATGCCGAAAGCGCAGAGGAGCACGAAGCGGTGTCGAAACCTGTGAGGGAGTAGCGGGAAATGGACAAGAAGAGGTACAGCATATTGATCGTGGATGACAGTCCTCAAAACATCCGTATTCTGAACGAAATCTTGAAGAACGAGCACTCAATAAACGCGGCAACCAACGGGATCAAGGCGCTCCAGATCGCCCAGTCGGAGAGTCCGCCGGACCTGATCCTACTCGATATCATGATGCCGGACATGGACGGTTTCGAAGTATTGAAAAGGTTGAAGGAAGACGATCGGACCCGGGACATCCCCGTCTGTTTCATTACAGCCAAGGACGATATGGACGATAGAATGAAGGGCTGGGAGCTCGGAGTTTCCTTCTACATTACCAAACCGGTGGATCCGGTGTATGTTCGACACGTAGTGAACATGCACTTTGCCGGCAAGTAGGTTCAACGAGCAGATTCCTTTAGCTACGAATACCACCGTGGGACCCTCGGCCATTTGCGTCACTTCGCTGCCGGATCCAGTACTCGCACCGGTTGGGTGATCCCAGTACGCTCAACATGACGCAGCAGGAGATTGATCAGGTTGTCCGAGAGTTCACTGCCTCTCTTGATCAGCTTGACTCCTGACTGGCTGATAATATCTTCCAGCAACACCATTCCCGGACGCAAGTCTTCGAGGTGAAGAGTTCGTTCGGCGATGGCCCCATCCATTTCGACTACCGACAACATGGCCGCCAGCAACTGGGGAATGTATTCCCCCGTTTTCTGGCGCATTCTATCCATGGCTTTCAGCGGCGGCTGACCTTCCAATACCAGTGTGTCGAAATCCGTAATTACTTTGAGTATTTGGCTCCCCATCAGAATTTCATCCCACTGCTTTGGCTCCCCTAGAAGCTTTTTCTGACCGAACGGTTTCAGCTGACCTTCGATCATCCTGGCGATATTTTCGAGTCGGGGGATCTTCTCCAGGAGGTCCTTTCCGATCGAGGGATGGGTTTCGAAGATCTTCCTGTCTTCCTTTTTCATTTTCTCGGGTGAGTGTATTCTATCCCGGACGTTCGGCGGAAGGGCCACACACCCGATATGAGACAACGCGGCAGCCATTTCAAAGCGCCAGATCTCCGGAAGCTCCAGGAACTCGGTGATGCGTCGAGCGTACCGTTTCAGTCGAGTGGCTTGATCGAATATTTCCGGGCTGGCAAAGGATAGAATATCCGTCATTATGCGCACACTGCCCATCAGGGTCTTGCTGAGAAGCTCCCGCAGATCCCTTTGAGCTGTGCTGAGGGACAGATGAGTTCTGACCCTCGCCTTCACTATGGGTGGGCTAACGGGCTTGGTTACATAATCAACCGCCCCGACTTCGAATCCTCTGTATTCATCCATGATTTCGTTTTTGGTTGTCACGAAGATGACCGGGATTCCCAATGTCTTCTTGTCCGACTTCAACCGAGTGCATACCTCATAACCATCCATATCAGGCATCACAATATCGAGTAGAATAAGATCGGGAGGATTCTGCGATTGACTTATGGCAAGCGCCTTCGAGCCACTGGTTGCGGCGATTACCGAATACTCCGATTTGAGAATCTCGTTGAGAACAGTGATGTTCTCTGGTATGTCATCGACAACCAGAATCTTCATGCTATTACCCGTCTTTGCCATAATGGGAGCCTTCCTTCAACAAAAACGCCTTTCGTCACCTCGATCACGATATAGGAACCCGAGTCTCCGCAATGTCATCGACACGTAGATCTCCTTCTCGATTAACTTCCAGCCGTCCATATCCGCCGCCATGCTGTTCGATTTGCCCCTGACCATGAATATCGTTGTGCGCTTAGTACTTTTTCGATGGCCTGCCCTCAAGAGCATTCCATTGGCCTAAGAGAATGACGTATGCTGCTTACCTTGTAGCCATTATACTGGCTGTTGCTGCAATGTCCATATGCCCACATCTACCAGCTTGGCATCACCGGCGTGCACCCTGGGGCATTCCGTAAGGTGGGATGAAGGATAGATAATAGGAGTAGGTCTGTCGTCCGAAAGACGTAGATTGGCTCACAATCCAGCCATCGCATAATTCTTGAGGAGACCAACGCGAGTGAATGAAGTGAGTCATCTTGTAACAACTTGATGATCACCCGGCGGAAGTAGTCCGACATTGTGTGGATGTCGCCGAGGGGGATATGTACCAACTGAAAATGCTTTCCGAACATAAGCTGGATGACATTGATTCCACATAGAGTAATTGCTGCTGATGATTTTTGCTGGAGGAAAGGTGTGATCTGGCTAGAGCGCCCGGCACGTCCTGTGCCGGGACTTGGGGGCGGGGATCAGAGAAGACACGTAGCCGACAGGGGGGCAGACCGAGCAACAAAGATCGCCGTTATTGTGGCGGGAGTGAATCCTCGCTCGATTGTTGTGACAGCCGTGCTGCTTGTTTTCGCGCTCTGCGCTCTGCCTTCTTCCTGTTGGAATCACGGACCATCTGCTCGATAGAACGAACGCTGTCGGGCCGGATTCTTTTGAAGTGCTTGAAGTACAACTCCTCGATATAATCAGGCAAGGGCAGCTTCCAGGGTTCCTGCTTGGTGTTGGCCAAACCGCCGAGCTTCTTTGGATTCAGCCCCAGTTCCCGGGCCATCTGGATGTGAGCATTGGAAAGTTGGAAGCGCTTCCGCGCCTCGATCCAGGGCTGGTACTTTTCCGGTATCTTTTTCTTCGCCATGGGTCACCTGTTCACGAAAAGCACGGTTCCGGCAATTTCGGTTAATGGCACAACCGCTGGTTGTTCTTGTATTCTAATTCGAAATCGAAGTCCCAGTAATATATAATTGCGGTTGTGGACTACCCTTCTATGCAATGGCGGCCTTATGCTTGTCCAATATGCCGGCTGGAAGCTCAGGTCATGGGTCTACCTAAGGGGGACCCGGGTGCACTCGGCGACTGGAAGGATGTGAAGTGCAGACGTTGTGGTAATTACCGAATTTACGGTTTGACATATGTGCACCTAGAGAAAGGAGCGATACGACACGAAGGCGATCTGGAAACATTCAGGCGGAACCTCTCAGGCATAGTGAGAAACGAGAGCCGGAAAAGAGAATTGGCTATAGATGACAACGAGCTTAATAGTCTATTACAGAGTAGGCGAAAACTCAATTTTCTTGAAAAGGTAGATCTCCTTATCGAATACCTCACTGAAGAATCATCAAACGAATCAGAATTTGTAGCGACAAACCCTACATGGGAATGCTCGGTCGTTTATGGTTCGCCTTCGGAGTTTGTTAATCTCGTGAAGAAAGGGAAGGAGATGCGCTTTTTCGAATCAGAACCAGGGCACCCCTTCCATCTTCGTCTAGACATAGAAGGTCTCAAACGGTCGCTGTCAAAGGCTATCCACCGATCTAGTTCATCAGGTCCTATCGCTGAGGAAGAATTTCGGGAGTGGGATTTCTTCGTCTGTCATGCAAGTGAAGACAAGACAGCAGCTGCAAGGCCAATTGCTGATGCTCTTATCAAGATCGGTCACAGAGTTTTCTTTCACTGGGTGAAGTTATAGAGATCCATCGCGATCAGATCGAGCGATACGGCGGGGATC
>CAZJAD010000079.1:0-1989 GCA_964543855.1 uncultured Alphaproteobacteria bacterium
CAAGGCACGGGGTTTTGGTCCCCGGATCGGAGGTTCGAATCCTTCCGCCCCAGCTCCAGGCGAACAGCACCTCTAAGCCGAACCGAACGGGTCAAACCACGCCAGTTGATTACGGCCATCCGGAGGCGGAGAACCCATAGTGGCTAAGCGTGCCATAGCTGTTATTCTCCTGTTATCGATTCCTTTGGCGTTGCAGGCTCAGGTCAAGCCAGAGGTGACGCCGTACAAAGTCGAACCGGAATTGGCCAATGTCGTTAATCTGGACGATTTCGGAAGGGGAATCGAGCACTATACAAGAACGGAATTTTCTTTCTCTGACGCGCAAAAGGAAAAACTTGTCCGGAATGCGTTTGTCGTCACCGCTTCGAACGCCGAGCAATTCTTTCATATCTACGAAAGCGCACATTTCGGGATAAAACCTCGCATTCCCAATTTCATTACCTCGGATTGTGTGCTGCAGCTTCACCATCTGTTCTATGATTTCACGCTGAGAGCCGTCGAAATCGAGAAACTGCTGCCTGCTCTCACGCAGCTCACGCAGCAGATGCTTGCAGAATCAGAGAGACAGCTCGAACAAATCTCCGACCCGGCACTCAAGGCCGCAGCCTTGAAAAACATCTCCTACTTTACCGTGGCCGCGAAGCTTCTGGAATTGGAAGTAACATCCTTGCCGGAAAGCTGCATCCCCGAAGTAGAGGCTGAACTCGAAAAGATAGAGAAGCATGAAAGAAGACAGAGCTCGAGCATATTCCCGTTTGGCCACGACTACACACAGTATATTGTGCGAGGCCACTACACGGGAAGCGACGAGCTTCAACGATTCTTCTGGGCTATGATGTGGTACGGAACGAGTGCATTCCCGTTCGAGGTTGAAGGCAGACGCACAGAGCAGCAGGTGCTTCAAGCTCTTCTCATCACGCACCTTCTCTTCAATTCCGAGCTTGAGAATGAGCCACTTGTCAACTTGTGGGACAGAGTCTATTCAATAACCGCTCTCTATGTAGGTTCCACCGATGATTTGAATCCCTACGACTTCCATGAGTTGATGGAAGATGTCTATGGAAAAGATGTATCTCTGGAGGTTCTCGCTGACAAGGAGAAACTGAATCTCTTCTATGAGAAATCCGACAGACTTCCTCGTCCCAGGATTGTCTCTGAGGCCGTCGGAATTCCTCCCGGACTTCAGTTTCGATTTATGGGGCAGAGATTCATCCCCGATTCCTACATGATGCAGAAACTTGTCCATTGGCCACTGAGGCCATGGCCAAAAGGACTGGATGTCCTGGCCGTTTTGGGGTCAAGGCAGGCCGCCCGATACCTCGATGAACTCTACAAAGAGCCGGAGAAGTGGAGTGACTATCTTCCTAACAGGGCCAAACTGATTGAGGAGTTTGCCAGCCTCAGTGAAGACGAGTGGTACCAGAATCTGTTTTATGGTTGGCTCTATGTTCTCACGGCTCTTCTGGACGAGACTGACCAGGGTTATCCTACTTTCATGCAGAATGAAGCCTGGACAGACAAAGAACTCAATACAGCCTTAGCCAGCTGGGCCGAGCTCAGACACGATGTCATCCTTTACGGTGATGCTTCTATGGCAGAGGGTGGCGATGGTGGCGAAGAAATATCCCAACCGAAAGGCTATGTGGAGCCTGTCCCTGAGTTCTACAGGAGACTGCTGAAGCTGGTCACACTGAACAAGCAAATTCTTTCGGACAAAGGGTTTCTTCCTGAAGGCATAGAAGAGATCTTCGAGCGCTACGAGAATCTTCTGTCATTCCTCAAAGGTATCTCTGAAAAAGAGCTCACAAACAAGACCCTCACCGATGAGGAATACGAGAGAATTCGAAACTTTGGCTACGAAATCGAGCGCCTCTCTGTCTCCATCGTTGAAATCGACAGGAATTTTGCTTTCTATTATCGGGGGAGAGACGGGGAGAGAAGGAAAGCCGAACCAGAGCCTTACCTTCACCTGCGAGGCTGGTATGATGT
>CAZJAD010000079.1:2089-10457 GCA_964543855.1 uncultured Alphaproteobacteria bacterium
GTCTCCCTTGCTTCCACCTCCCATAAGAGACATCGTTCGACAGAGAGACAAGTAAAAAGGAGCCTGGAATGCAAGGCAGCAAACTGTACGTGGGAAATCTTGGTTACTCGGTGACCAGTCAGCAGTTGGAAGAACTGTTTGCCAAGTATGGCGAAGTTCGGCAAGTAACCGTCATTGAAGGCAAAGGCTTCGCTTTTGTTGAAATGGCCAGCTCATCGGAAGCTGAAAAAGCAAAAGACGCGCTGAACGACACGGAGTTCGACGGACGCACAATCAGAGTCGACGAAGCTCGTCCGCCAAGAGAGAGACAGAAGAGACGGTATCCCAGATACTAATATCGTTCAACAGCGCAAGAGTCGCCACACGAACTTCTTAGGAAGGCCCGCACCGCGCTTGTGCGTCCTGTAAGTCGTTCATCGGTATTGTATCGGAACAAATTGGGCTGGCCAAACAGGCCAGCCTCGTCCCGAGGAAAGACAGGCCAAGGTGACACAGGATCAGCTGAAGATTTTCACGGGCACCGCCCATCCCGAATTCGCAAGGCAAATCGCCCGGGCCGCCGGGCAGCGGCTCGGGTCGGCCGCGATCCAGCGTTTCGCGGATGGAGAGATCGGAGTCAAGTACAACGACAATATCCGCGGGCGGGATGTCTTCTTGGTTCAACCCACTCAGCCCCCTGCGGATAACTTGCTGGAACTGCTCATTCTCATTGACGCAGCCAAGCGTGCGTCCGCCCGCCGCATCACCGCGGTGATTCCCTATTTCGCCTATGCGCGCCAAGACCGAAAAGACCAGCCGCGAGTGTCCATCACCGCACGCCTGGTGGCAGACCTCCTCGAAGCCGCCGGAGCGGACCGCGTCCTGACGATGGACCTCCATGCACCGCAGATCCAAGGATTCTTCAAGATTCCCTTCGACCATATCTATGCGTCGAAACTGTATGTCGATTGGTTCCGGAGTCATCCCATCCGCAGATTGGTCATCGTGGCCCCGGATGTTGGCTCGACGAAATTGGCCCGCTTCTACGCCAATCAGCTTAACACGGATTTCGTCGTGGTCGACAAAGAGCGTGAGCGCCCCAATCGCGTGCGGGCGATGAATCTCATCGGAGAAGTGGATGGGCGGCGGGCCCTCATCGTAGACGATATGATTGATACCGGCGGAACTTTTGTAGCGACCGTCGATCTTCTTCTGCGAAAGGGCGCTCGCGAAATCATCGCAGCCATCACCCATCCCGTTTTCTCCGGCCGAGCGGTTCAGAGAATCGAGGCCTCGCCCGTCCGAGCGGTTGGAGTATGTGATACGCTGCCCACGCCACAGCGACACCTGTTTCGGAAGATCCATCTTGTCTCGACGGCCAAAATCTTCGCCCAGGCAATTCTGTCGATTCACAACGGTCGATCACTGAGCAAGCTTTTTGTGCAGCAGTCGCGCGCCTGACTCAGGGGTCGCGACATGATAGAACAGACTTGAGAAGATCGGTGGAAACATGGAACTCGAAGGACCTCTTTGCCAGAGCTGTGCCATGCCCTTGAGGGGGCCGGAGGATTTCGGAACGAACGCTGACGGAAGCCCGTGTGACGATTACTGCCACTTCTGCTTCCAGAAAGGTGCCTTTACGGATCCGGACATCACGCTGGATGAGAAGATAGACAAAGTCGTGAACATTGCCGTGATGCAGTTGAACATGCCCAAGTCTCTGGCGGAGGCCCTGGCCAAGGAGACAATACCGAAGCTGAAGAGATGGCGAAGTTGAGCTGGGCACTCACCACTCCATAAGAGGAACAATATAGAGACGGAACGATGGAAGAGATTACATTGGACGCGCAGGCGCGACCCACAGGCAAACGAGCACTCAAACAACTTCGGAAACGGGAGTTGGTCCCGGCAGTCTATTACACTCAGCACGGTGAGGTTCGCCACATCGCTGTGGATGCCCGTGCCCTTTCGCATCTTGTTGCTAAGGAAATGCCGCTGCTTCATCTGAAATTGGACGGCAAAGAATTCCACTGCGTCATTCGAGAAATTCAGCGTCATCCGGTGAATAACGAGATCCTTCATGTCGATTTCTTCGGCGTGGAACGCGGGCACAAGATCCGCGTCACCGTGCCTCTGCGCCTCATTGGTGCGGCCGCCGGGGTCAAAGAAGGCGGCATTCTTGAACACGGATATCGCGAGGTGCAGGTCGAGTGCCTGCCAAGCCACCTGCCACCCCATCTGGAAGTAGAAATATCCCACCTGGGAATTGGCGACTCCGTTCGCATCGAGAATCTGTCTTTCGAGAATATCACGCTTCTGGATGACCCCCACACCGTCGTGGCCCATGTGGTTCCGCCGCGATTGGAAAAAGCGGTCACCGAAGAGGAAGTGGAAGCGGAAGCCGAGGGTGCGGAGCCCGAGGTCATCTCGGCACGCCGCGAAGAGGAAGAGGGCGAGAAGGAATCCAAAGAAAAGTAGCTCCATGCCTCTGGTCGTTGGTCTCGGTAATCCGGGCAGGACCTATCGGGATACACCGCACAACATCGGCTTCGCTGTCGCGGAGGTTCTGGCCAAGCGCGCCGGGATCGCCTGGAAACGAGGACGCGCCCGGTCACGCGTCGCAAAGGTACACACGGAACCGCAGCCGCTGATCTTTCTCAAACCGCACTCCTTCATGAACCTTTCCGGAGGACCCGTCAGGGCGGCCCTTGCGCGCTACGGAATGTCCACGACAGACCTCCTCGTCATCTGTGACGATGTCAATCTGCCGCTTGGACGACTTCGGTTGCGCTTGTCCGGTTCAGCTGGCGGGCACAAGGGACTGCAATCCCTCATCGATGCACTGGATACGGAAATGTTCGCCCGGCTCCGTGTGGGTGTCGGGGGTGGCGAAGCAGGAGTAGATGTAACTGACCTTGTTCTGCGCAGGTTCTACGCCCAGCAGCGTAGCGAGGTAACGACGGTCATCGAGCGAGCGGCAGACGCTGTCCTGTGCTACCTGCAGGAAGGTGCGGAAAAGACGATGAATTTGTACAATCGCGACCCTGAAACGGATTGAGCCGAGCTCGACCGCCTCAGGGCAATAGGAAAACCCTCCCGGCGGAATGGAAACCGTCGGGCATCAAGGCCAAAGGGAGTCAGTATGAAACCGAGAACCTATGAATGCGTCCTCGTTCTGGACCCGGGACTGGACGCGGAGAAAATCACCGGGCAACTCGAGAGGTTCCAAGAGCAGATTCTGCACCACGGCGGGCTCATCCGCAAGTGGGACCGATGGGGAAAGAAGCGTCTGGCCTACGAAATTGACGGCAAACAGTACGGATACTATGTCGTCGTCGTTTTCGATTTGGACCCTGCCGCCGTGAAACCGATGGACCGCTACGCACGACTCAACCAGCTCATCTTGCGGCACTTGATTGTGCTGGTAGAGCCGCGACGGGTCCCCGAGATAGAACCGACAGCGGATCTGCGCTCTACACCCGAGAGATCCAAAGAAGAACCGCCCAGTATTGTTACCAAAGAGGAGAAGGTCGAGACAAGCGCAACAACTTCAGACGAGCCTGACAAAGCGTCGGACACAGAAGACGGCAGCGAGGGTGATGGCGCTACCGGCGAATCGGACAACGAGGAATCGTCGGCTGGTCGAGGCACCGCTTAAGCATATTGCCACACGGATCGGAAATGCGTTGCAGAAGAATTTTAACATGTGCACAAAGGGGAGAGCACTATGGCTGAACTGAGAATGCCCGATATCAACAGCGTGATTATCGTTGGCAACCTGATCAAAGACCCGACCTTTCGCTCGACGACAACCGGCACACCTGTCGCCAACTTCATGATCGCGTCCAACCGCAAGTTCAAGGACAGTTCCGGGCAGATCAAAGAAGATGTCTGCTTCATTGGCGTCGTCGCTTGGTACAAACTCGCCGAGAGTTGCAACGAAAATCTGAAGAAAGGCAGCGCCGTCCTGGTGGAAGGCGAACTCCAGTCCCGGAGCTGGAAAACGGAAGACGGCTTCAACCGCAATATCGTTGAGATCAAGGCGCGCCGTATACAATTCCTGAACAAGCGCGAAACAACCAGCCCCCAGACCGAGGCCACGGAAGATACGGAGCAGGCTGACAAGGACGAAACAAGTGAACCGCCGCCCGGAGAGGAAACATCTCCCGCGGCCGACGAACCACCGTCCAATGACGAGAAGCCCGATCCTGCCAAAGAAAAGGAACCAGTGCCGGAAAGCCGCAAGCCGGATTCTACCGAATACGACTTCGGCTACCGAGACCTGAAGATTTAGCACCAACTGAGATCGATAGATACGCAGCCGCAACATAGCTGGAAGGAAGAGAACCACATGCAAGTGATTCTTCGAAAAGATGTCGAAGACTTGGGGAAGATGGGGGATGTCGTACAGGTGAAAGGTGGCTATGCCCGCAACTTCCTGATTCCCCGTGGAGCGGCCTATGCGGCCACGAAAGCGAACCTCGCGCGATTGGCCGAAGAACGGCGCGTTCTGGAGCAGCGTGCCGTGAAAGAACATCGCATCGCCGGTGATGTGGCCGCCAAAGTCCATGGCCTGAGGGTGACCGCGACGGCAATCGTCGGCGAAGAAGACCGGATGTTCGGCTCGGTCACCAGTCAGGATATCGCCGAGCTGCTTCGCGAGAAAGGCATTGATGTGGATCGGCGCAAAATCCTGCTCGAAGAACCTATCCGGACTCTCGGCGAACATGAAGTCCCCGTGAAACTCCATGCCGATGTCACGGCGACCCTCATCGTCGAAGTCGTCAAAGAGAAATCGCTGGAGCCATGAGATTTGCCCCGGCCTTCTGGAGGTCTTATAGATTGAACTGCGGCGCGCGGCTTTTCCTCAAGGCCGCGCTTTCTGTTTTTACAGTGATTCGGACAGCGGGAGTGAGAGTATGGAATTGAAGAAACGGGTCTACGAAATCCTCGATGTGGCCGCTCCTGGAGATCACGCCAGCCGGGTCTTCGATATCTTCATCTTAACACTCATCGCCTTCAATGTTGTCGCTTTGATCTTGGAAACCGTCGAGCCAGTATATGATGCGTTGTCTCGACTCTTCAGTGTCTTTGAAATTGTATCCGTCCTGATCTTCTCGCTGGAGTACATTCTTCGGCTTTGGTCTTCCACCGTCAATCCTGCTTACACGGCTCCGGTTGTCGGTCGCCTCCGATTTGCGTGCACTCCTCTTCTGATAATCGACCTGCTCGCTGTGCTGCCATTCTATTTGCCCTTTCTGGGTCTCGACTTGCGCTTCGTGCGCGCCGTCCGTCTCTTCCGCCTCTTCCGTGTCGCCAAGCTCGGGCGATACTCGCAGGCTCTTCAAACCTTCGGGCGCATCTTCCTGTCAAAGAAGGAAGAGCTTCTGACCATCGTCATCCTCCTGCTGCTGCTTCTTGTCCTGGCCTCGTCCCTGATGTACTTCGCCGAGCATGAGGCGCAACCGGAAGTCTTCGCCAGCATCCCGCATTCCATGTGGTGGAGCATCATCACGCTCACGACCGTCGGTTATGGAGATGTCTATCCCATAACGGCTGGTGGAAAGGTCCTGGCAGCGGTCATTGCCGTTTTGGGCATTGGGATGTTTGCGCTGCCCACAGGAATTCTTGGCGCGGCGTTTGTTGAAGAGATCCAAACCAGAAGAAAAGGCTCCAGACTCTGTCCGCACTGTGGCAAAGAAATCAAATCATGAAAGCCAGGTGGCAATAATGATACGCGTATTTGTGATTACTCTCTTCCTCCTGACCCAACATGCGCGAGCGGCAACCCTCCATGTGGCACCGCGAATCGACGATCCGCCGGGAAAAGGAACGGTGGCCGATCCGTTCGGCGGTTTGCAGTATGCCATTGACCGCGCGGGCGATGGTGATGTGCTGGAGCTGTCAGCCGGAGAATACGCAGCGACAGCCGTATCTTTCACCGAAGACCTGTGCGGCAACTGCCTCGAACATCAGACAACGGTGCACGCTACCCGGGGATTCCTCATCGAGGGCAAGAGGCTTCACATTCGCGGTGCGGGTTTGGGCGAGACCGTGCTGGTGACACACGCCGGCTACGGTGTGCTCTTCCGAAACAGTCGCGGATCGGTCATCGAGAATGTCGCAATTACCGGCGGCGTGCGCGACCCTGACGGCAACGCCACAGACGCGGGCATCGTCGCCAAGTTCTCAGCGGTCAAGATTCTTCGGTGCCACATCCGCGACAATACCAATTTCATCGACTCCATCATCGTGGGCATTGGCGGCATCATGGGCCGCGAGAACTCGGAGCTGTGGATTCACGATTGTCGCATCACGCACAATTCCTGGGACGGTGTCGCTCTGTACCGAGGCGCCGTGGCCACGATCAGCGACTGCGTGATCGACTCCGGGCGAGGAGCCGGAATCGGCATCACCTGGGATGCGTCGGCAATCTGCCTTCGCAACCGCATCTCGCATTACTGGAAAGGGCTTGGCAGCTTCGGCACCTCGACCGTCATTGCCCGAAACAACGCCGTCTTCGACAACCTCGGATGGGGCATCATCGCCACCGGTGAAAGCCACCTGGTCGCTGAGAACAATGTCGTTGTGCGTAACGGCAATTGCGGGATGGCCATCTGGAGCAACGAATCCAGCGGCCGAATCGTCAACAACATCGTCATTCAAAACGGACGCCGAGACGAATGGGTCTGCCCGTGCGTGGGCTTGTGGAGCGCTGAAGAAACCGGCCACTGGATCATTGCATTCAACGATGTATGGGGAAATGCCAAGGGGAATTTCCAGGGTCCATTGCCGCACGCGCGCAAGACCCTTTCAGTGAATCCACAATTCATGGATTCACTCGACTTCCATCTGACTTCGTCGTCGCTCTGCATAGACGCGGGGGATTCCGTTTTGACAGACCCGGACGGGACCCGGTCTGACATGGGGCTTTATGGCGGCCCCGCAACGAGACCGTAGACTCGACTTAACCACAGTTCTACGCATTGCTTCCCATCGGGGGCTGGGAGCGAGCTGTCCGCTCATCGGAGGCGTGAATGCGGACCATTGTATGCACAGAAGTCACAGAACGGCCAGAACGACAGTTTGACCGGATTGTCTGCGTTATGCCTGCATACAACGCGGAACGGACACTGGCAAAAACCTTCCGTTCGATTCCAGCGGGCAGTGTCGATGAATTCATTCTGACCGACGATGGCAGCACGGATCGCACCGTCGAAATTGCCGAGAGCCTCGGGATGACTGTCATACGACACTCCAAGAACAGGGGCTACGGCGCAAACCAAAAGACCTGCTATGATACCGCCCTCGCGCATGGTGCGGACGCCGTCATCATGATTCACCCCGACTATCAATACGACGGTCGCGTGACTCCATTTGCACTCGGACTCCTGGCCACGGGAACATGCGATGTCATCCTTGGTTCCCGCATCCGCACTCGCCACGAAACCCTTGAGGGCGGAATGCCTCTCTATAAATACATCAGCAATCGATTTCTCACGATCTTCGAAAACATGGTACTCGGCCAGAATCTCGGTGACTTTCATTCAGGATTCCGGGTTTATACGCGTGACGTTCTGGAGACGATTAACTACAAAGCCAACTCCGATGACTTCGTCTTTGATACCGAGTTTCTTGCGCAGGCGGTCTATCATGGGTTTCGCATCGGTGATATTCCCGTTCCCACGCGGTATTTCCCCGAAGCCTCGTCAATCGACTTTGGTCGAAGCATGAAATATGGGCTGCAGACGGTTGGGGTGATGGGAAAGTACATACTGCAGAAATCGCGAATCATCCGTTACAGGGTCTTTGACGACTCGAAAGGATATGCACGGGAACAACATTGCGATGGATAAGCCGTCAAAATAGCGAATCATGGCAGCACACAACAACCGCACATACCTAATCGTATGCCTCATTTTGCTGCCCCTGGCGGCTTTCTTTTCATTCTGCCGACCGTGGACAGTGAGTGCGGATGTATGGGAGACCGCGGCCACGATTCGCGCAGTTTCCGATGACATTCTGCATCCCACAAATCCGCTGCTCGACCTTCCGGGAGAAACCTCTCCACGCTTCACGCCGTATACCGTCTTCTGGGGCGCGATGATGAGACGGACCGGCATGGGACTCTTCACGGTCGTCGGAATTGCCGGAGTGGCAAACTGGCTTCTGTTTGTGACCGGGCTGGGTCGCTTTGTGCGCAGGCAATTCCGGAGCCACACGCTTCCCGCCTATGTGCTGGTCACAATGCTTGTTGTCTGGGGAACCGGCTACACGGAGGCCAACGGGTATCAGTTGGCGCTGTTCCTCCATGCCCTGCCCCTCGTAGCGATCTTCGCATATGGAATCTGCTTCCACGCCCTCGCATCGTTGCGTGCCTATCTCGACA
>CAZJAD010000080.1:0-10261 GCA_964543855.1 uncultured Alphaproteobacteria bacterium
CTATTCTCGACAGGCTTCAACCTTCGACAGTGATTCCCATGCTGCGGGCTGTACCCTCGACCATCCGCATGGCTGCTTCTTCGTCGTACGCGTTCAAGTCCTTCATCTTCAAACGGGCGATTTCGCGGACCTGCTCCCGCGCAATCTTGGCGACCTTTTCACGGTTTGGGATCGCCGAGCCCTTTTCGATGGACGCCGCTTTCTTCAGCAAAACAGCGGCCGGGGGCGTCTTCGTGATGAAAGTGAAAGAGCGATCCTGATAGACGGTGATGACGACCGGGATAATCGTCCCCTTCTCTTTTTCAGTGCGGGCGTTGAACTGTTTGCAGAAGTCCATGATGTTGACCTGCTTCTGCCCCAGCGCCGGACCGACAGGGGGTGCAGGGGTCGCTTGCCCACCGGGCAACTGCAACTTGATGTAACCGGCAATCTTCTTCGCCATTTCGTCCTCGGTTTCGCTATTAGGTCCCCAGATCCGTCGTCACTTGCAGGAAGTCCAATTCGACCGGTGTCGAGCGCCCGAAGATGGAGACCATGACCTTCAATTTCCGCTTCTCGACATTGATCTCGCGAATCACGCCCGTGAAATCCTTAAACGGGCCGTCAATGACACGGATGGCCTCATCGACCTTGAACGGGACTTCGACAACTTCCCGACTCCCGGCTTCCTGACAGCGCCCGAGAATGCGGTCGACTTCGCGCTTGGACAAGGGTTGGGGTTTGTTGCGACGACTGAAATCAATAACTTGAGGGGTGTTCAGAATCAGGTGCTCGGTCGACTTGTCGAGAACCATCTCGACGAAGATATAGCCTGGAAAGAAGACGCGCGACTTGGTGCGTTTCTTCCCGTCCCGCATCTGGATGATTTCCTCCTTGGGAATCAGCACCTGCGTCAGCTTGTCCTCAACGCCTACGCGTTTGGCCTCTTCGAGCAAGTAGGTGCGGATCTTCTCCTCCTGGCCAGTGAAAACGTGGATAACATACCACCGTTTTTCAGCTTCTGAAGGGGGAGATCCCTCCGCAACCGTTTCCCTTGGCTGCTCCGGCTTTGTCTCTTCATTCACCATGAAATCAACCGTTCAGACAGAAGGCTCAAATGGGGACCGACCGTGGATTGTCACACCCGCTTAACCTGTGAAGAAAGACAGAAAAAGAGCGATTCTATGCTACCCTGTGCTGTGGAACCGCTCGCCCCCTGAATTAGATGATCGCATCCAGCAGCATGCTCAGGAAGCGATCTGTAATGAAAACCAGTATCGCCAGGATGAGTGAGAGGACCAGAACCATCCGTGTCGACTCGATAAGCTCTGCCCGCGTAGGCCAAGACACCTTACTCATCTCGGTCTTAACATCTGAAAGATATGTGAAGAGTCTCTTGATCATGACACCTTCTTGCGTCTATCTCGCCCGCTTTGGCAGGTCTGGAGGGACTCGAACCCCCAACACCCGGTTTTGGAGACCGGTGCTCTACCAGTTGAGCTACAGACCTCCGCGCTGCCCGCAAATGCGAGCAATCTCTGCTGGACACACCGCCGAGCTGCGCCAGCCTGTGCGCTGATGGGACACCGCAGCCTCGACACAACCGATTCTGCCAATCCCGGGAAGGACTACTCGAAGATCTTCGCCACAGCACCGGCGCCAACGGTACGACCGCCCTCGCGGATTGCGAAGCGCAGGCCTTCGTCCATGGCAATCGGCGTGATGAGATCGACCGCCAGGGTGATATTGTCGCCCGGCATCACCATCTCGACGCCTTCGGGCAACTTGATCGATCCCGTCACATCGGTTGTCCGGAAATAGAACTGAGGGCGATAGTTGCTGAAAAAAGGCGTGTGGCGTCCGCCCTCGTCCTTGGCCAATATGTAGACCTGGCCCTCGAACTTGGTATGGGGATCGATCGTGCCCGGAGCCGCTATCACCATCCCGCGTTCGAGCTCATCCTTTTCCACGCCGCGCAGCAGCAAGCCGACATTGTCGCCCGCCTGGCCATCATCGAGAAGTTTCCGAAACATTTCGACACCGGTGACGACCGTCTTGCGCTTGGCGCCGAAGCCGACAACTTCCACTTCATCCCCGACTTTGACGCGGCCGCGCTCGACTCGGCCGGTCCCGACCGTTCCGCGACCCGTGATCGAGAAGACATCTTCCACCGGCATCAGGAAGGGTTTGTCGACATCACGTACCGGCATCGGGATGTAGTTGTCCACTGCTTCCATCAGTTCAGTGATGCACTTTGTCTTCTCAGGGTCTGTCGGCGCAGAGAGTGCTTCCAAGGCGGAACCGCGGATAACCGGGACTTCATCCCCAGGGAACTGATAGGACTTGAGAAGGTCGCGCACCTCAAGCTCCACCAAGTCCAGGAGCTCCGGGTCGTCCACCTGGTCCGTCTTGTTCATGAAGACGACCAGACACGGGACGTTCACCTGGCGAGCCAGCAACACATGCTCGCGCGTCTGGGGCATCGGACCATCCGCGGCGGAAACGACCAGAATCGCCCCATCCATCTGGGCTGCGCCGGTGACCATGTTTTTGACATAGTCGGCATGTCCGGGGCAGTCCACATGGGCGTAGTGCCGCTTATCGGTCTCGTACTCCGCATGGTGGACGTTGATGGTGAGTCCCCGCGCCTTCTCTTCCGGTGCGTTGTCGATGTCGTCGAACTCCTTGGCCTGGGCCAGGCCTTGGAGAGCCAGAACCTGGGTGATCGCCGCAGTCAGCGTCGTCTTGCCATGATCGACATGGCCGATGGTGCCGATGTTCACGTGCGGCTTGGTTCGTTCGAATTTTGCTTTCGCCATTGCCGGATGAACCTCCTCGAGTACAAGATGATTTGATAACGGTGATATTGACTACTCAGAGCTCGCGACCAGGATTGAACTGGTGACCTCGTCCTTACCAAGGACGCGCTCTACCAACTGAGCTACGCGAGCGGAGGAACCCGTGTTGGCCCATTGAGTCCTTCACGGAGACCTAAGTGCAGTGTTTGCAGGCCAGGATTCTGTGAGCGGGCGACGAGATTCGAACCCGCGACCCTCAGCTTGGAAGGCTGATGCTCTACCAACTGAGCTACGCCCGCAGATACAAAAATACCTACTGGTCGTCCTCCATCGTCAGACAGAGCACCCTAAAGCCATTGATTGTATAAAACTTAACCTCTTCTACGGGAATCCTGTACGCTCTCGTGTGGTGGCGGATGGATTCGAACCACCGTAGGCCGAAGCCAGCAGGTTTACAGCCTGCCCCCTTTAGCCACTCGGGCACGCCACCTCGAAGGCTCGTAACTCCCCTCGTACCCCGGGTGGGCCAGGGGGTAGCGCAAACCAACACCACCCAAAAGCGTCCGTCGCGCCGGGGCTTCCGGAGCTGGCGACAGGACTTGAACCCGCAACCTGATGATTACAAATCACCTGCTCTACCAATTGAGCTACGCCAGCTCAAATCCTGTCCTCAAAAAGGTCAAACCGTAAGATACTAACCTTTTCGCCAAAAGTCAAGACTAACAACCGCCTTCTCAACCCATTCCGCCCTGTTCCCACCCCAAAAGAGAGGCATGTCGGCACGCCTGCCATCATGAGCTCAAGTCACACTTCACCTGCACCCTCCCCATCTCCCCGCGAAGCCCTTGAACTACCTACGCTTCCATACGGTTCCCGACGACCTGTCCTCCAGGAGAATCCCCTTCTTCTCCAGCTCCACCCGTATGCGATCGGCCTCGGCCCAGTCCTTCCGGAGGCGCGCCTCAGTGCGATGGTCGATCAGGCGTGCGACCTCATCATCGGGCAATGCCTCTTCCTCCAGATCCATGAATCCAAGCACACGATTCCAGTCAGCCAGCTTGTCCAAGACCTTTCCGGATTCCGTTTTGGCCAGCCTGCCCTCCGCGATGAGGCGGGTGACATCTCGCACGAAGCTGAAAACCGCGCCCAGGGCCGGGGCAATGTTCAGGTCATCGTTCAGAGCCGCGACGAATTCCGCACCCCGATGACTCAAAATCTCGTCCAGCATCTCGCCCGCCGGCTTTCCGTCCGACAGGCGGACATTGCGGGCGAAATCGTCGAGTCGTCCAAGCGCTCCCCGCGCGGCGCGAAGTCCGTCAAAGGTGAAATTCAGCTGCTGGCGGTAGTGCGTGGCCAGCAGACTATAGCGGATCTCCATCGGCCGGTAGCCCTTGTCCAAGATGTCTCGAAGAGTGTAGAAATTCCCGGCCGACTTCGACATCTTCTGACCGTCCACGAGCAAATGCTCGGCATGGAGCCAATAGCGGACGAAGAGCTTGCCCGTAGCTCCCTCGGCCTGCGCAATCTCATTCTGGTGGTGTGGGAAGATCAGGTCGACTCCGCCGCCGTGAATGTCGAAGGTCTCGCCCAGGTATTTTTGCGACATGGTCGAGCATTCGATATGCCAACCGGGCCGACCCTTGCCCAAAGGCGTTTCCCAGAAGACCGGCCCGTCCTCCGGCGTCCACGCCTTCCACAGCACAAAATCCCGGGCGTCCTCTTTTTCATATTCATCCGCCGAGATGCGTGCGCCCGACCGAATCCCTGAAAGGTCGATGTTCGCAAACTTGCCGTAGGAAGGGAAGGTGTCTATCTTGAAGTAAACCGAACCGTCCGCGACATAGGTATGCCCTCGCTCGGCGAGCCGCTGGATCGTGCGCACCATGTCCGGGATATGTTCCGTTGCAGCGGGATACACCTCGACCGGTTCGATTCGCAGAGTGTCGCAGTCCTCAAAGAAAGCCTTCTTATACCGCTCCGTGTACTCCTGAAGTGGAATACCCTCGGCGGCGGAATTGCGAATCGTTTTGTCGTCGACATCCGTGAGGTTCATGACATGAAAGACTTCGTAGCCGCGGAACTTCAGGTAACGCCTCAGCAGGTCACCGACGATGAATGCGCGGAAGTTACCGATATGGGCGAGATTGTAGACGGTCGGACCGCAAGTGTACAGACCGACTTTGCCCTCGACCAGCGGCTGGAATTCTTCGATTCGGCGCGTCAATGTGTTGTAGAATCGGATGGCCATCAGGAATCCACTTGTGCTCGTGAAGATTGCGAAGGTACTGACGAGGCTGTTCCAGAAACAATGAGCGTCACATACCGCGTGAAGTAGACAAGCCCCGACACAACCAAGAGAATCACACTTATCCAGAGCAAGAGGCGAGGCTGGGCCCAACGGAACTGCTCAGGCGGCGCGAAATTGACGGTATAGGCGATCAGGGTGAGCGCTGTCAGAAACATCGCCCACTTGCCCCAGATGTTTGACTGAAGGACGACCCGCAGGCGTCGGTACGCGTGAATCCCGCCTGCGATTATTGCGAGATCGCGCACCAAAACCAACGCGAGAAAGCCCCAGGGCAGCGGGTTTTGGCGCCAAGGGAGCGCCAGAAAAATGCCCAAGCCCGCAATCCAGATTTTGTCGGCCAACGGATCGAAAACGCGGCCCCAATCTGTCTCCTGTTTCAGGAGCCGAGCGAGGAATCCGTCCAGGAGATCCGTTGCCAGCGCGACGGCCATGATCGCTAACGCCCAGGAATTCCCGTGGCCCTGCTCGCCGCGCTTCAAGAAGTAGAAGAGCGGCACGAGCAACAGGACACGGCCGAGAGTGATCACATTGGGGATACTCACGACCGGGCCATGATCAGCTCCGGTTGCCCCTGAGCGGCCCCCATTGCGATGCGCCTCTACGCCGGCCGAGTCTGGCAAAAGGACTGAGACCTCTTTCTTCTTCGGAACGACCTCGGTCACCTTATTCGGAGAACGCTGCGTGGATAGACAGAAAGGCGAGTGTGGGACTTCAGGGCAATCCGCCCAGGAGCTGCTCGAGTTTCTCCTGCGCCCAGGAATCACCGGTCTCTTCGAGGAGTGCCCGGCCTTCGTCCGGGGGAATCGGCACGGGATAGTCGCCACTGAAGCAAGCCGTACAAAAGCCGCTGGCCTTATCCGGCGCACACTCCAGAAGCCCTTCCAGAGACAGGTATCTTAGAGAATCCACCTGCAGAAAACCGCGGATCTCCTCTTCCGTATTCCAAGCGGCAATGAGTTCTTTTCGCGTGGGGAAATCCATTCCATAGAAGCAGGGATGGCGGATGGGCGGCGATGAAACCCGCACATGTATCTCTCGAACGCCCGCGTGCCGCAGGAGTCCAACGAGCTTCTTCAAGGTCGTGCCGCGTACGATGGAATCCTCCACAATGACGACCCGCCGGCCGTGAAGAACATCCTTGACCGCGTTGTATTTGATGCGAGTATTGAAGGTGCGCATGAAGGGACTGGGATTGATGAAAGTCCGACCGATATAGTGATTGCGGATCAGACCAATGTCGAACTTGATTCCGCTTTCGTGCGCGTAGCCGACCGCGGCCGTATTGGAGGAATCCGGCACCGCAATCACAATGTCGGCATCGGCAGGTCCCTCGTGGGCCAAGCGCTCGCCGAACCGGCGACGACTCTCGTCCACCGGAGCGCCCCAGATATGGCTGTCCGGCCTGGCAAAATAGATGAGCTCAAAGATGCAGTGGCAAAGCCGCGGCTCGCCAAATCGCGTCGATTTCTGACCACTGACATCCACTTCGAGAATCTCCCCGGGCTCTATGTCTCTGTCGTAGCTCGCGCCGGTCAGGTCAAAGGCGCAGGTTTCGGAAGCCACCATGACCGCCTCGCCCTTCCGTCCCAGAACGAGAGGGCGGAATCCCTGTGGGTCCCTCGCAGCGACGAGCTGGTTTGGGGAAAGGAAAAGGAGCGAGTAGGCTCCCGTCACGCGCTCCAATGCTTCCCGGATTCGCTCGACCAATGTCTTGGCCCGAGATCGTGCCACCAGATGCACGATCAGTTCCGTATCGCTGCTCGTCTGGAAAATGGCTCCCTCCGCCGACAGGGTGCGGCGCAGCTCCTCGGCATTCGTGAGGTTGCCGTTATGGCCAACGGCTATCGGGCCATCCTTGGTCGTGATGACAAGCGGCTGGACATTCCGCGCTGACAGATCACCGGCCGTTGAATAGCGAACATGACCGACGGACGATTTCCCCTTCAGTCGTGCGAAAACACCGTGGTCGTGAAAGACATCGGCGACCAATCCCGGGCCGTTGCAGGAATGGAGCTGGTGCCCATCGGAGGTCACGAGGCCCGCCGACTCCTGGCCGCGATGCTGCAAGGCGAAGAGTCCCAGATAGGTCAGTTCAGCCGCCTGAGGATGACCGAATACGCCGAAGAGGCCACAACTTTCTTTTGGGTGTTCGCTCATTGAATTTGTCCCTTCCGCAGTAATATAAGCAACCACCATGCCATTGTCAACCGGAGATTTAACGCAGCCAAACCGGGGACTTGCAAGTTTGCTGGCATTGTGCTATCTTAGGAGAGTTTCGTCTGACACAACAAACCAATGGCTGCCAAGATTACACGGCGCGGTGCCTCTTCGACGGCCCGCCGAGTCAAGCGAGCGTTGCGGAAAGCGCCGAACCTCAAGAGGAGTAGCACGCCAACGCTCGAGCGGGAAGTCGGACGACTACCGCGCCGCCGCCGCTCAGAATCCAGCAGACTGGCAGCCAAAATCGAGTTGGAAGCGCGAGTCGTCTGGAATCGACTGCAGAAAGCCGGTGGAGTCATGCCCTTTGATGACCATTCATCGGCAGCGGAAATCTGGGCAGAGTTCGGCCTTTCGAAAAAGGCGTTCAAGCGCGGGCTGGGAAAGCTCTATCGACAGCGGCGTGTCGAACTGCTGCCAAAGGGCGTGCGGGCACTGACTCCGGCACCCGGGAAGAAGAGAAAAGAGGAAACGAGATGGCGAAAGCCCGCGTCGCAGTCCTGAAGACGACCCCACAAACCGTACTGACGGACATCCATCGTCTCTGTGAATTCGCAGAGGCGACCAAAGCTTTGGCTTCCGGCACAACGACGATCCTGAAGGATAATATCTCGTGGCATTACCCTTTCCCCGGCGCCAACACGACGCCCTGGCAGCTTGAAGGGACAATTCTGGCACTTCGGGAAGCAGGACTGAGCGACCTGGTGTGCGTCGAGAACAAGACCGTCGTCACCAATGCGTTCAAAGGCGACAACCTCAACAAATATGAATCCGTCTTCCGGAAGCATCAGGTGCCGGTACTTTTCAACTTCAGAGCCGGAGACATGAAATGGGAAATCTACCGGCCAAAGCGAAAGATGCTCGTCCTGGACAAAATCTATCCCGAAGGGATCCGGGTCCCGGACTTCTTTCACGGCAAGAACATCGTTCATCTGCCTACGGTCAAGTGCCACATCTATACGACCACGACCGGTGCAATGAAGAACGCATTCGGCGGCCTCCTCAACACCAAGCGATACTCCACGCATACCTGGATTCACAAGACACTGGTTGACCTCTTAGCCATTCAGAAGGAGATTCACTCCGGGATCTTTGCCATCATGGATGGCACGACGGGGGGAAACGGCCCCGGGCCGCGCACGATGATTCCGGAGGTGAAGAACTACCTGCTTGCCAGCGCTGACCAGGTTGCCATCGACGCTGTGGCGGCGAAGATGATGGGGTTTGATCCTCTCTCGATTGACTATATCGGCATCGCACATGAACAACAACTTGGCGTGGGTGACCCGCGAGATATCGAAGTTGTGGGCAACGACATTTCCGGCGAAAACTGGGGATTCACCGTCGGAGACAACAGCGCCAGCCGCGTGGGAGACCTTCTGTGGTTTGGCCCACTGAAATCCCTTCAGAAGCTTTTCTTCCAAACGCCTCTGGTCGGCATTTTCATTCTCGGCTCAGAGCTCTACCACGATTACTACCGCTGGCCGTTCAAGGATCGTAGGGTTTTCAAGCGATGGAAGAGGGAAACGCCCTGGGGCCGCCTCTTCGCCGAATATGAACCCAAAGACGAGTAGTGAGCATTCGACACCGCAGCGCCCTCGGTTCCGCATCTTCACTCTGGGCTACGAAGGGCGCACACTTCCTGAATTCCTCGGATTGTTGGTGCGCGAACGAATCTCGGCGGTCATTGACATTCGGCACCGTGCAGCAAGCCGCAAGCGAGGGTTCTCCAAGACTCCACTCACCGACGCGCTGGCGAAGAAGAAAATCGCCTATATTCACCTGCCACAGCTCGGTGTCCCGCCGGAGACAAGACATCAGTATGAGCGAGAAAAAGACTTCAGCATCCTGCGCACCTATCTCCAAGAGCCTCTGGACCGTCACGATGTCCTCCTGCTGGAAATCCTCGAGCAGTCCCCCGACCAGAATGTCTGCCTGCTTTGTTTCGAGGAGGATTTCACACGATGCCACCGATCCATCATAGCTGATCACCTCGCACGGCGCCACGGTTTCGAGATTCATCACCTCTAATTTGAGCAAACCTTTCCGAATCATGAACACCAACATGCGCGAGATTCTCGCTTTGGCCAAGAGTGAGCAGGTGACCGCGATTGACCTGCAATTCACGAATCTTTTTGGAGGCTGGCACCACCTGACTCTCCCGGCCTCTCAATTAACGGAGAAGATCTTCGAGAGCGGCGTTCCTTTTGACGGATCGTCCATTCCAGGATTCAAGAGCCTCGAAGCGGGAGACATGATACTCATTCCCGATGCTTCCACGGCTCTCTGGGATCCGTTCTGGTCTTCGAAGACGCTGTCGTTCATTTCTTTTGTCCGCGATGCCGGCACCGGCGCCTCGTTCCCGCGAGATCCGCGGAGCATCGCGGGGCGCGCCGAAGAGGCGCTTCGGGCGAGCGGTATTGCGGATCGAAGTCTCTGGGCTCCCGAGTTCGAGTTCTATATCTTTGACCAAGTCTCCTATCAGAACGATGTGAACCTTGCCAGCTACCGGATTGACTCGGCAGAAGCTGACTGGAATTCCGCTCAAGATATGCGAGGCAATCTTGGCTACAAGATTCCACGCAAATCCGGGTACCACGCTTCTCCACCCTTGGATCAGCTCTATGACCTGCGAGCCAAGATGGTACAGCGCCTGGAAGAGGCGAGGATTCCGGTGCGCTATCACCATCACGAAGTCGGAGGACCGGGGCAATCGGAGATCGAGATTCTTCCAGGGCGGATGCCGTGGGTAGCGGATGCAGGCCAACGCGCGAAATATATCATCAAAATGACGGCATTTGAAGCCGGGAAATCCGTCACCTTCATGCCGAAACCTTTGTTTAACGAAGCAGGATCCGGCATGCATTTCCATCAAACGCTCTGGAAGGGCGACCGGAACCTCTTTTATGACGAGAAAGGCTATGCCGGACTTTCGAGTGTGGCAAGCTCCTACATTGCC
>CAZJAD010000081.1:0-9474 GCA_964543855.1 uncultured Alphaproteobacteria bacterium
GCGGAGAAGTCGTTGCCCGAGTTGTCGTCGTAAGGTCGTCCGTCATTGTCGCAGATATACGCAATCTGATGCGTTGGCTCGAACCCAGCAAGGTCATCCTGATGCCAGTCGGGTTGTTCCCAGATCGCCCCCACATCCCCATCAACATAATGCGCTATGTAGACATCGCGCAGAGTGTTCTCGCCGATGTTCTCGATCTGGTATCGAATCCAGTAGATGTGATTGCACGGTTCATCGACCATTGAATAGGTTGTCCGTTTGATCTTCACACCTAGCGGTCGATGCCGGCCATCAACGGGATCCTCATTGACCCAGAATGGATCGGTCATCGTATCGGTGAGCGCGAGAGTAGTGTACTCGTGGTCGGCAATGGCTTGTGGGTCGAAGATTGGCTCGCCGAAACAGTTCACCGAGTCACGCGTGGAGCGTTCAATAATCAGATCATTCTCGTCTGGGAACAGCTCAACAATATCGTGAATCCATCCGTCCCAACCAACCGAGACGCGTGGTGACTCAACACCGCCGCTGTCGATGATGGCCCCAATCCAAACCGTGGACAAGTAGAGGTACTGCTGGTCGGAACCTCCAGGCAGTTCACACTGTGGGGCCCAGGTTCCGGGATAACAGGGATCTTCGGCCCCTCCCGACCCCGTTGGTGATTCGTTCCCGAAACCCGACGGATACTGATTCATCCACATATCGTTCCAGCGATCCACCCGATTCCACGCATCGGGATTCGGCTGCGCCAGAACTGCGCCCACCATTGCGAACGCAATGACAACAAGACAGATAATTGCTTTCATGCTTACCTCCCCGAAAGCTTAAACAACTGTCTCGCCGAGCAGGGTCCCCGACCCAAACAAATCGCCGTGCAGGATCCCCGACCCTGCCGGAATCCCGCTGCGGCGAATTTCCCGATTCGCCCGGAAAAACCAGCCTCACACAAGCCCTCACACTACCCGCGACCTCCGGTCGCGGATCAAATCGCCGAGCAGGGTCCCCGACCCTGCCGGAATTTACTTCAGCAGCACCATCTTCTTGGCTTCGACAAAATCCCCCGCCTTGAGTTGGTAGATGTAAATCCCCGAGGCTGCTTGGCTCCCATCCCAGCGTACAGTATATGAACCTGCTGCCCGTTTCTCATTAACCATTATTGCTATAAGCTGCCCAAGCATGTTGAAGACTCTCAGTTCAACTTGCACTGCCTTCGGAACATCAAATCGAATCTGTGTCGTCGCATTGAATGGATTCGGGTAACACGAATGCAAAGCAAATGTCTGCGGTGCAGTAACACGGCACTCCTCTGTTTCGAGCAAGGCATCGCACTCGTACGCCCGAAACCGGTACGGACTGACCGTGAGCACACAGCCATCCAGAATATCTATATCCTCGATCTGTTCGATATTCTCGATCTCTGCGTGGGTCATGTAGTACCCTACCAACTGTGGGGTCAGTGGATTCGTGATGTTCCACGCCTTAAGATCATTTGCCTTCGCCGTAATCAGCGTGCTTGTGTGGGCAGCAATCGCACGACACTCCACCGGTATTTGTCCGACAATCGTAGGCTGAGACGGATCACTGAGATCAATGATGCGCACGACTGAACTCGCGGCGACAAAGGCATAATGACCAACGATGGCAAGATCAGATCCCGCCGGCTCCTGAAGTGATCCCACCAGTTGTGGCGCTGCCGGATTTGCCAAGCTGAGGGTATAGAAGCCATCCCAGTGCACAGCACACAGGAAACCGTCGAACATGGCTAACCCAACAGGTACCCACTCACCAGGCAAGTTCAGCGAATCCACCCACATGGGCAAAGAGGGATTTGCCAGACTGAACGTGTGAACACGCTGATAGCAATCGTCAGCGACATATGCGTAACTACCGGCGATGATGATTCGGGACAAGTTGGCCGTGTAGCCTGCCTGCCAGCCCAAGGAAAGCTGCGGGTGCGCCGGGTCACGCATGTCTGCAACCAAGAGATCCCGATAATCGTCTGGCAGGTATGCGTAATCCTCCCTGACGGCGACATCAACGCAGCGTGAGTCGATACCAGCCAGTCCTGAACATCCCACTTCGAACACGCTATCAGGGCGGGCTGTGTCAAGGATTCTCAGCCCAGCGCAGCAGTCGGCAACATAGGTCGTCGTTCCACTCACCGTCATACGGCAGAGGCACCCCATGTCGCCAAATGAACCGACCTCAGTCGGCGCAGCCGGATTCGAGATGTCTATAACTGTTGCTGACCTTATGGAGGGGTAGTAGACAGGAACGTACACGAATGCTCCTGTGCTGAAGAGCTGCTGTGCCGGCGTGTTTGTGGTCAGCGAGCCTTCGAGAACCGGATTACTGTGATCGGTAACATTCCAAATGTTCAGTCCCCATTCTTTCCCTACGACCGCATGATTCCCTGTGACCGTGACAGCATGGCAAGGACTGTTGACACTATCGTCACAGATAGCGACGACGACGGGTTGCAGAGGATTGGACAAATCAATGATGCGCAGCCCGAAACTATTGGTGGCGAGGTAGGCATAGCCTCCGTAGATAACCGCATCACACGTCGAGTAATTTGTGTCAATCGCAGCAACTTGAATTGGCTGCTCTGGGTTGCTCAGGTCATACAGTCTCAACCCACCGTCGAATGTGCCTGTACGGCCCATGAGACAGAAGTATTCCCCGGCCATGCCCACCAGTCCCATGTAGCAACCTGCAAACGGATCATTGCCAATGATATGCACATTCTCCGGATCGGAGACATCCAGCACGAACGGGGAACCCTCCTCCGTCGTGACCACTCCAACATTCCCATCCACGAGAATGCCCCAAGATATGCCATCGTGCCACCGGCCAAGCTCCTGCGGCTGCGTCGGATTGGAGATGTCCAGAACCACGCCGCCGAAGCCGGTCGTGACGTAGGCTCGATTGCCGCTAATGCAGACACTAAGTGCGGCACCGTCACGGCACATCACTTCGACCGGTTCCGCCGGATCGGAGAGATCCATGAGATGGAGACCGGACATGCAGCCAGCAGCGTACGCAGTGCTCCCAAAGATCTCCATGTCCCATACGCCTTGCCAATAGTTCAGTGTGGCGACACGCCGCATTCCCAGGCTGTCCTGCGCCCATATCGTGTCGAACACCAATAGCAGCGCGGCTGCGAACACTATGAGGTGTCTCATTGCAGGATACCTACTCACTTGAGCAGCACCATCTTCCTCGACGTCACGAAATCTCCGCTGTCAAGGCGATAGAAATAGACTCCGGATGCCAAACCTGAGCCATCAAAAATCGAGTAGTGACTTCCCGCAGTCTGCACGCCATCCACAAGCGTCATGACCTCCCGCCCGAGCAAATCATAGACGGTCAGCGTCACATGACCCATCCGAGGCACATCATACGCAATCTGCGTCGTCGCATTAAATGGATTCGGCCAATTCTGGCGGAGCGCGTACCTTTCGGGCAGAGAAACCTCGTAACCCTCAGCCGCCAGTTCCGGCCCCGTCTTCACCACCCAGAAATCAGGGTTGAATACCTGTCCGAACCCGAACGATTCAGTCTTTCCCGCTAAAATATAGCCACCGTCAAAAGTCTGCGTGGCACAGTAGCAGAGGTCATCCAGCTCGCCACCAAAGGTGCAGCTCCAAAGGCTGTCTCCGTTCGAGTCACCTTTACCAATCCAGAAGTCGTAACCGCCTGCCCCAAAGGACTGTGTGAATCCTGCCAAGATGTAGCCACCGTCTAGCGTTTCTTGAACCGATCGGGCCCAATCGTCACCACTGCCTCCAAATGTACGACTCCACAGACTGTCACCATTCGCATTTGTCTTCACCAGCCAGGAATCACGTGCCCCCGAGCCAAAGGACTCGGTACCCCCGGCGAGGATGTAACCACCGTCTGCCGTCTGCTGCGCCGAGAAGCAATAGTCATAGGAACTCCCTCCGAATGTTCGACTCCACAGACTATCGCCGTTCGCATCTGTCTTCACAAGCCAGAAATCGTCCGTGCCTGCGCCGAACGAACGGGTATATCCCGCCAAGACATACCCTCCGTCCGTGGTCGGTCGAACAGAAGTGCACTCGTCAAATGAATTGCCCCCGTAAACTCGGCTCCAAAGACTGTCGCCACTCGCATCCGTCTTCACCAGCCAGAAATCCGTATAAAACACGCCAAATACACCGCCGGTATACCCGCCAAGAACATAGCCGCCGTCCGATGTCTGTTGGACGGAATAGCAGTAGTCATACTGACTATTCCCAAAGGTGCGGCTCCAGAGTTCTGACCCGAGGCTGTCGGTCTTCACAAGCCAGAAGTCTGTTTCTCCGTCTGGCTGAGTGAAATAGCCGGTGGCACCACCCAGGATATAACCGCCGTCCGATGTCTCCTGGATTGAGTAGCACGCTTCGTGACGAATTCCTCCGTAGGCGTGGCTCCAAACGCTGTCCCCGTCAACGTTCGTCTTCACCAGGTATGCATCAAGCTCACCAGCACCGTAGGACCACGTTTCCCCCGCCAAGACATAGCCACCATCTCTTGTTTGCTGTATAGCCAAGCACCGATCCGCGTCTCCCCCTCCGTAGGTTCGGCTCCACAAGCTGTCCGGCGGCTGCGCAAATGCAGCGACAGCCGCAAGAAGCAGAGCGATTCCCGATAGAATGGAAACAAGATTTCGTGCCTTCATCTTTCGCCTCCTGAAGATGAAGAAAAGGATGGAGTTTGTCGTTAGGGGCTTTTTCCCGCCGCGTGGGGTGCCCTCACCCCGCGCGTAATTGTGCAGCTCGCTGTTATGAGCTTTGTGTGATGGACTCCGAGCTCTGTCGCGACGACTGCTGAGTCGAAAAGAGCATCAGAATAAAAAGCAGGACGATCCCGATGGTCACGCAACTGTCGGCAACATTGAACACCGGCCAGCGCTGCATGATAAAATCCGGGAAATCGAAATCGAGGAAATCGGTCACGCGACCGAATACAATGCGGTCAATGGAGTTTCCGAGGGCTCCCGCCAGAAAGAGAACAATTGGAAATCGCAGAAATGAGCCTTTTCGCGCTAATTGCACAAGCATGACAGACAAAACGACGGTCGCAACCAGACCGACAATGAGCAGGAGGGTGGGGTGGGCCAAACGCAAACCAAAAGCGACGCCCGGATTTTCTACTAAGGTGAGTCGGAAGAGGCGCTTCCCCAAAACGGGCACCGGTTGCCCGGGGACAAGGCAGCCGCGCGCGGCCGCCTTGCTGGCTTGATCAAGGAAAACCAGTGCCAGCGCGACTCCGAACATGCGGAAGGTTGGCACTACTTCTCTTCTAATTTTGTCTTGCAATCAACGCACATCCGCGCGTGAGGTACCGCCTCCAGCCGTTTCTTCAGCAGCGGCTGGCCACATTCTTCACAGTAGCCGTAGGTCCCATTCTCGATGCGCTCCATTGCTCGGTCCAGGTAGGCCAGGAACTTCCCGTCACGGTGCGCAAACAGAAAAGCTTTCTCGCGCTCTTGTGCGTCGGTGCCCTGGTCCGCCATGTGGAAGCTGTAGGTGGAGTTGTCGCCCGAGTATTCGTCCGTCGTCGCCTCGAGCGATGTCTCCTTCAGATAGCCAAGCTCCTTCAGCAACTGGGCACGCTTGTTCATGATGAGCTCCCGGAAGTATTCCTTGTCTTCCGGACCGTAACGCCCCGATTCGCTGTCCTTGTCCTTTGTCTTTCTCTTCACTTTGGCACTCATGTACGTCCACCTTTATGTATGGGATCATGCATTCTTTCAATCCCCAGAACAAACTCTAACCCGTTCGCCTTCAATTTGGTTCCCTCAAACGGGTCAGCTCCTATCGTAAGTCTTGTCGCCAGCGTCTCCCGTTGGATATAATCGCCGTGACCTTCAATCGCGTCTGCCAGGGCCTTCGAAGCTCCCGGCACCCAGACAGTCAAATAAATGCGATCTGTTAGTTCCAGATTTGCCGCTTTCCGCTCATTTTGCACAAGGTGCACAAACTCGCGAGCAAGTCCCTCGGCGACAAGCTCATCCGTCAGGCGCGTATCCAGCGCCACCGTCATGAACCCGTCGCTCTTCAGCGCGACTCCCGGCCGCTCGATGCGCCGCACTTGAATGTCATGCGGCGTGATCTCGACCGCTTCTCCATCCGAGACTGTCACACGGATGCTCTCACCCTTCTCGACACGACCGATCGTCTCCTCCGGCAGACCGGCGATTCCGGCAGCCACTTCGTTCATCTTCTTACCGACCCGGGGGCCTAACGCCCGGAAATTGGCGGTGGCGGAAAGAGTGACCAGGTCTGTGTCATCTGTATGAAAAGTAACCTCTTTGACATTCAATTCGTCGCCAAGTATGCGCAAAAACGGGGCCAGCGTTCCCTCGGCGGTCTCCTCGTTCGGCACCACCCACCGAAGGGCTGCAAGCGGCTGTCGCACCTTGAGGTTACGCTCCTGTCGAAGTGCCCTCGCCAGCGTGCAGGCCTTCATAACCCGTGCCATGCGATGTTCCAGCTCCGCGTCACGCAGACCGGCGTCGGCAACCGGATAGCTGCACAGGTGCACGCTGTCCGCCGCTTTCTTGTCAAAGCCGCGCACGAGGTTCTGGTACATGCGCTCTGTCAGGAAGGGGAGGAAGGGCGCTAAAAGATGCACCAAACCGGTCAGCACCGCGTAGAGCGTCTCGTAGGCCGCCTCTTTGTCCTTGTCGTTCTCCGATTTCCAGAAACGCCGACGGCAGCGGCGAATGTACCAGTTCGTCAGGAGGTCGAGGAAATTCGTCACCGCTCCGGCGGCCGTCGCCACATCGTAATCATCCAGCGCGGCGATCACTTCCCCGACGAGCCTCTGGTATTCCGAAATAATCCACCGATCCATCAGGCCCGTCGCTCGCTTGCCGCCGGATTTCTTCGGTTTCCATCCGTCGATACGCGCGTAGGTCACGAAGAAACTGTACGCGTTCCAAAGCGGCAGGAAAACCGACCGGATATCTTCCGCGATTTCCTCTTCGCTGAAGCGCTTCGTGTTCCACGGATTCGACGCGTAGAAAGCCCAGCGCACGGGATCCGCGCCGTGCGTCTCGAAGAGATACATCGGGTCGACGACATTGCCCCGCGATTTGCTCATCTTCAATCCTTCCGGGTCGAGGACGAGCTCGGTGCAGATGCAATTCTTGTAGGACGACCAGTTGCGTGGATCTTCCCAGATGCGTGCGCGCTCCATGTCACCCTGCTCGCGCCAGTGCTTGATCTGTGCCGTCGCCACGAGACACGAGCACGCCAGCAGCGTGTAGAACCATCCGCGCGTCTGGTCAATCGCCTCGCAGATGAAGTCGCACGGATACTGGCTTTCGAGAAGTTTTCCGGCGTCCGCTTCCGACGGAAAGCCGAACTGTCCCCACGGCATCAAACCGGCGTTGAACCAGCTGTCGAGCACGAAATTCTCGCGCCGCATCGAGTGACCCTTCGGGCATCGCAAAACGATTTCATCAATCGCCGGCTTGTGCGGGTCGAAATCAGGCGGCAATCCCGGCTGTCCGGATGCGCGAACAAGTTCGTCGAGTTCCTTCAGTGTTCCCGCGCAGACTTCATGATCGCAGCCCGGCTCGGTGCATCTCCAGATAGGCAGCGGACTGCCCCAATAGCGCTCGCGCGTCACATTCCAGTCAATCGCGCCTTCGAGCCATTTCCCGAAACGCCCGTCGCGAATATGGTCCGGCCGCCAGCCGATGAGGCTGTTCGCTTTCAGCATCGTTTCCCGCATCGCCGAAGTCCGGATGAACCACGACGGACGCGCGAAATACAACAGCGGCGCTTCACACCGGTAGCAGAACGGATAAGTGTGCGTGTAATCTTCGCGACCAAGCAGCAATCCACGCGATTCAAGATCGTCGAGAATGTCTCCTTCGAGCGTCTCGTCTTTGAAGTAACGCCCGGCGTATTTGCCCGCGTTCCTCGTCACCTGACCGTCCGCATCGACATTCTGCACCATCGGCAGTCCCTTCTCGCGGATGATGCGGAAGTCGTCTTCGCCGTACGCCGCCAGATGCACAAGCCCCGTGCCTTCTTCCGTCGTCACATAACTGTCGGCAAAAACGCGATGCGCCGTTTCGCCCGGCTGCTCAAGGAAATCCCACAGCGGTTCGTACGCGAGATTCTCAATGTCCTTTCCGAGTACCGTTTCGACAATTTCAAACTCGCCCAAGAGCGGCCGCAACAGTTCAAGGCGCACTTTCGCGACAATGAGTTTCTCGCCAACTTTCGTTCCCGGCCCCGCCTGCGTGACTTGAATCTTCGCATATTCGACATCCGGCCCAACCGCAAGCGCGATGTTCGAAAGCAGCGTCCACGCCGTCGTCGTCCACGCGGTGAAGTAGGTATCCTCCGCCCAGCGAACCTTGAATTTTAGAAAGAGCGCAAGCTCCGTGATTTCTTCGTAGCCCTGCGCCACTTCGAAGCTCGAAAGCGATGTGCCGCACCGCGCGCAATAGGGGAGAATGCGATAATCGCGATACAAATACCGTGGCGATTGCCCGCGACGAATTGCCGCTTCGCGTTCCTCGCCTTCGAGTTCCAGCTTCCACGCCTGCTTGAGCGTCCACCAATCCGACTGGATGTAGTAGGTCTCGTAGGTCGCGTAGGCGTTTTCGAGGTCCAGGAAGCGGCCGATGCGCCAGATCGCATCTTCCCAGGTCTTCTTGTAGCGAAAGACGGTTGAGCGGCAATAGTCAATGTATTTCTGCACGCCGTACGATTCGATTTCGCGCTTCGACTTCAGGCCCAGTTCGCGCTCGGCGGTGAGCTCCACCGGCAGCCCGTGCGTATCCCAGCCCGCCTTGCGCAGCACGCGAAAGCCTTGCATCGTCTTGTAGCGGGGCCACAAATCTTTGAGCGCGCTTTGCATCATATGCCCGATGTGCGGCGGGCCATTCGTTCCCGGAGGCCCGTCGTAAAAGACATAATCGGGCTGCCCTTCGCGCTCGGCAATCGACCGCTCGAAGATTCTGTGCGTCTTCCAGAAGTCGAGAGTCTCCTTCTCGAACTTCACCAAATCAAGTTTCTGTCCAACCGGTTCCAGCATAGTGTTCTACTTTTTCTCTCCGCCGCGGTGAGTCTCCTGATTCACCCGGCACTCATTTTTTCCGCGGTGTCGGCTGCTTGCAGCCGACCCTGTCAATTCGCCGCGAGTAACAGCCCTCACGTCAATATCTCGCCGCGAGTGGGTGCCCTCACCCCTCGCGTTAATATCCCGCCGCGAGTGCGTATCCTCACCTTGAGATTCCGCCGCGAGTAACAGCCCGCACCTTAGTATCTCGCCGCGAGCGCGTATCCTCACCTTGAGATTCCGCCGCGAGTGGGTGCCCTCACCTTAATATCTCGCCGCGAGCGCGTATCCTCACCTTAGTATCCCGCCGCGAGTAACAGCCCTCACCCTAATATCTCGCCGCGAGCGCGTATCCTCACCTTGAGATTCCGCCGCGAGTGGGTGCCC
>CAZJAD010000081.1:9574-10185 GCA_964543855.1 uncultured Alphaproteobacteria bacterium
TCACCTTAATATCTCGCCGCGAGTGGGTGCCCTCACCCCTCGCGTAATCAGAAATCCATCGTGACTTGTACAATTCCCAGACCCCGCCCTGCGTAATCCCTGGCACTTGACCACGGATAATCCTCAGCATATTCCACAAGCGCCCTTCGGACAGGATTGTGGTGTACGTACTGCAATTTCGTTTTCAGCGCCTGAGTTCCCGGCACCGGAACATCATCATAGTGTTGAGTCCAGAGTGTCCCAACATCTGTTCTTGCCGGAAAAACTCTGCGAGCGGTTAATCGCTTGAAATTCTCCATTAGTGATGACACCGGACTGCCTTCGTTCGATTGGTGCAAAACCGCGTGCAAATGATCCGGCATGAGGACATATCCATAGCACACCAGTTCAAACTTCGCTCGGTAGTATTCAAAGACTTCTAATACTTCTTTACAGGTCTTTTCATCAGCAAATCGTGAACGGTGACCTCGCGTAATCGTCGTGACGAAATGAATACTGCCGGGCGAATTCAGTCTACTGTGGCGAAAACGCATAACCGTACTATGCTACCCACTCCTCTGAGCTTCGTCTCGCGAGGGGTGAGGGCACCCACTCGCGGCGACTTAGAATCT
>CAZJAD010000082.1:0-10051 GCA_964543855.1 uncultured Alphaproteobacteria bacterium
AATCTTTGCCTCGAGCTCGCGGTTCGTCAATGCTTCGTCTGACGCGAAGCTGCCGCGGCGAACGACATAAGCCAGAGCAATCCCCAGAGGCACCAGAAGCACGGCGCTCACGATAACGCCCGAGACGACAAGGTAAGTGCTGCCCGACTTCAACAGGAAGAAACCGATCAAGAAAGCGTCAACGGTATAATGCCACACGAGCGTCGCGAGAATGCCGAAGCGCAGCATCACGTAGCCAGCCACGACACCGATGGCACCGACTTCAATCCCTCGCACCCAGCCCGGTGCCTGCGGATAGCTCGAATGGAGAAAGCCCCAGATAAGCGCTGGGAGGAGAACCGCCGGAAAGGTGCTGCGAAATATCTTCTTCAGAAATGGAATGGCAAACAGACGGAAACCGAACTCCTCGAAGGTCGCCGCATAAAACGAGGTAACGAGAGGATAAAGCCAGGGGAGATACGCCGAAACAGCATTCGAGTAATCCACTTCCTGCGGAGTCCAGAAACCCACCTTCTTTCCGAAGAGATAGAATAGAATCACGGCACCAATATGGCCGAATGCCATCGCATAGCCTGCGACCGTCGCTCGTGCGAAGGCTCGTGTGCGCGTCGCCGGTGCCGAAAAGGTTCCCTCCAGGCTCAGCTTCTCCGGCAAGAGCCGCCGATAGAGCGGTTCGCCGGATTGCGCCGCAAGCCAGACGAGGGCACCGACCATCGCCGACCCAAAGAGCGCGATGAGAATAAATCTAAGGAAGAAACTGGCGTAAGAGTCTGTCGTGTCGTACCCGGACAACACGAGCGGGAGGGAATTCAAGGCAACCAGAAACAGTCCGATGGCAAGGGCCACTCCGATGACGAGCGGAATGCGACCCGTCAGGTTTCGCTGACGCAACTGACGAAACAGGGTCACGACTACGCCGACCGCGAGAAGGAGCGCGAGAAGTTCAGCCAGATTGCCGAAGAGCTCGTTCGACGCGCGCTCTCGCTTGTACTCGCGCTGCCAGGCCTCCGGGACCTTCACATATTCGTGGAAGAAGCCGATTTCATCTCCCTGGATTTCGACTCGATAGCGCTGGGTGGCCTCTTTCGCACGAAAATCTCTGAGCTCCCATTCAAACTTGTGGTCACGGCGTCCCGGCATGTCTGTGAACTCAGCGACTTTTTCCTCCAAATCGCCAAGCACAAGGCCGGTCGTGGCCACGAGATACTCCTGCGCCAGAACCCGAGCGCTGTCCAGAGAGAGAGAAGCCCCCGGTGCCTCTTCTTCCAAATAGCGGGAGTATTTCACCAGGCGGCCGCTGGGCGTATAGTGGATTTCATATTCGAGTTTCTGCAGTGGCCGGAAGTAGCGCACATACCACGACCACACCGCGACCGAATCCGCCATGAGCCGATTGGCGCGCTCCAGGCCCACTTCGCGCTCCAGATAATTCGACGCCGTCCAATCCACCGAGAAGATAATTGTGTGATGAAAGTCGGCGATATCTTCGGCACCCTGCGCTCGAAGGAGCTCCGCCGACCTCTCAAGGGCTTGTGCCCGCGTGAGGTCAAACTTGACCGACGCCTCCGGAAACGCATCGTAGAAATAATTCGCGAAGATGAAGACTCCGGCCGCGATGCAAATCGCGGTCGCAATCAAAAGCCCTCGCCAAGGATGTCGCTGGTCTGTCATAGGAGTACCCCGTTCTGCCTATTAACAGGGAGTGAACCTACCACATTGTCGAGCCGTCTACTTCTGAACCAAGACAAGCCATCCCCCGCCGTGCGTATTGTGCACTCTTACATCCATCGCCATGCAGAAAGCCGCTGGCAAATAAACCAGAAGGTAATACGGGAGAATCAAGACTGCAAAGATTTTCGAGATATCCAGAAGGCGCATCGGAAATCGCTGCAAGAGATGCCAGGCGATATTTCCCCAAGGTCCGTAGGTACGCTTCATCCACAGGATGCGGAAAGCAACTCCTTCGAGTTTCCTGCGCAGCTCGCTCTCGGCGTAGCCCTCCCGAACATGCTCCCCGACGACGCTGTGGAACTCGTGTCCCTCCATGTCGGACGGCTGGCTCGTTGACGGTGTGGCGACAAGAAAAAACCCGTTCTCCCTGAGCGAGTCGCGAAGATTGGCGAAGACCTTTTCATCCTCCTCGACATGCTCCATAACATCGACGGAGAGCGCCAGATGGAATGTATCGGGCTGGCAAAACTCGGTCAAATCCGCATAATCAAACAAGCAGTTCATCTGCCCGACCTTGGAGGCAAACCAGTTGGAATCGTCTATCTGCTCCTTTTTCACATCAATACCAAGAACCTTGGCATTCGGAAACTGACGCGCCATGAAATGGGCGTATTGCCCATAGCCGCTGCCCGCATCGAGAATCTCCCAGCTCGAGCGCAAACGGGCAAGCTCTCGCAGAGCCTTCCGGACATGCCACTCCCTCAGAAACAGCGCTCCAAGAGTCATGAAAAAGAGACGCCGCAACCAAGCGCGCCGCGAAACTAAGCGCCCCAGTGCGGCTTTGACGGGATCGTAGCTGATTTCCTTCGCTGTCATCGCCCGAAGCCTGACATCCTTTGGACTACCTCTCCGATAATCTCTCAATCGTCTTTATCATTGCATCCCACGAATACTTCGCACGCTCACGCACCACACCCTCCCGAAAAGCTGCTCGACCACCGCGCGTATAGAACTCCTCAACAGCCTCGGCAATCGCCTGCGGATTCTCCGGCGGAACAACCAATCCCGTCACTCCCGACTCCACAACTTCGCCCAGCCCACCAACAGCGGTCGTGATCACGGGACATTCCAGGTGATAGGCCATCTGGATAATCCCACTCTGCGTCGCGGTTTTGTAAGGAAGGACCGCCACGTCCGCCGCTGCGAAATAGAGCCCAACTTCCTCGCTCGGCACGTACTCATCGTGAATCGTAACATGCTGACCGATTCTCAGACTGGCGATGAGATCGTCGTAGTCTTTTCGATCCTCGTAGAACTCACCCACAACAAGCAGGTGAACATCTTGCCCAAGTCGCCGCAGGATTTCCGGCACCGCCTGAAGAAGGTAACGCAGTCCCTTATACTCACGCACGAGGCCGAAAAAGAGGAGCACCTTCGACGCTGTTATCCCCAGCGTCGCGCGCGCCTGCCCCGTGCCTTCCTTGTAGGGCTCATAGCAATCATAGATGGGGTGCGGCGAAACGCCCACATTCTCCTGACTGACCTCCGGAAGCCAGCGCTTGAGATCCTGCGCGACGGATGTGCCGTGCGCGATGTAACAATGCGCCGTGCGCAGCGCCAGGCGAGTCAACAGGCGGCTCCCCGGCGGCGATTCGTGCGGAATCACATTGTGCAATAAGTAAAGGATGCGCGCTCGCGTCCCCCGCCGCACGAGCCGACTCACAGCCCAGAACCCCGGTCCAAAGAAGGGATTGAACCAGTTGAAAAGGACGACATCGGGATTTTCTTTTCGAATTTCGCGGTAGCTGCGCCACCAACTCACGGGATTGAGCGGCGCAAAGCGAGCGCGGCTTTCCACGGGCAGCGGCTCCTGAGTGGGGTCCATCTGCGTTTTGCCCGGAAATAGCACGCGCGGAAACTGCTTCTTGAACGACACCATCAATGCCATGTGGCCGGCCTGATTCAGTTTCAAGCAGAGTACCTGGCCGTACTGAGCAATGCCCCCACGAAACGGATAAGCTGGACCGACGAGGATAATCTTCAACGTGGTGTGAGTGGTTTGTTCAAGAGTGCAAACAGGGTGCGGCAACGACCGGGCACCCTGTCCGAGACTCGAAGAAGACAGCCCTACCGCCGAGGAGGACGCGCATAGAGCGCATCGAGGTATGCCGCCAGATAGACTCCCGCTGCAAAATACCCAACGATATTGCGTGCCCGCCATACGCGAGTGTATTCATCGTAGGCACCCGCCGCGCCGATCCCTTCCTGATCTCTATAGTCATCATGCCGCCGATTCACCTCGATCTGCAGGACAACCAGCGTGGCCAGAGACAGAAACTGCGCAGCGGCGAAAACAGTGCCCCGCACCTTCTGCCCTTTGTAGAATTGCCCCCACCCCGGCAGAACAAGCGAGCGCCATGAGGCCGCCATGCACAGCTCAGCGCGGGGAATGCGGTCCGCCGGTGGCAGCATCATCCACTCGACATACTCGCGGCGGGCCTCGTCGAAAACCTCGATGATCTTCGGTGAAGTCGTCAGAGGGTCGAGTTGGCGGGATGGAACGAGCTTCAAAACCTCGTAGAACTGCTTCAAGGCAAGATCGTTCCGCCCACGAGCCACATAGACGAATCCGAGAAGCTCGCGGAATTCGGCTTCCTGCCGCTCACCCATCTGCGGCTCATGTTCAAGCGCCTTCAGGGCTCCGTATTCGGCTCCGTCGTAGTCGCCGATGTCGTAGGCCTCACGCGCAATCTCGTACAAGCTATCGACACGAGACTCAGCGCGGCCATCAGTGCCGAAGAGAATCAGAAGCCCCGTCGTTAGAGCCAGAACGCGGAGCAAAGCGGTTGTCGCTCTCAAATCCCCTCTCGGTAATTCAGCCCGAAAGCTCAAAAGAAGTGACGGACATGACACCCGGCACAGCCGAGCTTACTCCGATTTCGCCTTATTAATCGCCTCGGTCAAGGCAGGCGCAACCTTCAGGGCATCGCCGACGACGCCGTAGGTTGCCACCTTGAAAATTGGCGCTTCCGGATCCTTGTTGATCGCGACGATAATCTTGGAACTGCTCATTCCCGCCAGGTGCTGCACCGCACCGGAGATTCCCACCGCGACATAGAGCGTGGGCGAAACGGTCTTACCCGTCTGGCCAACCTGGTCCGAGTGCGGCCGCCATCCGGCATCCACAACCGCCCTCGACGCTCCGACGGTCGCTCCGATGGACTTGGCCAACTCTTCGATGATGACGAAGTTGTTCGGGTCCTTCATGCCGCGGCCTCCGGAGACGATGAAGTCCGCCTCAGTCAGATCCACCGTAGCGCCCGACTCTTGTTTGACCTCGACGACTTTCGCACGAATCTTGCTCTCGTCCAAAGTGACTTCCCGAGTCTCCAGAGTCGCCGATGCGCCATCCACCGTTTGAGGCTGAAAAATCTTCGGCCTTAGAGAGATCACGGCCCAATCCGAAGCAATCGCCGACTTCATGAAAACCTTGCCCGCATAGATGGGACGGCCAATCTTCAATCGTCCGTCCTCGACCTTCAACTCCGTGCAATCGGTCAAGAGCGGACGGCCGACTTTGGCTGCAACGCGCGCCGACAGGTCCTTACCCATCGCTGAAGCTGGAAAGAGCACCGCCGCGGGGGATTCCGAATTCGCGACCTCGGCGACGGCCTGAGCGTAGCCTTCCGTCGAATAAGCCTCCAGAGACGAGTGACCGATATGAACAAGACGATCCGCTCCAAAAGAAGTCAGTTCATCAGCTGCACCGTCGGCAAGTGGACCAACCAGCACGCCTATGACTTTCGCGCCAAGGCCTTGTGCGACTTGGTATGACGCCGACAGGACTTCCTTCGCGACCGATCGCGGCTTCCCCTGTTTCAACTCACAGAAAGCAATGATGTTCGACATGACTCGAATCCTCTTCGCGGCTAAAGTACCTTGGCTTCTTGCTTCAGAAGCCTCACAAGTTCGGGCACAGCCTCCACTCCCTCCCCGACGATGCGTCCCGCCGGACGCGCGGGTGGCAGCCCGATACTGATCGTCTCAATTCGCGACTCGATTGCAGCCGCCTCCAATTCTTCAATCGGCTTCTTCTTAGCGGCCATGATGCCCTTGAGCGACGGATAGCGTGGTTCGTTCAGTCCCTTTTGTGCCGTCACTAAACACGGCAATGCGGTTTCAACGATTTCGTGGCCGCCTTCAATCTCACGAGTCGCCTTCACCTTCCCATCGGCGATGTCCAAATCCACGACAACCGAGACGCTGGGAATATCCAGGAGTTCGGCCACCATTACTCCCACGGCTGCGCTGTCGTCATCAATCGCCTGCTTCCCACAAAGGATGAGGTCGAAAGGCATATCCTTCACCGCAGCGGCAAGTGTTTTCGCCGTTGCGAGAGGATCAAATGTCGGCTGACCTTTGATATGTACGCCTCGATCAACGCCCAGAGCCAACGCCGTGCGCAGAGTCTTCGTTGCGGTATCGTCTCCGTAGCAAACCGCTACCAGTTCGGCCTCGCCGGCTTTTTCACGGATTTGCAGCGCTTCTTCCACCGCATATTCATCATACGGATTCAAAATGAAGTTGATGTCGGACAGATTGACCGCTTTGCCATCGGAAGTTGGACGGATCGACGCTTCGCTGTCGGCCACGGTCTTCAAGAGCAAAAGGATTTTCAACATGAACCTCCAATGGGATATGAAATCGCACTCACACACATCGTCGAGGAATGGATGCTTGTTGCGCTCAGCGCGCAAAACCTAACGGACATTCATAAAGTAAAAAATATGTCAGACAATTTCAACTCGCAAGCCGCCTCGCGCTCTCCGCCCAAATACCGATCGAAAGGAGACCCAAAAGGAGCAAACCCGCGACGACCCCACCGCTCCACCCACCTTCGACCAATCCGGTCCAGACCAGAAGCAGCGCCGTGTGACTGCCCAGAACCAGAACATGCAGCAGGAACGCGGCTCGAATCCCCGCCTGCGTCACCAAACCCGCTGCGATGATTGCCCAAATGAACCACAGGGCCAGAGGCCAGTCCAGAGCTCCCGCGGTACCGAAAAGGGTCGCCAGCGCGGCTGAAATCACGATCGCTGCGACTCGATTCCGCAACAAGGAAATCAACACAATAAGCGCCCATAAGCGGAAGATCCCTTCATGCCAGAGAGCGTGCAGAATCGTCTGAACCAGAACCGTCAGTATCGGCACAGGTGAACTTAGGGCGTAGGAGAGCTGCTCGGCAGCCACACGCATGAACCCCACGGGCGTGGTGCGCCACGCGAGCACGGCCTCGACGATGAGAATCAAGATCGCCCAAGGCAGCGCCGCCCTTGCCGCCGATACCCACGCCGCGGCCTCACGCGGCTGCGCGGGAGAGAATCGTGTCAGCGTAGCCACCTCTGGCAGACGGTCACGGCTCAGTGCCTCACCCGTCGCCACGGCGAGCACAACCACAATAGCCACTTGCGCCGCATCGATAACCGAACCTAAAACCGTCCGCACAACATAAGTGTCGAGAGACACTCCGACGGGAATCGAAATCTCGTAGAAGTGGACGCGTAAGACACGCTCAATCACCACAAGGGCGAGAGCAAGTCCGCCGAAAAGGACACCCGGACGCCAAGCCATCGGTCCCCGGCGGACAATGAGAATAACCGCACACCCAAAAAATATCAGCAATACTCCGACAGAACGCTGCCAGAACTCGCCACCCTCGCCCCACGGCCAAATCCCTCCAGTCGTCAGTACGGTATCTGACACGACGGCGAGCGCGCCCAGGTGTTCTCCGGCCAAGACAACCCGCAGCCGCTCGTGCTCACCAAGAGCTTTCGGCCATTGATATTCGAAGAGATAGTCATTGCGCTGCGGCCTCGTAATAAGAGAATCCGACACAAGCGTCAGCTCTTCGGCGGGCAATGCGAGTGTGACCTCCATCTCCCGTTGGAGGACTTCCTGAACATTCGTCCAGCGCAGTTGCGCGCCGGGAGCATCGTCTCTTGTCCTGTGCAGGAGGCGAATAACACGGCCATCTCTGTTCAATTCCAGCGTCCAGGTATCCCAACCGCGCCGATAGAGATCGATGCGATAAGCCAGCGCAGGCCGCATGGCGAAACCGGCTGAGTCCATCCGCTCTGACCAGAAACCGTCCGGGCGATAGCGCACGGTGTGAGCCAGCGTGTGATATTCGGGAAGCCTTCCCTGCTTCATCACGAAATCGTCCGCCGCGGCGGTGATCTCATCCAACGATCGCCACGGGCGCTCCCAGGGATTGGCGAGCAAGGCGAGAGCCAACAGAACGACGCCGAGAATGAGAGCATAAGCTGCCAGCTCCTGAACAGGCGCGGCAAATACGCGCCGATGCTCGGGCTGTGGCAACGGTTCATGTGATGGCTGAGGGGAATTCACAATACGAGAGCAGGATCGCCCTTACCTAAGCGCAGAATTTTGACCTCGTCGCCGGTGATATCAACAACCGTCGATGGCTCACCAACGATAATCCCTGAATCCAGGACGAGGTCGACAGTGTGTCCAAGCCGATTCTCGATTTCGTCGGGATCACTGAGAATCTCGCCGTCTGGAGTCGTGGCGGTTGTGGAAGTAATCGGTCGCCCAAATTCACGCAGAAGACCGAGGGCGACCGGATGATTCGGGACTCGGATGCCCACCGTCTTCTGTCGAGTCAACACAAGCTTCGGGACTTCGCGTGTGGCAGGCAGGATGAAGGTATAGGCTCCCGGCAGGCAGCGCCTCATAATCTTGTAAGCCGGTGTCGAAACATGAGCCCACCGGGCGATATCGCTGAGATCCGCACACAGGAAGGAGAGGTTGTGGAATTTCGTTCGTCCTTTGAGAGCCAAGGCACGCTCCATTCCTTTCTTGGCGAAAATATCGCATCCGAGGCCGTAGAGTGTATCGGTCGCATACACGACCAGTCCGCCATCCTCCAGCACGCTGGCCGCACGGCGCAAATGGCGGCCTTGAGGATTGCGTGGATCGACCTTGAGAATCATCAATCGTCCTCATCAGAAATCACACAAATCCTATTATAGCAAGATTTTCGACGAAGGTCAAGTAAAACAAGCTGGCATGACGAGGCGAGTCTGAGACACTGCTCGACCCGGTCACAGAGTGTTCTCGATCAATCCGGGGCAAACTTGAGCCAGCACACTCGCTTGCGGCTCGCGACTCTGTAGGATTGACCGCTTTTGTAACGCCAACAAAAAATCCGGCCTGAAGCCGGATTCTCTGTGGTGGATCCTTCTATCTCTATCTATAGGGAAGGACTCTTTGACGGTTTTTCAGCGCCAGTGGCCCGCGATCCAGACATGCCCACGGAGAGTCTGCTTCCAATGGCCTGGTACCCAAACGGCACCTGTCCGCGGCCGCTTCGCCCAATGTCCGGGAACCCACTGATAGCCGCCTCTCTCCCAGGCCCAATGTCCCCCAATCCAGACATGAGCTGCGCTCGGCGCTGCACTGACAACCTCAACTCTCGGCGGAGGTGGCTGTTTCACCACATAGACTCTGGGGCCTGCATAGCACGCCGTTGCGAGCAGAAAAACTCCCATGATAAGAATCGCAAGTATCGCAGTGCGTTTCACGACTTTCTCCTTTCTCATCATCCTCAAGCTCATCATGCACTTCTGCAAAATTCATGTCACTGTCGGTCTCGATTGTTGGAAACTGCCGCCGCGGCGATGGTTTAATACTCACCACGAATGACCCACCGGACACTGATCAGATAAGAAGTGCAGGCACGGTTTTTCCATTGATTCTTAAGGTCATGATGTGTATATTATGTAGGATTGATGTTTGTCCACTGTTACGGAGCCGGGATTGATAATGAGTCGTAAGCTATTTGTTCTTAGTATGTTTGTCATCGGCCTCGGAGTAGTGATAGCGGCGCAGGATATCGCGCCACGACGCACCCTCATCCAGCGGCCTCACCGCCCGACGCCTCTACTGCGTCACCTGGACGATGACTCCACGATCGCCTTGACGATCAGGGTCTCGGATGGGAACATTCACCTGGGTTGGCGCTTCTTTGAAGAAGTCCCCAACTGGGCCGTATTGCGCAGCTTCTCGCCTCTGATGACCTCGGCTGAAACCCTTGCGGTCACGGCCGACTCGACCTGGATTGACACACAGGCACTTCTGGGGTCTGCATCACTCTTCTACCAGGTGCTGCCTCTTGTGCCAGGGCCTCCTCCGGATTCAGTCGTTGTCATCGAGGATTTCGAGCAAGGGAGCGTGACCCTCCTGAGTGTCCCCGGCGAAGACGACGACCCTTCGGACTGGGAAGTCATCTCCTGGGATACTTATGACGGCACCGATTACGCCCTGCGCCTCTACGGCGACACCTGGAAAAGAGAAGAAA
>CAZJAD010000083.1:0-10031 GCA_964543855.1 uncultured Alphaproteobacteria bacterium
ACTGCTGAAGGACCTGCGGGTGGCTGTCCGTGACCTGCAGATGGTTGTCGATTCGCTCACAGCTGAAATCTCGCAGTTACAGGAGGAGGTGCGAAGCTATCGCAACAAGCCAGCGGATATTCTTGGCGTTGTCGCGACGACGATCACGGTTCTCGTGGCGTTGTTGGCCATCGTCATTGGTACAGGTGTCGCGATGGCTATTGCGATATTCAATCAATGGGGCCGAATCAGAAAGATTGCTGAGGAGGATGTCGAAAGAACCAGGAAGGCGGCCGACGAAACTCAGGAAGCTGCGAAGGTTGTCAAGAAGCTTCAGGAGAGTCTAGAAAAGGATGCTCGGGATCTCGCTGAACAGATAAAGATTCCAGCACCTGGTGAACAAGTGACACCTGAAGTTCAAGATCAACTTCGTGAGCTCTATCGGCGGTTAGAACTTGTTGAGGCATTCGGTGGCAAACTTGGTGCCGAAGGGTACGCGCGCCGTGGAATGTATCTCTACTACAGCGGCAAACATGATTTGGCTCTTGAAGCCCTCAACAAGGCGATTGAATTGGAAACTGACTACGCGTCGGCTCGGGCTCTTCGTGCCGCCGTTCATGCGGTCAAAGAGAACCGTGCCGAGGCGATTGCGGACTTGACAAAAGCGATTGAGATTGATGATTCCTATAGGGAAGCCGCAAAGAAAGCGGCGGAGTTCAAGACGATTCGTGATACCCCGGAATTCAAGAAACTGGTCGAGTGAAATTCGCGCAGGGTGAGGGCACCCTGCGCGGCGGGAAGTGATTCCGGCCGGGCTTGCGAACCCGGCTGGGCGAGAGAATATTTCGGGCGGGTCAGGGGACCCGCCTCGGCGAGGAAGTGGATGGAGCGGTTGTGATCAAGCAGTTCACGATAAATCTGAATAAGGGTGAGGGGGAAGCGGCGGTACGCACCCGGCGGCGGGAGCGGCAGGCGATGATTCTGCTGGCGGGGATTGCGGTCGTTTTCTTGGTACTGACCGGATTTACCTGGGCGCAGTATCGAGAGCTTCGTGCCGTGGTCACCTCCAAGCAGGACAAGATCGCCCTCATCCGCCACCAACTCGATTCGCTGCGGCGCGAAGGCACGAATGTGTCGAAAGAAGATGTCATGGCGCTGGCCAAGCTCGAAAACGACCGTTTCCTGTGGGCCCGGCGCTTGGAAGCGCTGGCACAGGTGCTGCCCGAGGGTATGGCCATCACGGGCGTCAAATTCGAGCATGGCCAGCTTATCATCAAGGCCATCTCGCAAATCAAAGCTGATGAAAAAGAATTTGATCGGGTGTCGCGTCTGATGGACATTTTGAAAACTACGCCGGATTTCGTTGACCGCTTCCAGGAAATCCGTTTCACGCAGTCAAAACGCCGCTATATCGAAGACCAGGAGGTGTTGGACCTCGTGGTGACTTGTTCCCTCCAAGAGCGCGGTGCCAAATCCACGCGACCTCTTCGTTCCGTAGAGCGTCCGATACAAGGCTGAGCCTTTTCGCGTCTAAAGAGCACACCGATGAAGAAGACTATTACAGCGCTACTCATTCTGGTCGTTTTTGGTCTCGGCCACTATCTCTACCACCGGTTGGTCTACGCGGAGCTGCCGCGGCAGATTCGTCAGCTTGACATGACCATCAGCCGCGAGAACGAGAAACTCATCGCCGCGCAAATCATCGCGCGCGAGCTTCAGCAGGTGACGCGTCTAATCGAAGGGAACCTCGCACTGTCGCTGCGGGACAGCCTTGCTGAAGATGCTTCGATGCCGTTCATGGACTATGTGACAGACCTGCTTCGCGAGATGGATGTGCGGCTCATCCGGATTCAGCCGGGCCAGCGCGTTCACATGGCCGATTACATCAAAACGCCCTATGTCCTTGAAGTTGAATCGTCCTATGCCAATATGGTGAATTTCCTCAATCGCCTGGAGAAATCGGACCGCCTTGTCACGGTTGAGACCTTTGAGCTTTCGAACTCGGTGAAGCGATCCGAGGAGAGCGTCCAACGTGGCGACATCGACCGGCGGCCGCTCGCGATCACGATTTCCACCTTGACCCTTCTGAAACACCGGTAACCTCTATCCGACGATGCACAATCGAATCAATGTTTTGTGGGAAATCCTGCTTGTCGTGCTTGTGGTGACCGCCATCGTCATCGGCGTGTCGAATTATCGAATCTCGAAGCGGATTGACCGGTACCACCTGCAGGAACAGCAAGTCGGCATCGGCGGCGACCAAGAGCTCACGCAAACCGTCGCCACGCTCGAGACCGAATTGAACGAGCGGATGGCGTACGAGACCCGGGTGGAGCGGGACCCACTGGACCTGACCAAAGTCATCCAGTCGAAGAAGTTCCTGGCGCGGTTGGGGCTGCGCGAGACGCTGGAGCAACAGGGTCGGATGCGTCTTTCGTGCACGGTGGTTGGGACGGATGGGTCCGCGGTGATCAAGTTCATGGGACGCAGTCATGTGGTTCGCGAGGGAGATGTCTTCAACGGTTACCTGGTGGCGTCGATCACGCCTCAGCAGGTCGTGCTGACGAAGGGTGGGGCGAATCTGATCTTGATGAATGAAAGCGCGCCCAAGGATGAGTCGAGCGAGATCGGCGGTGGGGGTGAAGGCAATTTTTAGCCTCCGGGACACATCTCGGAATTGGAGTTTTTTACTTGCGCCAAGGAGAGTCTATGGCTAAGCGTTTGCGGTGCCGAGCTTTTTGGGTTTGTCTATTGAGCGGCGTCTTGCTCAGTGCTTTCTCCGCGAGGGCACAGATTGAGCCGGTCTTTCCCACCGGTGGGCTCAAGGAGGCTGACGAAGCTCTGCAGCGCAAGATTACATTGGATGCCGACGATGCATTCCTGCCGTCAATCCTGTCGATTCTGGCCGAGAAGAGCGGCTACAACATCGTCACGGGGCCGGGCGTCAACAAGGAGGAGCGCATCTCCATCCACCTCAAGGACACACCCATTGAGCAGGCGATGAACCTCGTCGTTCGCGCGGCCGGGCTTTCCTATGAGCTCGTCGGCAAGTCCTTCCTTGTGGCTCCGGCGGAGAAACTCAAAGCCCAGGTGGGATTGACTTCCTATGTTGTCGAGCTGCAATACACCGATGCGGCCACCCTGAAGGAGATGCTCAGCGAGTTCAACGCGCGCATCACGGTGGATGTCACGGGCAACAAACTTCTCATCATCACGAGTCCGAAGATCATTTCGGATATTCTGAGGGTGATTGAGGAAGTAGATAAGCCGGCGCTGCAAATCGTGCTGGAGACACGCATCATCGAGGTTTCCGTCGAGGACGAGGAGAAATTGGGGATTGACTGGAATCGTCTCTCGAGCTTCCAGACGGTCTTTGCCGAGGGACCGGTGGACAAGATGGGCAACTTCACTTCAGAGGGTATGACGGAGGTGTTGAGTGGTATTGATCCGTCAGCACAGGGGCTGGCCCCCACACAGCTTCCATACTTTCCCCTCGAGACAAGCCGTCTGGGCTACTTGACGAAACAGGCATCGGCTTTTGAAGTGGCGCTGGACTGGCTAGTCAAGCAGAACCGCGCCGAGGTGCTGGCGAATTCCGCCGTTGCGACGATGAACAACCACATCGCCGAGATTCAGGTCATCGACGAGATTCCTTACATCGCGCGGGCTGGAGGCTTAGGTGGACAGGTCATGATTGAGAAGGAGGAGGTTGGCGTCAAGCTCACTGTCCGTCCCAAGGTCAACACGGATGGGTATATTACTACGGAAATCTCGCCGGAACTCTCGTCGATTTTTCAGTTCATCGAGTCGGGCGAAACCTCAGTTCCGTGGGTCAAGCGGCGTATGTCAACGACGACGATTCGCGTTAAGGACGGAGAGACCATCATCATCGCGGGGCTATTGGGCGTTGATGCGTCCAAGACCGTTCACAAAGTACCTTTTCTGGGTGACATTCCGTTTATTGGAGGCCTTTTCCGTCACACAGCCGATCGGACGCGCAAAACGGACCTCATCATCCAGGTTACGCCGCACATCCTGGACCGTGGCTATGCCCTGAAGAAGCCGCGACTCGTTCGTGAGGCCGAAGAGAAATACATACCCGATGCCACTCCCGAGGAGGAGAAACCTCAATCGGATGAAGACAATGAGGAAAAGTAGTCTGATAGCAATTATCTTCCGGCTGATCTTCCCGGTTGCACTGGTTTTCTGGTTGGTCAGCGCGGCTCTGGCGCAAGGGACTTCTCGTCCGGGCCTTGAGCCGAAGGCGTCGAAGCTGGAGGAACTTCTGACGCCGCGCGGAGAGCTACGGCCGACCCTGGAGCCCTTCTTTGAGGGCCCGGTGGACCCCGAAACCTTTGAGCTCGGACCAGGTGATGTTCTGAACATCTTCCTGTGGCGGCCAACCGTGACGTATTTCCCCGTAACCGTGAACGCGGAAGGTGAGGCGGTGATTCCGACGGTTGGCCCGGTCAAGGTCAGCGGGATGCCGCTTGCGATGGCCAAGCGTGCGATCATCGGCAAGGTTCGTCAGCGGTTTTCGGGCGTGGAATTGACGGTCTCGCTGGAACAGGTGCGCCAGTTCCGGGTTCATGTCTGCGGCGCGGTTACCGTGCCGGGGAGTTACCTTGTTCCGGCGACGGCGCGCGTCGCCGATGCGATTCTTCTGGCTGGAGGACTCCTGCGGCGCCCGCGAGCGGAGTGGGATACGACCTCCGTGGCTGCTGCCTCTGAGCGGCGCATCCGCGTGATTCCGGTACAGGATCCTGAAGCCGCGTACTCGGTGGACATGCTGCTTTTTGAACGGGCTGGTGAGACGAAGTCCAATCCCTACCTGCGCGATGGGGATGTTGTCTGGGTGCCCTTTAAGGACGAAGGTTCGCTGGAAGTCGGTGCATTCGGCGGCGTTTTGGCTCCGGGTCTATTTGAGTATGTGCCGGGAGACCACGCGGCCGACCTTGTCAAACTTGCTGGAGGTGTGCGTCGGTCGGGCAGAATTTCAGAGGCTTACCTCGTGCGCGCTGACGGTCTGCGACTGCCTGTGGGCCACGCGGCCTTGCTGGAGACCGAAATCCAGCCCGGCGACCGGCTGTATGTGCCGATGGAGCCCGAGCGCAAGCAGTTCGGCACCGTGACACTGCAGGGAGAAGTTACTCAACCGGGGAGTTACCCGATTGAGATTGGAAAGACGACGCTGCGCGAAGTCATCGCGGAAGCCGGTGGGCCGTTGGCAACGGCGGCTCTGAACAGTGCCCGGCTCATTCGCGCACCGAACTACGAATTTCGCGACCCCGAAAAGGCGCGGCTTCTGCGGCCTCACGAGCGCTTGTTCCTCCCGAAAGAGGAGTCCTTTGAAGCCGAGCTTACGGCGGCCTATGAGCGGTGGTTGGGAACAACGGTCGTTCTTGACCTCTCGCGCCTTCTGGAGGATGAGAATCCGGGTGATGATGTTGTTTTGCAGGATGGCGATGTTCTGGAGATTCCGAGGCAGCCGCTTGGTGTTCGCATGCTGGGCTATGTGAATCGGAGTGGTGAGACAGCGTACCATGCGGGTTGGAGGCTGAATGATTACCTCCGAGTTGTCGGCGGGGTCAACCGTGGCGGCTGGAAATCGCGGGTACGGGTTGTGAAGGCGAGCACCGGCGGTATCGTACTCTATTCATCGAAGGTCCGCTTGGATCCCGGGGATATTGTCTTCGTGCCGCCGAAGCCGGAAGTCACGACCTGGACCCGGATCAAAGACGGGGTCGCGGTGCTTGCTCAGGTCGCGACGGTCGTTCTCATTGTGGAGACCGTCCGTAAGTGACAGCATAGCGCGCGAGCAACAGCGGAGATGGTACAGAGGTGAATTGGAGAAGTGGGAGTTTGGAGGCCACTATGAAGTTCGCCAAGGAAGCGGCGTTGGTTGGAGTTCTGGCCTTGTTGGTTCTTGCGCTGGGGTGCACTCGTAAGAAGGGGGTGACCTCCGAAGGAGCAGGTCCTGCCGTTGACGTGGGCGGCATCTATCTCGAGCTGTCGCGTGAAAGTCTCGCTGTGGAACCCGGCGGCTCAGATACGGTGACCGTCATGATAACGGTTTTTAACCGCGACTTCGTCGGCATTGAAGGCGTTCAGGTGGAGATGAGGGCGACGGGCGGTGTTGTGGGACAACCGGACCTGACCGATGCCAACGGCGAAGCGACCACGGTGTGGAATTCGGCTGGGAATTTTGGTTCATTTGACATATCTGCCAGTGCAGGCGGGAAGAGCGATACAGCGACTGTCTGGGTGAACAGCACCGAGTCGCGATTCGGTGTTCTGACGATCAGCACCGATACGCGCCTCATCTATGCGGACTTTGGTCGAAGCAAAGCCAACATCATGGCGACGCTCAAGGATCAGTACGGCGAAGCGCAGGCTAACCAGACGATCCAGTTCGCGACACCCGGACTGGGCAGTGCTCGTTCACCCGCGACAACCGACAGTTTCGGCATCGCGCGGACCGAGTTCAAAGACCAGCAGGGCATTCCGAGTGCGCCTGATTCGGCGATGGTCGTGGCGCGTTATCCTCAGTGGGGTTTGGCGGACACCGTCTACATCATCATTGAGCCCGAAGAGCCGGTGGGTTCGGTTACCTTGACAGTTCAGCCCCTCGAAGGGGTCGCGGGCAAGGATTCATCGACCCTGCGCGCCACGGTACACCTGCAGAACGGTCTGAGAGCTCCTGACAATACGAAGGTCCAGTTTTTTACCGATTGCGGGACATTTGCCAAAGACACCGTGGGAACTTCGAACGGTGTCGCGTTCAACACCTACTATTTCTGTCCGACACGAGGCACCGCGACCATTTACGCAGAAGCACACGGAGTTCAATCGCTTGACTGGGTCGTGAATGTGAATCCGGGGGCTCCGAAGTCGGTGAGTGTGGATGCGTCGCCCAATGAGGTTTATGTTGGGTCGCAAGAGCTCGTATCAGTAACGGCCGAGGTGCGAGATACCCTGGGCAATCCGGTCGCTGAGGGAGCGCTCGTGAGCTTCTCCACGACGCACGGGTCTATCACGGAGAATGCGCCGACGGACAACGACGGTATCGCACGCGCTACTTTGAATCCCGGCACTCAGGCCGGCAATGCAATCGTCAAAGCCAGGTTGGGAGCGGCGCAGGATTCGACGACGGTGCGCATCGTTGCCGGGTCTGCCAATACGCTGACGCTGAATGTTGCGCCACCTTCGATTCAAGTGCGCGGCACCGGTGGCGTTGATCAAGCGCTCGTCGAAGCGACCGTGCTCGATGCCAACCAGAATCCGGTGCCGGACGGGCAGTGGGTCACATTCCGGATTGTCAGCAGTCCCGGGGGCGGGGTGAATATCAATGGTCACGGATCAATCGATTCGTCTCAGACCTCGGGTGGAGTGGCACGAGTAACGCTGAACGCAGGCGTCTATCCGGGTATCGTGGACCTTCGAGCGTCGACTTGGGTGGAGGGAGAGGAGATATTTGCGCACAAGTCAAACATCTCGGTGGTGTCAGGGCCTCCAGCCACGATCAGCATTCAGCCTAGGGAACTCGCGACGGAGGCTGGCGGTGGAGCCTGGGCCGTGGAAGTTGCAGCTCAGGTCCGGGACATGTACAACAATCCGGTAGCCGACAACTGGGTCGTCTTCTTCAGCGTCGAGCCGGATATTGCTTCCATTGTTTCAAACCAGGTTTATACGGGCAATCCCGATGAGAACGGGGATTCGCGTCCAGGTCTGGCATATACACAGCTGACATGGCTCAGCAGCATGACCTTCCGGGAAGTGATTATTACTGCCGAGTGCCAACCGCCTGAAGGGACCGTGCGCGAAGATACGACTTTCGTGCTGCCGCTGCAGGAAGGAGAGCTGAATCTCCTGTGTACGCCTCAGCATTGGCATTTCTTAGACGACGGTGATCCGGCTAATGTCCGGTGCCTGGCGACGGTTCAGGATGGCCACCATGTGCCCATCAACGGCGCGCGTGTTTTCTATTTCTCGCAACGCGGCCATTTCTATACGGCGTCTTATCCCGGCGGCGTGCGAGCCGACGAGTTTATCAGTGGTACGCCCCCGGGGGCTGCCGATGGCCAAGCCGTTTTGTGGTTGCGAGTCGAAGAGGAGTGGGCGTTTCCTGACCCGATTACCCCCGAGACAACCTGCGAGGTGCGCGTCGAACTGCTTTACTACGGTGGAGTCGCCTCCGATGCGGTCATCGTGCAGTTCCAGCGCGGTTCCGGCGGTTGATTCGTGTGCGCTCCGCGATGAAGAAGTAATGTAAGAAGCGAGTAGCAATGCGCAAGAAGATAGGCGAAATTCTCCTCGAGCGAGGCAAGATCACGCCGAAGCAGCTTAGCGATGCTCTGTCGCGCCAGAAAGGCACGCGACAGAAATTGGGCGAGGCGCTCGTGGCTTTGGGGTATGCCGTTGAAGAGGATGTGTTCTCCGGACTGGCGCAGCAATGGGGCGTTCCTTTTGTGCGCGGCGATGACATCATGGTGGCGTCTGAGGAGGTCGTGCGCATTGTTCCGGAGCCATTCGCGCGCGAGAATCACCTGATTCCGATTGCCATAGAAGACCAGACGCTGAAGGTGGCGATGGTTGACCCGGATGACATTATCGCTATCGACAACCTCCACAAGCTGTCGAACATGTCCATTGAAGCGCATCTGGCGGCACCCGGCGCCATCGAGAACGCGATCGAACAGCTCTATATCAAGATTCGCAAAGCCGGCGAGATGACGGATGTCATCGGGAATCTGCAGTTCTTCGCGGAATCGGACACCGAAGAAGAAGGCCTGATGGACATGACGAAGGTGCAGGCGGGCCTCGAAGATGCGCCGGTGGTAAAGCTGGTCAACCTGATGATTGCGGATGCCTTGAAGGAGCGGGCGACCGATATCCATATCGAGGTGCAGGAAGAAAAGGTGATGGTGCGGTTTCGCATCGACGGTGTGCTGCACGAGATGATGGTTCCGCCGAAGTCGTCACATCCAGGTATCATCTCACGCGTCAAGATTCTCTCAAAGCTCAATATTGCGGAGAAGCGGCTGCCGCAGGATGGCCGATTCACGATTATCTCGCCGGACAAGGAAGTTGATGTGCGTGTTTCGATTCTGCCGACGGTGAACGGCGAGAAGATTGTGCTGCGCCTGCTGGACAAGAGCGGTTTCGCTTTCAACCTGAACACGCTCGGCATGGACGACCAGATGCTGATGATCTTCCGGCGCTGGATTCGGCAGCCTTACGGGATGATCGTTATTTCCGGGCCCACGGGTTCGGGCAAATCCACCACGCTCTACGCCGCGCTGAAGGAGATCAAATCCGTCGAGGACAATATCGTGACGGTCGAGGACCCGGTCGAATATCACCTGCCCGGGATCAATCAGGTGCAGACGAAACCCAAGATCGGCCTCACTTTTGCCAATGCCTTGCGTTCGATTTTGCGTCAGGATCCTGACAAGCTCCTCATCGGCGAGATTCGTGACGAGGAGACGGCGGACATTTCGGTGAAATTCTCTCTGACTGGTCACCTCGTCTTATCGACCGTGCATGCCAACGATGCGGCCGCGACGATTACACGCCTTCTGGACATCGGCGTGCCGCCCTTTCTGGCGGGATCATGTTTGAATCTGGTGATGGCGCAGCGGCTCGTGCGCAGGATTTGTCCGCAGTGTAAGGAGACTTATGAGCCGGGCGAGGCCGAACTGGAAGCACTCAAGCTCTCGCGAGATGATGTAAAAGGCAAGACCTTCTACCGTGGGCGTGGCTGCGTGCATTGCCGCAATACCGGTTACTACGGCCGGACAGGCATCTTCGAGCTCCTGGAGATGAAACAGCCCGTGCGCCGGCTCGTCTTCGAGAACGCCAATGAGGAGGAGGTGCGCGACAAGGCGTTGAATCTGGGCATGTTGACGCTGCGAGATGCTGCCCTCACGAAAATCTACGCCGGTATCACCACGCCGCATGAGATGTTGCGCGTGACAGTGCAGGAGTATTAGCGCAGGAATCTTTGGGGAGGCAGGAGATGAAAGCGCTTCGTTTTGTTCTTGCTTCGTGGG
>CAZJAD010000084.1:0-10011 GCA_964543855.1 uncultured Alphaproteobacteria bacterium
GGTTGAAGCCGGTCCCCAGGAGCCGGCGCTCTTCCGGGATGACCCGCAAAGACTGAATTCCCTCCCCAGGGGGCAGTAACAATTTCACGCCATACGAAGGCAGAGCCGGTGATCCGGGCACACCGCCCGTGCGGCAGCCTTCCATGACGATCAGCTGCGCGTCCTGTGCCGTGGTGACCCTCGGTGGATCAAACGTGTACTCGTGGGTAACCACACCCGCGAACGCCACATGGAGACTTGCGAAAAACATCGCAAGCAGAACAAATACAGATCGAGTTTTCATGGCTCACTCCGTCAGGTTTCTATTCCTTCATTCTGGTGTCGACACCAGGCCGCCTCTCGCCCCGGAGCATAGTCCACCGACTGATCAGACGATCACTCCATAGTAAACAAGAGGTTAGAGTCTTAGAATACACCATTAACAAGTTAACAGTTTTTCTTCAACTTGTCAAGGAATTATCGATGCAGAATGAGTATAATTTGTGGGACAGAAACGAAAGCGGGGTGCCCTTCAGGAAGGACACCCCTGCTCAGATGTGGCGGCTACCGTCGCAGCTTATGGAAGGGTCACTTCAGTTTTCATGCCTCCTGCTATGCAATGATGTACCGCGAGAAGTGGTTTGTCCGGCACATCAACGCGTTTCGGAACGGGTCGTAATAGCTCGGAAAAGGCTCGTACTCGCCTGTCTCTTCATTGTAGTAGAAAATCGTATACTCCCTTGGACTCCACCAGTCGTGCCAGCGGTCGTAGGAGTCATTTGATGAAGATGTCCCGTTGAGGGACAGTACAAGCCAGATATACTTGTCAAATTGCAGCGGATGGGGCCCAAAATCAACAATTGCATAGCCCTCTACTGGCAGCGTGACGGTGATCAGCGTGTCTTGAGGAAGGGCATAGCGCGAAATCATGCAGCCGCTGCCCTGACTGGTCAGGACATAGCCGCCCCTCCGTCGTTCCACCCATGCTTCGGTGTAGTCCCAATTCTCGACACCCATCATACCTTCGGGCCGCTCCAAAGTGAGGATTGGATGACCCGGCGCTGGGCCGTTCTGGAGGAGCTCTTCGGTGATCGGCGGATAGCCGGAAGAGCCACTCGCAGGCAGGCCAGTCTCCCCGTTGTCGAGCGGTGACAGCCTCGAGCACCCTGCCCCAAGCAGAAACAACAGGACAAGGCCCAGTGACAGCCCGCTCCATCGTCTCTTTCCTGACATAATGACACCTACTTCCGGTTAGAACATCTGAGCCTGCGAAATGTACCTATGATACCTCGCCTTATCATTACAGCAAGCCTCATGCCACAATATACTATGTCTAATCCGGCCGCGTATCCCTTTTATTTCCAAAGTTATACATGACTGACCCACCCCCTGTCCCTCAGCCTCCGGAATCACGCATTGGTTCATATGCACCCCAATTCATCCGGTTGGGATGCCGGATTCCGGCGAGGGACAAGGCTATCGGGCAAGAAAGTGTCCAACCGGGGAGTTTTGACCTATCGGTGTAAATGAACCGGGGCCTCATCGGGAGGCATGTAAGCCGCTGATCCACGGGAGGACGGACGAAGCAGAGGCCGAGTTCCGGGAATTGGCCGGTCGAACATGGCCAACAGTGGTACGTCTTGGCTTGGAGTTTGCTCGCTAACCATTGGTATTTCGGGGGCATCTAAGGGGGATATCGAGAGTTAGACTGCAACAAAGGATTTCCGGTGAGCCTGACCGTTCAGATCGTCGACGATGATCCTCACATTTGCCAGCTAATCGGCGAAATCCTCAACGAGTCACATCACGAGGTCATCGAGGCTGGCGAAGTGGCCTCCGCCTGGCAGCAGTTCCAATCCGAACAGCCTGACCTGTCTATCGTCGATATCGGTCTCCCGGGCGAAGAAGACGGCATTGACCTCCTCAGACGCATGCGCCAGCAGGACAAGGAGTATCCTGTCCTGATCATCTCCGGCCAGGCGTCTCCTCAGCAAGCTGTCGAGGCCATGAAATTGGGAGCCTATGATTATTTGGGCAAACCCATCAACCTCGAGAAACTGCAGCTGCTGGTCGCTCGTCTGTTGGAAGATGTCCGACGGCGGCGATCCCTGGAGCGCTTGAAGACATCCCTGCAAACTGAGCACGGCTTCGACCGCCTCTTAGGGCGCAGCACTGTTTTCCGCCAGCTTATCGAGGTCGCGCAACGTGTGGCGGAAATCCCGACCGCGTCGGTGCTCCTGACCGGTGAATCGGGCACGGGAAAAGAGCTGTTTGCCCGAGCGATTCACTGGTCGAGCGCGCTTGCTCACGAACCCTTCGTCGAAATCAACTGTGCGGCCGTCCCGGAAACCCTGCTTGAAGCCGAGCTCTTCGGTTTCGAGAAAGGCGCGTTCACCGATGCCAAGCAGCGCAAGCCCGGGTTGCTTGAAGAAGCCAGCGGCGGCACCTTCTTCCTGGACGAGGTCGGTGAACTATCGCTGAATCTCCAAGCCAAGCTCCTGAGAGTTCTCGAAGAGCATTCATTCCGCCGTTTGGGGGGTACGCAACTCATCCATGTTCAGTTCCGGCTGATCGTCGCTACAAACGCTGATCTTGAGGAGCTTGTCAGTCAGAAGAAATTTCGACAGGACCTGTATTACCGACTAAATGTGATTCACCTCCACTTGCCGCCGCTTCGCGCGAGGGTTGGCGATATTGTCGAAATCGCCCGTCACTTCTTGAAAGACATCGGCCGCGATTTCGGGCGCAAGAACCTCATGCTGTCGCCTGAGGCTGAGCAGTTGCTCCTCGAGTACGACTGGCCGGGCAATATCCGTGAACTGAAGAATGTTCTGCAACGAGCCGTCGTTCTCTCCGACAGCAATATTCTCGAAGACAAGCACCTGGATTCATCACTGCGCCTGACTCATCCGACAAAGCAGACGGAGCCAACAACGACTCCAGACATAGCCCCGACAAGCATTCCGCCAGAAGGCGTTTCCCTCGAGGAAGTTGAGCGCACCCTAATCTGCTCAGCCTTGAGGCAAACGAACGGCAATGTCACGGCCGCGGCACGCCTTCTCAAAATGAGCCGTGAAAGGCTACGCTATCGGATCAGAAAATTCGGCCTCTCTGTCAAGGAGCTCTCTACGGAGCTGCGGGAGGAAATGCATGATGCCTGATTTCCATCCGGGCGATATCATCGCCGGGCGTTATCGGCTCGTGCGACCTCTTGGACGAGGAGGCATGGGAGAAGTCTGGTTGGCTGAAATGGAGAATCAGGCAGACCGGCCCGTAGCTCTGAAGATGGCATCGGAACATCATCAAGCATATGCCCAGCAGCTAAGACGCGAATACGATGCCCTGAAAGGACTGGTTCATCCCCACTTGCCTCGGGTCTATGATTTCGGTTACACCGAAGGCGATGGCAGTCTACCCTATCTGGTGATGGAGTATCTGGAGGGGATCGAGCTGAGTGCGGAAGTGCTGCACAACCTTCACGAGGATATCTATGAAGTCATCGTGCAACTGTGTCGCGCTCTCGCGTTCCTCCACACGCACGCCATCGTTCACGGTGATCTCAAGCCACAGAATATCGTTATTGCCCAGCGCCAGCCATTGCACCTGAAATTGGTGGACTTCGGTCTGGCCACAACCGAGGGTGAAACAACGGGGACAGTGCCAAGCGGCACGATTCCCTACATTGCCCCAGAACAACTTCGGGGCGTAAGACCCACTCCGGCTTCCGACCTCTATGCCTTGGGAGTGATTGTTTTCCAGCTCATCGCGAATCGGTTTCCCTTCGAGGCAGACAACGAAGCCGTGACTCTGCGCCGGCGCCTCGAAGAGGAAGCCCCATCACTCCTGAAATATGCGCCGCGGATTTCGGTGAGCCTGTCGGATATCGTAGCGCTGCTGCTTCAGCGCGAACCCGCCAAGCGCCCCCAAGGCGCACGCGAGGTAATCGCTCTTCTCAATGAACGAGAAGGCCGAGGTTATCCCTACGAGACAGTCCAGAGCCGCGCTGCGTACCTGAAGTCTTCGGCCTACCGTCCTTACAGACGATTCCGTGAAGACCTGTCCAAAACGATGCAGAGCCCGGATGTGTCCTGCAAGGTGCCAATGATTGTCACAAGCGAGCCCTGCATGGGACTAAAGGCGTTCTTGGACGGATTCGCAAATGACCTCGACGAAAGCGGAAGCTCCGTATACAGATGCTTGGTTGACGAGTGGAAAAACCGAGACACAACCCGCGACGCGATATGGGTCGCTGGTCCCTATGAGGCAATACCGCCTGAACTCACTTCCGCGGCCGAAGCAGCGGGAGCAAAAGCTCTAATCGTCGGCATCGAAAGCGACTCGACCGAAGATGGCACGACCCGCTTCCGGCTGCCTCACCTGGAGATCTCCGATCTCGAGGAGATGCTCCAGGTCATATTCGGCCAGCACCATTTCCCTGAGGATTTCGCCTGGCGCATCTGGCAGGCAACCATGGGTTACATGGATGCCGTCCAGGAGACACTGAGTGAGCTACAAGATCGTGAATTGATCGAGGTAGGACTTCATGGATGGGAATGGTATGGCGAAGATGTGGACTTGCCCGTCTCGTCGTCGCTCGTCGGACTCTGGCAATCCCGCTTCCAGAGGCTTGACCCGTCAGTCCGCAAAGCGCTCGCTTTGCTTGCGTTCTCGCCAGGTCGTACCCTTCCACGGCAGGTTTGGGATGAGCTCTCGGATGTGCACGACAGCGAGAGACCGAACAGCGCCACAATGCTCCGCGAGTTGCACTGGGTAGAAATAGAGCGTGATGTCGTGCTGCGAAGTCCTGTCCTCGCAAGAGCCATTCGTGCGAGCCTGTCCGCACCCGAGACGCGCGAGGTGCACGGCCTCTTGGCGACACTTCCCGCCACTTCACCAGAGGAGAACTCGGAACTGGCCGTGGCGCATCTCGGACACCTGTTGCTCTCGCCCAGCCCACAGTTGACCCCGGATGAAGCACTTACGAATCTCAGACAATGCATGAAGCACGGCCAAGCGCGAGCAATACGCGATCTGGCAAGGGATGCGATGGAGACCATGGCCGAGATGTCGCCAGTTTGGCGCTCCGTGCTCCTGATCCTGTATGCCGAATCCACGGCATTGGCGGGTTCGCTCTCGGAGGCACGCGAGGCAGCTCTGAAGGGTGTCGAAGTCGCACAAAACGCAAACTTGCCGGGAGTGTTGGCGGAGAGCCGTCTTGTTCTGGCGTCCATTCTCGAACGGCTGGGTGAATGGGATGAAACCGAAAAACATCTGGCCGCTTGCCACAGCGAAACCGACTCCCTGCCAATTGACCGCGAAGTTCTCCTCCTCGCATCCTGGGCATGGATTCGTTTTCGCAAGGGAGATATCGAACGGGCCAGTGAGTTAGCAAAGCAGGCTCTGGGTCGAGGTGCGGGAACAACAGAGAGTCTGGGTCGACTGCGGCAGACACTGGGCAATCTGGCCTACTTCCGAGGAGATCTCGATGCGGCCACTCGTGAATGGGAAGCGGCTCTCGAGTGTTACGAGGAGAGCGGGGACGCTCGTGGAGAATCCGATGTTCTGAACAACCTCGGTGTCGCCGCGGCACGCCGGGGCAATCGAAAGCTCGCTCGCGAACACTGGGAGGCTTGTAAGAAACTCAGTGAGCAGACGGGCAATCAGGCGCGCGTAGCGGGTCTCCTCAACAACCTCGCCATCTCAGTTTTCGAGGAAGGGGATCTGCGAACTGCAGAGAAAAACTACGAAGAGGCTCAGCGCATCTATCGGCGATTGGATGCACGCCGGGAGCGCATCGAAATCTTGAATAACCTAGGCGAGCTGAACTTCTACCGGGCGAGTTATCCTCGCGCCCGCGCGTTCTGGAACGAGGCTCTCTCGGAGGCAGAGACCCTCGGTGATATGGAAGCTCGAATTGAACCGCTGACCTATCTGGGAAAGTTGTATCTTAGCATTGGGTTGGAAAGCGAAGGTCGTCAGTGTCTGGAGCAAGTCCTCAGTGTGGCCCGGGAATGTGACTCGGAAGCGGGGCAGGCTCAAGCGCTCTGTGAATTGGCGCTATACCATCTGGCCTGTTCCGACCTCGAAAAAGCAGGCGCGCTTCTGGATGAGGCCGAACGATTCATCGGTAATGAAACGGACTCCGTACTACATCTGAATCTCCTGTGCGCTCGGTTTCAGCTTCTCATCGCCACCGAAAAGCACGAAGAGGCATCCCGCCTTTATGAGTCAGCGACGGCGCTGCCGGTGGCGCAGAATACCTTTGTGGCTCGTGCGCGCTTGGGTCTGCTTGCGCTCGCACAGGGGAGAACACCAAATGACGACACCTGGCTCTCGCGTATCGCCGACTTCCCCGAGTTTGCGTGGCGAGCGGCATGGTATCAGGCACAGACATCTCACGCAAGCCGTAACCAACAAGTGATGCGAAGGGAACTTGAAAGGGCCGCATCCCGGCTGCGGATGATCGCCGAACAACTGGCCGAAGATGAACGAGAGAAATACTTGCAAACTGGAGATGCCATTCGATTTCAGCAGTGGGTTCGACAACTGACGTAGCGGACCGAGATACCCTATGGCAGAGAATTCGTTCGACAATTTGGTGAATCTTTCGACGCCATCGACTGATGACGCCGGCACGTCAGCCACGCGTCGGCTCGAAAGTGGAATAAGGCAGCTCACGGTGCTCTTCGATGACCTGAACCGTGAACTGCGTCTGAAAACGCTCCTCGAACGGACCATGGACGCCGTGATCCAGCTCACGGGCGCCGAGCGCGGTTTCTTGGTCCTGGCGGATGAGGCGGGTCGACTCGACTTTCGGGTCGCGAGCAGCGAGGCCAGTCGGGACATCCCCGACGCCGAACAAGCCGCTTCCCGCACGATCATCCGCAGAGTGCTGGAAGGTGGCGAACCCATTCTGGTGAACGATATTGGCGACCAGGCTGATCTAAAAGCCCAGAGAAGTCTTGCCGAATTGCACATCCGATCCGTCATGGGCGCCCCGTTGAGAGCGGGAGGACGGCTCCTGGGTGCCGCCTATGTGGACACCACTCGCCCCGATACCATCTTCACGCCCGAGGATCTCGTCCTTTTCCAGAGCTTTGTACACCTGGCGGCAATTGCCTTGGAAAATGCACGGCTCCTGGAAGCAGAGCGTGAGGCGCGCCTTCGCATACAGTCTCTTCAGACTGAGCTCAAGAATATCTTGGAATCCGTTCCCCTCGGCATCATCTTGATAGACGCACAAACGCGAATTCAATACCTAAACCGAGCCGCCGACGAGATACTGAGACCAATCGGTCTGTCCGCCGGAGACAGTCTCCTTTCCAAGGGAAGTGGCGAGTATCCCTGGCTTCTCAAGATTCTGGGAGCATTGGCCAACTGGCTTCAAGGTGAGACGGGAGACGAGAGGGAATTCGAGCTGGACGAGCGCATCCTCAACTACTCTTTCTTCGAGGTGCAGCGGGAAGGCGAGGAGATCACTCAGATCGGTCTGCTCATGGAGGATGTCACGGAGAACCGTGCGCTGCAGCGTGAACTCATCGAGTCCGAAAAGTGGTCCACCGTCAATGATCTTGCCGGTGGTATCGCGCACGAGATAAAAAATTCGCTGCAGCCGATTTCAAGCGGTACGGAGATCCTCCAGATGAAGTTGGAGAATGAGAATATCGCAGATCCTAAGATCCGCCGCCAATTCGAGGTGATTCAGAACGCGGCCGGTCGCATTCAACAGATCGTGGAAGACCTGAATCGGCTGACCAGACCCGAAAGCCCAAGCCTCGCACTGGTAGACTTGGCCGCTGTTGTACGGTCAGCCGCCGATCTCATGGAAACCACCACAGGAAGACTGAAAGATTTCTCGCGCAATGATGATAGTGCCCGCTTCCAGTTTTTTGTGGACATCCCAAGCAGCCTCCCGCTCATCAACGGCAACACCAGGGCCATCGAAGGTGCCGTGATCAACTTGATACTCAATGCCGCCGACGCTGTGCGCGCAAAGGGCAAGGGCCGCATTACCGTCAAAGCCAAAATGGCGGGTGAGAATTGGGCAACGGTCACCGTTGAAGATACCGGCGAAGGGATCGCGCCCCAACACTTGAACCGGGTTTCTGAGCCTTACTTCACGACGAAACCCCAGGGCAAAGGCACGGGTTTGGGCTTGTCCATCGTGCGAAACACGATGTCGGTGCACGGTGGGAGAATGAGTATCGAATCCAAATTGGATCGAGGCACCCGTATCACTCTGCGCTTTCCCGTCCCAGCTTCCTCGTCTCGATCCTCCGATTAGAATCACGCCCGCATCATTCCAGCTTCACCACGGCAAATCCTGAGCGACAATCCTATCGACACACCAATGCCAGAAGCTCACTCTCTACCAATTCATGAAGTCGAAGCTCGTGGACCGATTGTCGGATCGGTTGCACCCATCCCCGGACACGAGCGCTAAGCTCCTCACGCACAACGAGAATCAGGGCAGTGCTACTTTCCCGCAGTAGCTCCACGACTTCCCTGGCCCAGCCCCCGCCCTTCAACTCCAGCGGGCCGATTTCATCCACGATGACAACTTGAGCAGCGGCCGATTCTCGAAGTGCTCGACGCCCGAGCGCCAAACCCGCCTTGGAAAAAGCAAAGGGACCGACCTTCTCGAGACTTGTCCCACTTCTGCGCGCCAACGGAACTCGCTTTCCTTCGCCGATGACCTCCAGGTCATAACCGATAAGGCGCCCTTCTTCCATAACCCGATGGGCAAGGATACCACGCACATCCCTGCCCGATGATCGCCACCTTCCGGCAAGGTTCGTCAGAGCCGTGGTCTTGCCCGCACCGACCGCTCCAATCAACAATATCACCGACGCCGCCATTCTCCTGTCCAATCAAAACTCCGAATCCTCATCATGCAAGAAACAAAGCGCCAGTTTGCTGTCTACATCGTCAGTGCCATGATAGCCTTGGCGGTATGCAGACGGTTTTCGGCTTCGAGATAGACTCTTGATTGGGGTCCGTCAATAACATCGTCCGTGACCTCATTCCCACGGTCGGCCGGCAAACAGTGCATGTATACTGCCTCTTTTTTTGCAAACGCCATCTTCTTGGCATCACAAATCCAAGAGCGATAGTCTCTGGCGATGGCAAGTGTCTCCTCCGGCTTGCCGAAGAGTTCAAGAATGCCCCAACTCTTGGGATAGACAACATCAGCGTTCTCGAAAGCGGTTTCCATGGAATCCACGATTTCGAAGCGGCCGCCGCACTCCCTTGCGTTTGCTTCCGCACAGCCAATCATGTCAGGCATGAGCTTGAACTCCGGCGGGTGAGCCAGTGTCACGTGCATGCCGAAACGTGTCATCAGCGTAATCAGTCCCTGCGGCACGGACAGCGGTTTAGCATAGGAAGGTGCATACGCCCAGGAGACAGCGATCTTGCGCCCGCGAAGGTCATCGCCGAATTCCTCACGCAGAGTCATGAGATCAGCCAGTGTCTGGAAGGGATGATCAGTGTCACACTGCAAATTCATCACCGGCACATCCGCCCATCGGGCCACTTCACGCATGTATGCATTGCCCTCGCCGGGCACAAGGTCATGACGAATGGCAATCCCGTGTCCATACGAAGCCAGGATGATCCCCATGTCTTTCGGGCTTTCGCCGTGCGCCACCTGGGATGTCTCCGCTGAAATGAAGTGAGCGTGCCCTCCGAGCTGCGTCATGCCCGCTTCCATGGAATTGCGGGTCCTCGTCGACTTGTCGAAAAAGAAAAGAAAAAGCGTCTTGTCCGGAAGCCATCGATGAGGCACGCCCGTTTTCTTGAGCTTCTTCAGCTGGGAAGTGGTTTGCAGGGCATGTTCAATGTCCTCGCGGCTCCATTCCTGCGTCGTGATGAAATCGCGACCCTTGAGCGAAGACAAATCAGGCATGTTCACAATAGTCGTCTCCTATGAACATCTACAGGCAGTGCTACGCAAGCGAGACAAACACCTCAGGATAGCTCATGTAGAAGGCGATTGCCCGCGGCAGATGCCAGAGCGGAATCTGATCGGAT
>CAZJAD010000085.1:0-4461 GCA_964543855.1 uncultured Alphaproteobacteria bacterium
GGTGATCGGCCTAAGGCACGAGCGGTCGGGGATGCCCTTTGCTGTTTCAGGATTTTCATTATGAGCCAGAGCACGCATGATTTTGGAGCGAGTGCCGAGGGATATGACGATTGGTTCCGGTCGCCGATAGGGCGGGTGTGCGACAAGCTCGAGAAGCGGAGCCTGGCCCGTGCGTTGCCGGAAGTCAAACCGGGCGCGTGCCTCTTAGATGCAGGCTGCGGAACCGGGCACTTCAGCGCCTTTTTTGCCGAGCAGGGCTTTGAAGTTGTCGGCGTGGATATCTCCCGGAATATGATCGACGCAGCACGGTCCAAGCAGATTCCACAGACAAGCTTCGCCGTTGCTGGCATCACCGCTTTGCCCTTTGAGGACGAGTCCTTTGATATCGTTGCCGCTGTTACGGTCGTGGAGTTTCTTGTGGAACCTGAGAAGGCGCGCGACGAGATGGTGCGATGCCTGCGACCGGGCGGCACGCTGATTGTCGCTGCTTTGAACGAGTCGTCTCCGTTAGCACGCCAGCGGCGCTGGAAAGAGAGCCCGACCTTCCGGAATGTCCGGCTCTTCAACGAGGAAAGGCTGCGGCAATTCTTAGGGAATCTGCGAGAAGTCGAAGTCGAGACGAGCACTTTCGTGCCGTCTATCTACGAACTTCTGTGGATGCATCCGCTGTTGGAATATCTCGGGAGGAAGTTCAGGTGGGGCTGGGGGAACTTCCTCGTGGGCAAAGCAAGACGATGAAAGTGGAGTCCGAGGTGTCGGCAGTCAGCGCTTCAGAACGGATTTGAGTAGCTGAAGCTGCCATTCGGGCCACTGATGGACAGATTCGTAATCCGCGAGTCTCGGGGAATAGACCCAAACGGGTTGGGGGTGCTTCGAGGCTTTGCGCAGCTCACTCGCGAGCGCTTTGGCTTCATCCGAGCGGCCCATCGCTTTCAACGCTTCCAATTTCAGAATCTTCGCCAAGTCGTCGTGCGGCGCCAATTCCAGAGCCTCATCATAGCGGCGAAGCGCCTCTGACCACCGTCCCCCCAACGCATCCAGCCAGCCGGAAAATGTGATCACATCGTGACCTGAGGGATCCAGGAGCTGCGCCTCGGTGATTTCGCGCCGGGCCTGCACCGTGTCACCTCCCTGCAGCAGGAAGCGGGCGTAGTCGAGACGAAGAGCGACAATGCCGGTGCGCCGCGCGAGGGCCGCGCGGAAATAGTCGTGCGCCAGCTCGCGTTTGCCGCCGTCTCCCAGAGCGACCGCCATTCCCCAGAGCGCGTCGCTATGGTCACTTTGATAGTCCAGCACTTTGGAGAAATAGCGAGCCGCTTGGTCATAATCCCCCGCGCGTGAAAAGGCTCTGCCGAGCTCCAGGCGGAGGTTCGAAGGCTCGCGCGACTCGAGTTTCGGAAGGCCCCTCAGAAGGAGCTGGCACGCCTCTTTCTTGTCCCCCGACTGATGGAAGTGCGCCTCCGCGAGCCGGATGTAGGTTTTGCTTCGTGTCGGGTGGCGAATCTGCAGGTTTTCGGCGAAAGCCACGGCCATCTTGTGATGACCCAGGATTGAATGGATATGTGAGAGAATCGCGAGGACCGACAGGGCGGTTCGGTCGTGGTCGTAGGCTTTCTGTCCCATTGTGAGCGCATCTTCAGCGCGGCCTTTTTCGACCAGATCCTGCGCGGCATTGACGAGTCCGATGACATAGTAAGGCTTGTCATCGTCGATTGCCATGAAATCCTCGACTACGCGGACAAGCGCCGTGTCCATCTCGAAGAGGCGCTCGCGGACGATCTCGCGGGTATCGTAGCGATTGCGTCTCGGCGACCAGTACGCGTTGGCTCCTTCGGCGAAATACTCCCAAACGCTCGACCCCTGATAGCGACTCATGAAGGTTGGCGTGCCTCCCCTTTCGCGCACTTTGGCCCGGCGATAAGTGTCCTGAATCTCGTTCGTTTCGTCGGGAGTTAAAACGCTGTGGACTTGATGCGTCAGTTCATGCAGCACCGTGTTGTAGCTTCGATAGATGGTGCGCTCGACATCCTCAATGCCGGTGACCGTATTGAAACCACCACAACCTCGCACATCATCCCAGAGGCGTGAGTCGTATGAGATGCGCAAGTCCTTCAGCGTCTCGAGACTGGGACATTCGGAGAGTTTTTCATAGAGGGGCTTGATGTAGTAAGTGCAACCGCTCTCGACGAGCACGGGCACAAAAGTCTTCCAAGGAGCAATCGAGAGCGCGACTTGTTTGCGGTGGCGCGGCGACAGACTGCTCCAGTTCACGACAAACTCGGCGATATGCGGAATGTAGGGAGTTGTTTGCGCTTGGAAGGCTCGCCAATCCTCATCACGATAGATGTTCACCTTCATCCGCTTGCCTTCCATGGCTTTGGCGTAGCCGTTGTGGGCGCGGCCCCAATCGGGGCATATCGTTAGCGCACTTTCGAAATAGTGCCTCGCTTCTTCAAAATCCCCCCGTATCCAGCCGATCGAAGCGAGTAGAACTGGTGGTTCAATCCATTGCGGATGCGCTGCACACATGCTGCGGAGCGCCGTCTCTGCCGCGTTCATGTTGCCTGTCTGGAGGAGCTGTTTTGCGTCCGCGAGAGCTTTTTGGCCCGCGCTATCTGCGAAAATCTGCGGATACTCCTCTTCGAGCTGCGTGTAGTTCGACCGCGCAAATCCGTTGCCGAGATAATAGTGCGCCTGTTCGTTGTAGGGGTTCAGTTCGAGTGTCTTCTCCAAGATGCGCGTGACTTCCTGTATGCGACCGAGGCGAATCAGCGGTCGACAGAGCGCAAAGAGCAATCCATCACTGAAAGTCTGGCTGTTGATGATGGCGACGAGCGTATCCAGAGCGTCTTGGTCGTCGCCGAGTTTGGATTTCACACCGGACAGACCGATGACAGCCCGCGCTTGCCAGCGCGAGTCGGGAGCTTTTTCGATGGCACGGTCATAGTAGTACGCGGCGCTGTCGTAGCTCAGCAACTGGTAGTGAAGCGTTGCGCGCGCCAGGAGTGCCGGCATGAAGTCCGGGTCTTCGGCGAGGAGACGCAAGCTCAGGTTGTCGAGCTCGGGCAGATTCTCCTGCACCAGAAGAAGTCGAAACTGGAGCCATCGAAAGCTCTCCGCGCGCGGGTTTCGCTCGAGACCTTGCCGAATGACCTGTTCGGCATCCGTGAAATTGTACTGTTTCAGATGAATCTGGGCCACGATGGCGTCGGCGGCTTCGGGAGATTCCGGGCGGAGCTGCGCGGCGAGCCCGGCTGCTTCGTCCAAGTAGCCAAGCCGGAGCGCAATATCAGCGCGGTCGCGAAGGGAAGTGGCCGAGTCCGTTCGGAGATACTCGAGACCGGCATGGACGGCGTTGATCTTGAGCAGAAGCCCGGGCTCGGAGAGCGGTTCCAGCTGAGCGGCGGCAGTGCTCACTCGCCATGTTGCGATGGACAGTACACAGACAGCAAGTAACGGTAATCTCATAAGAATCTCCAAGAGCAAGGAGGCACGAGTTTGCGAGAAAGGCAGCTAAACTCCAAGCCTCTCCGGGATTTCATTCCAGCACAAGACGGGGAAGGGACTGCTCTTTTGGAGGGCGTCGGCTTCCTGCTTTGTGAAAACAAAGACCAGCCCATCGTCCCGACCAAATAGGTTCAAATCCAAATCTCCGCGCAAGCGCCACTCTTTTTCCACTCGCCAATCGTTCTCGCCGTGGCCGGAATTCTGAAAGAACGGCTTGTCGTGGTCGCCCAGGAGTTCATACTGGTAGTCGTCCCCGTAAATGACGGGTCGTGCTCCGAGCGATTCGAGCTTTCGCCGGTTTAGCGCAATGCCGTAGGGTTCGAAAGTCCAGCGCACGAGGCTCGGACGCCATTTCACGAGGCGGGCCAGCTCCGAAGGCGGACATGCGGTCAGCGACACGAGCCGCTCTTCGCCGCGAATGAGCCGCTTCGACGCTCTGAGGCAACGCTCTGCGACGATGCGGCTCAGCGTGTGAAAAGCGCTTCGGGGATAACCCTGTTCTCCATGCTCGAAAGCCGCATAGAACTCAGCTTTCGTCTCACCAGGCCAGGGGTCGGCGGTCGAGGTCGTCCAGTGTGTCAAGTCGTCCCACGGCAGCTTTTCTGATTCCGAAGCTACTGCCGCTAATTTCGGCCGGAAGGATCGGCGCGCGGCTCTCTTGTAGGAAACATTGAACCGGTCATCGACCTTGCTCGGCGTGAAGCAGGCGCGCTCAATCATCGTGGCGAGATTCCCTCCAGGCCGAATGGAAACCGGAACAAGTGTATCGGCGAGCGCGACAATCCAGGAATCGCGCTCAGGCAGATTGTCGACCGGCTCCGGTGTCTGCGGCTTTCCTTCGGGGAAAATGAAGAGCGTTCTTGCAGTGTCGAGGCTGAAGTCGCGAGCGATCTTGTCGGCTGTCTCCGGTATGTTGCGGCGTGGCACATCCGGGATCACAACGATGAGCCTTCC
>CAZJAD010000085.1:4561-9782 GCA_964543855.1 uncultured Alphaproteobacteria bacterium
CACCTCCATTCTAAAGATACGATTACAGAGCTATAAGAGCAAATCGCCGTGATGAGTGAAGCGCCGATGTCGAAATCAGCAGGCATAAAAAAAGCGACCTTGCGGCCGCTTCCTCAGGAAAGCTGCAGTATGTACCTGTTTATGGCTCGAGAGCGATACTGACAAACTCCCGTGCGCGGTCGACATTGTCCTTGAGCTCGTACATGAATTGCTTGACATCCCAGTCTTTGATTTCAGGTTGTACTTCGCTCAGAATTTTCCAGGCCGGATCGTTGGCAACCGATGGGTCTGCCTTGTCTCCAGAGAAGCCGACGCCCGCATGTTTACAGAAGAGGTCAGCCAGGCGGATGAGCGCCACCAGTTGCCGATTCTCGCCAGCGTCGACTTCGGGGTTGTGATGATGGGAAATCACATCACAGATGCTTCTGGGCAGGCTCCACATTTCGGCGAGCCACGCGCCCAGTTCAGCGTGATTGACTCCCAGCACATGATCCTCGGCTTCGATCATCGAGATGTTCTCGCTGTGGGACCGCTTCAGAGCTTCCATGAAATCATCGTGAAAATACTGATCAAGGATAATCTTGCCGAGGTCATGCAGCAACCCCGCGGTAAAGGCCTCGGTGTTGCGGCGAAGCTTGAGATGTCCTGAGATTGCACGGGCCAGCTCGCCGCATCCGGCCGAATGTACCCAGAAAGCCTTTCGATCGAAGGTCGGCTGGCCGACCTTCACGGGAAAAGCACGAAAGACCGAAATGCAGTGGACCAGGTTAATGAGCTCGCGCATTCCGAGAACGACCAGGGCTGTATTGAGGGACTCGACATGTCGCGACATCCCGTAGAAGGCGGAGTTCGCCACGCGGAGAATCTTGGCTGTCAGCGCGGGATCGTTGTGGATGATACGGACAAGTTCCGTCATGGCCGTCACCGGATTGGCCGCCAACCTGGACACTTCGATGGCTACCGAAGGCAGTGTCGGCAGATCACCCGCCCTTCCGATGGCTTCGGTCACTCGGTCAAGGCTCGCGGCCAAATGGCCTGAGTGGGGCTGGGATGATGGAACGTGCACCGTTTTGGAAGATGTTTGGGAAGACATAGAGAGAACCCTCAGATTGTACACTTGAGAAGTCAGGTCAGCGAGGCTCCATCAGACCCTTCGGTTAATCTCTCGAAATCAGGCAACAACAGATTTCCTTTGCGATCGGCGATCACCGCTCGAATATAATTCGGGAACCCGTCTGTCGGAGGCTGGATGGCGCCGGGTGGTAGCTTCTGGACTTCGCTCAGCTTGTCAACCAGCAGGCCCACAGGGCCGTTCTTCGTTTCGAAAATGAGAACGCGCGTATCGTCGTCCAAGGGGCGAGCGGGCATCCCGAGCCGGCGGCGCATGCTGATCACCGGCATCCGCGAGTGCCGGAAGTACATTTCCCCTTCCACAGAAGCAGGCAGGTCCGGCGTCGGGATAATGGGGAGCGGCGAGCTGATGGCCTCGATGTCTTCGACATCCGCTGCGAAGGACTCGGTGCCCAACTCGAAGCACACGACGCGCAGCTCACTCCGTTTGGCGGGGAGAGTACGGGTCAAACAACTCATGGGACTATCCTTGTGCAAGGCTATGTGAGATCGTATAGACAACCGGGTGGGTCAATGATCACCTCGGCAACCTTTTACGAACCCGGCGGCGGTTGCGAGGGCGTCAAGTTACTTTGGTCTTCTTCTCCAGATTGGCCAGGAGCCTTAAGGCGATGCGATTGGGCTGAGATTTACCGTTTTCCCAGCGGTTTACGGTGGAAAAGGTCACGCCGATCATGTGGGCAAAATCTTCCTGAGTCAGTTGCAGGCGTCGCCGCAGTTCGCGAATCTGCTGTGGGGCCATCGTTAACCGTTCCAAGAGTTTAGCCTCCGGGTTTCTTATCGTGTGAAATAGAATTCTCGATAGGTTTGCGCAAATGCTGTGCCCTTTGCCAAGAAGGCTGCCCGCGCGGACAGCCGGAAGATTCTGCTTGCAACAGTCCCGTAATAAATGCTATATTTACACTGCCGGGCGATAAGAACGCACGGGAAATCGCACTATATTATATCTGGACTTTCAATCAATGAGACTTGCCTTTCGCAAATACCACGGGTCGGGGAACGATTTCATTATCTTCGACGGGCGGCACAGTGAACCGGGAGTGACCTCTTTGCTCAGTGTCAAGAAGGTGGCTTCGTTATGCAATCGGCATCTCGGCATCGGGGCCGACGGCGTTTTGGTGCTCGAGCGCGGCCTGGAAGTTCCATACCGGATGGTGCTCTTTAATGCCGACGGGAGTCCGGCGGAGATTTCGGGCAACGGACTGCGATGCTTCCTGCTCTATCTTCGAGACATCGGTGAGGAAGTTGCCCAGTTGGTGCAGATAGAGACCGGTGCCGGAATTGCCGAGGCCGAAATTGTCGAGGGTGAGCGCGTTCGGGTGCAGATGCCGACGCCAACCTTTGGCGTGGCCGGTCGCAAGGCTCCTCCGAGTTCGGATGAACTCGTGACGCAACTCGATGCAGCGGGAGTGTCCTTTGATGCCGTGGTTGTCTCGATCGGGAACCCGCACTGCGTCATCTTTGGCCCACAGAGGGATGAAATCTTCGCACGCACCTATGGCCCTCTCATTGAAAAGAACAGACTCTTCCCGGCCGGAGCGAATGTCGAATTCGCCTTCGTGTCCGGTGAGGCTTCGTGCCGCCTGATCGCGTGGGAGCGCGGCGCTGGGTTAACGATGGCATGCGGATCCGGCGCGGCAGCCGCGGTTTGCGCAGGCGTAGCGTTGGGAAAATTGGGCTCGGGCGTGCCCATCAAAGTCTCTCAGCCGGGTGGCAAACTCGAAGTTGTTGTTCAAGCCGGTTACTCGAAAGTCACGCTTGAGGGCCCGGCGCAATTCGTTTTTGCGGGAGAAATCGATATCTAAGATGCTTCGTGGCTTATGAAAAAACGAATCTTTGTGGCCGCATTTGTCGTTGCCTCCACGATCCCGCTCGTCCTTTTCGGACAGACGAAGCTGTCGGCGAGTCGGCACAGCTACCTGATGCCGGAGGATTCTCTCTCGTATGAATTGTCTCTGGAACGAGGCGATGTGTTTCGGTGGGATCTCTGGCTCGGTCCCGCGCTCGAAAAAGCGGGGCAAACGGTGCTCACTTTCGGGTCCGATGTAGAGGGGCCGCTTTGGGAGCGGCGGTTCGACAGCAAGAGCGTGGAAGTGAATGACAAAGTGGCCATCTTCCGCGCTGCTCGCTACCGGCTGACCGTGAAATCGGACGACCACCGAGGACGATTGGCTAAGCTCGGCGTGTGGACGGAACTGAGCCGAGGCAACCGCACGCCGTTTCCGGTGCCGAGCGTTCAGCGCATGGCAGAGAGTTTTTCGGCGGGTGACAAATTCGTCATCGAATACGAATTCCTTCTGCCGAAGACCATTGAGTTTTCGAAGCTGCTCGAGTTGGATTTGTCGCAGGATCTGGTGCATCTGTGGGCCATCACGCCGCTCGGAGATTCCTTGCCCGCTGCGGTGTCGGTTCGACGCTGGTTTGGCGAGAGCGGGGTGTTGTCTTTGCGGGAGAGGGCACCGCGAGGAGGGCGGCTGACGCTGCGGCTGGAGCTCGATGTAACGGACGATGGGGAAGCGACGGTTTTCCTCGCGCCCGGCGTGTCGCCTCCCGACTGGCTCCCGGACAAGGCACGGATGGTCACGACTCTCGCGCACGACCCGTGGGGAGCGATCGTTGTTCCTCCGATTGCGGTGATGGCTGAGACGCTGGCGGCGCGACCTGCCGAGCTGCCGAGCGCACCGTATGCGGCGCAGAGCCTTCGAGCGCGCGGCGTGGATTCGATAACCGCGGCTTATTTGACTCACATCTACATTGAACGCGACAGTCTGGACGCCGTACGGCGCTCGCACCTGGACGCTGCAGTCGGCTACGACACGCAGTTTCTCACCGGCGAAAAAGCGTTCGCGAACCCTGACCTCCATATCGTTCTGAGTTTCCCGCTTGTGAAGAAGGTTGCTGAGAGCCAAGTCGCCAGTCTGACGCGTCTCGTGTGGTTTGTAGAAAGCATGAAGGGCAGAGTGTCCGAGGCCAGGCTTCATCAGTGGCACTACGACGAAGCGCGTGTCGCTCTGGCGGCGGTGCCGGATGAATTTTTCTGGGACAAGCAGGCGCTCCCGTTGCACGCAAGGCATGAGGTGCAAGGCGTAGCACGCGCGGGATCACCGGCCACGATTACCGTGTCGTCGCATCGCGAGCTGCGCCCGCCAACATTCCGGCGAGACGGCAAGAAATATGTCGATGACAGCCGGGAAGTGCTGGGGCTTTACCTGGAGAACCGCTCGGAAGACACTCTGTATCTCGTCTATCATCAGGCGCAGCGGATCGAGCGTCCGTTCTTGTGGGCCTTCTTGCGCTGGCCACTTGCGGCACGCATCGGGATTATCGGATTTGGGATTTTCGGCATCGTGGGGCTGGCGGCGCTGATTGCAATGCGTCAGCGCGAACAGAAACGGCGGCGACGCGCCGAGGAACTCGACGCGGAACTGGAGAAGGCGCGTGAGGTTCAGCTCAAGTTGCTGCCCGGGGGGCCCATGGAAGTGACGGGCCTCAAGGTCTTCGGGTTGCATCAGAGCATGCAGTCGGTGGGCGGGGACTACTACGACTTTTTCGCACTCGAAGACGGCCGCGTCATGCTCTGTATCGCCGATGTCGCGGGTCACGGCCTGTCGGCAGCTCTGCTCATGTCGAACCTGCAAGCGACGCTTCGTGTCGTGGCTCAAGCGGGGCGCAAACTCACGGAAATTGTTGCGCTCCTCAACCATGAAATCTGCCAGCGCACCTCGCCGGATCGTTTCGTGACGCTCGTGCTCGCCGAGATTTCCGCTGACCGGTCGCGCGTCGCGTTATGTAACGCCGGTCACAATCCGGCGTATATCGTGCGCGCGTCAGGCCAGATTGAGGAAGTGGAATCCGGCGGCATCATGCTGGGCGTCATGGACATGTCCATGTTCATCGACGTGGAGCATCGCCTGGAGCCCGGCGACACGGTGGTGCTCTACACCGACGGGATTCCCGAAGCAACCTACGGCATCAACGAGATGTTCGGCTACCAGCGCATGAAGTATTTTCTGCAGGATCATCGCGCCGACGGTCTCGCGTCGGTCGCTCAGGGTTTGTTCCGCCGCGTGACTCCCGACGAAGCGCACAC
>CAZJAD010000086.1:0-2304 GCA_964543855.1 uncultured Alphaproteobacteria bacterium
CTTCTCGCATCCGCGAGCCAGATTGTGGCGCAACAGGTCATCATCAATGAAATCCTCTATGATACACCCGGAGCAGATGATTCCTGTCAGATATTCACCGAGCTTTGTGGCCCACCGGAGACGAATTTGTCAGGATGGAGCCTCGTGGGAATCAGCGGAAGCACCGGTCTGGCCTATCGCACGGTTCACCTTTCGGGCGTCATTCCTGCGGGCGGCTACTTCGTCGTTGCCAATTGCGGGGACAGTGACTATGTAAACTTGAACCTCGACCTCGGCAGCGACGCGGGAGTAGATTGGAGCAACGCCGGAGGCCCTTCCGGAGACGACTGTGACGGAGTCGAACTGCGCCACGGCAACGATGTCATGGATCGGGTCTGCTACGGTCTGTGTTCGCCGGGCCATGTGTGTGTCGGTGAAGGAGGCGAAAACGCACCGGATGCGTACCCCGTGGGCAGTATCAGCTACTCGACCGCGCGATGCCCCGACTGCGACGATACAGACAACAACGGCGAAGACTGGGCGATGACTTCTCCCACGCCGGGAGGAGCAAACCAATGCCCCTGCCAGCCGCAACACTGCACGATCAACGAGGTCCAGGAGGACGAAGGCGATGGGTCGCCCGTGCGGGAGGATGAGTTCGTCTCCATTCGCGGCATCGCGACCATCTCCAGCGGCGTCCTGGATCCGCTGACGACGGATCTCTTCATCCAGGATGACGACGCTGGAGTGAACATCGTCGGTGATTTCAATCCTGTGACGGTGGCTTGTGGCGACTGTGTCGTTGTCGAGGGTTGGGTTGCGCACACTTGCGGGTTATCTCAAATCGTCAGCTCGGGGCCCGACATGTGCATACCGCTGGCCGAGGTTGTCGGGCACACAGATGTTCCAGAGCCTGCTCCGGTGAACTGCAATGGTATCAGCGCCTCGGGTGAGAACTACGAAGGGATGCTGGCGAAGCTGGATTCCGTCACCATTGTGAGTAGTAGCTCTTGGCCTGAGGAGGGTGAGGACGCCGACATTACGGTTGCCGACGCATCCGGCCTGTGCACGATTCACATTGACAGCGATACCGACATCGATGGACAACCGGAGCCCGATGGCGCCGTCGTGGTGACCGGCATCGTCGGCCAGCATGACTGCGACCCACCCTTCACCGGGCAGCACTATCTCCTGCCACGCAGCTATTCAGACATCGCCACATGTTCAGGCGCACAAGACCCAACAGAGTGGACGCCTCATGAATTCAAACTCATCGGATGCTGGCCCAATCCATTCAACTCCACGACGAGGATTGCCTTCATTGTCCCGAAACCCGGTATCGTCTCGGTGAACATCTTCGATCTTCTGGGTCGGCAGGTGATGACATCATCAATCGCTCCTGCGTCACCCGGAGAGCACAGCTACATTTGGGACGGCACAAACTCCACTGGCGAGGTCGTCGCGGCAGGCCTTTACATCATTCAAGTCAAAGCGGGGTCGCGGTTCGCCGCAGGTAAGCTGCTGTTTCTGAAATAGAGAAACGACACTGCTTTTCGCAATCAAGGCCTCGGAGCGTTGCTCCGGGGCTTTTTGGTTTCAGCGCGCCAGTTCGACCACGGTGGAGCCGAAGTCGTCCCGATTCGGCCCACCGTCGGTGCAACGTTCCACCAAAGGATGAGTGTCCAGAAACTCGCGCACTTTGCTGCGCAGAGCGCCCGTTCCCTTTCCGTGGACAATCGTCACATCTTTCCATCCGCGCGTGTAGCAGTCGAGCAGGTATTTGTCGATGAGGGGCAGCGCATCTTCCGCGAATTGGCCGCGAATGTCCAAGTGCGATGGGAGCTCTCGCTCGGTCAGGTCGAGCTTTATCCTCACATCTTCCGGCTCCGAGCGCTCGGAGCCAGGTGTCTGAAGGTCTTCGCGCCGGACCCAGAGTTTGACCGAACCCATTTCGACTTGTACGCGACCCTTGCCACGCTGGATCGCGACAACGCGAGCAGGCGCGTCGAACCCGGCAACGCGCACAGCCTCACCCACTTGCGGTTCGTGCCCAAGAGGCTCTCGTTTCTCCTGCTCACTGATGCGATCCTCGTCACGAACCAGTTTCGCCTTCTCGTCGATGATTTCCTTCTTGGCTTTCTGGATGCGCGCCTGCGCCGCCTTGATGGCCTCGTGCTTGGCCTGCCCCTCCTTCACCTCACGAATCGCCCTTTCCAGTTCCGTGTTTGCTTTCTGGAAAAGGTCTTCGGCACGAGCCAGAGCCTTCTTCTTGTGCTCGCGTTCGATCCGTCGCAAGTCCGCGACTCGCTCTGCATAGAGTTTCTG
>CAZJAD010000086.1:2404-8433 GCA_964543855.1 uncultured Alphaproteobacteria bacterium
GTCAAGGCTCTCAGGATGCGATGTACTTCTTTCCGTTCTTCGATTTCAAGCTGGCGCACTCGGTTGGAGATTTCGAGTGTCTCGACCGGCTCGAGAAAAACGGTCGCACCCGAGGCGGACTGGTCAGCGATGAGCGCGCGAACCTGGCCGCGGGCCGCTTCCTTGACCGGAATGACCAGGCGCCCTCCTTTCAGAGCGATGACGGCTTCCTGAACAATGCCCTTGGCCGACCAGTCGAGAAGGATGCTGTTCAGCCGGTCGTGGAGGTGGTCTCTTTCCTTGGCGATGGCGCGGCGGATCTGTTTGAGCTCGGCCGTCGCGTCGCTGCGCACTTCACCCGTGTCGTCAATGGCGCGGCCGACGGATGATTCGATGTCGGTGAAGGTGGAGAGCTTCGCGGCAATTGCGCTCAGAAGTGGATAACTCTGCTTCCGCTTCGCCAGAAAGTCTCGCACGGACTTGGCCACCGAGAGGGTCTCGGCAACCTTCAGGAGCGACTCTCCTTCCAAGGCAGCTCCCTCGATAGACGCCCGCCTTAATTCCTCGCGAATGTCTTGAAGCCCGAAAATGGGGAAACCTCCGGAGGGTTCCCGCAACAGCTGAGCCATTTCACTCGTGCGGCGAGAAACGCGCAAAACCGCCTCAGTCTCGGCAAACGGCGCCAAGGCCGAAAGGCGTTCCCGGCCCAGCGGCGAGGCCGCCAGACTCACGAGGATCTCGCGCACGCGGTCAAACTCAAGGACTCGTATGACTGTCTCCCAATCCATCAAACCCGATCTCGCAAATCACCAAACTCCTGTCCGATGACTCTCTCAATCTGCTTCTTTCCCCACGTGAGAAGCGTCGACTTCCGGATGAGGCTCAGGCTCTGGTGATTCCAAGGCGAGGCCATGAGCGCCACCAGAAGAAGACTCACGATGAGAACGCCTTTGACCAATCCAACAAGGACTCCGAGCACCCGATCAAGCCAACCCAGGAATACTTTTTTGAGGAGATTGCGCAGGGAGTAACCCAGGTACGATGAGATGATGTAGATCGCGATGAAAATGAACAGAAACGCCGCGACCGTTGCGATGATGCGGAGATGACCGGGGCCGATGTACCGAGCGAAGAAGTCCGCGATCTCGACGCGGAAGATGTATGGGATCCAGAGGCCAGCAACAATGCCAGCCATCGTGAAGATTTCCCATACGAGCCCGCGCTTGCCACCCGCCACACCGAAGAGAACAATGATAGCAAGAACAATGATATCAATCAAAGTCATGATTTCACCATGAAAATTGTCGAAATACCATCAGATGCGACGTTGAGGGAATCCTCGGCGACTAGTGAGCATCTTGCCACCCGCAACATGCGTCCCGCTCTGTGGAATTCGCCCAAAATGCTTGTAATAGCGGCCCTTGGGATGGTTGATGGTCCCTGTGGGAGCCTCCCGGAGTTTGGGAACCCTAATTGTCTTGAATAGTATAAAGGTGGGACCCGAAAGCAGACAGGAGGCTGCTGGCGGCCGTTCCTTCTACCCAAGAACATTCCTCCTGTGAATGCACATTCCTCCTAAGAGAAGCATGACTTCTCTTTGTCCCAAGCGTCCGGTACAGACTCTGTCCCGGACGTTTTTTTCTCTGCATCGTCGGCAAGTTCCGGCGGCATCAGCCGATCACCGGCCAAAAGAAAAAGGACACCAGCCGGTAAGAGACTTCCGAGTGGTGTCCGTTGTATTCGAGACATGAAGCGGGTGGGGCGTGCCACCGGCCGCTTCACCGCCCCATCATCCGCATGAGTTTGCGCATTTTGCGGCGGGCGGCATTGGACTTGCGTTTCCGTGCCTCGGAGGGCTTTTCGTAGCGCTGATGCTTGCGGATCTCGGCCATCAGGCCCGCCTTCTCGCACGATTTCATAAACCGGCGAAAGGCCCGCTCAAACGCTTCCCCATCGCGTACTTTGATGTACGGCATGTGCCCCGTCACCTCCTTTCGCACGGCTTTGACAATACAGGTTCATTCCTCTGTGACGCAAAATATAACTCAAAATCTCAAGAAAATCAAGTGGACAACCCACCAGTTCGGAACCTCCATACCACGCGACTCCAGCCACCGACCCAGCCGACTGTCAGGATGCAAGAAGACTCTTGCGCTTCCAAGGAATATTTTGTAGATTGAAATTGTTGCAAACTTGCTGAAGTCCCAGCATATGACTGACGAAGAGCTCGTGGCGGCGGCCTGGCGCGCCAGAGATTTCGCCCGAGCGACCTACTCGAAATTCTCGGTCGGTGCAGCCCTCCTGACGGATACCGGCGATGTGGTCACGGGAGCCAATGTTGAGTCCAGCAGCTACGGGCTCTCCATGTGTGCTGAGCGCGTGGCCCTTTTTTCTGCCCTGGCCAACGGGCAGACTGGCTTCACGCGTCTGGCAATTGCAGCCGAGAGTCCGCTGCCGCCCTACCCTTGCGGCGCGTGTCTGCAACTCCTGAGCGACTACGCTGACGGACTTGTCATCCTTCTCTCCCGGTCTCCATCGAAGTTCATTTCGAAACCTTTGGGAGAGTTTCTGCCCTATCCTTTTCGGGACAGCCATTTTGCCATCCCACATCCCTGACATTGTCACACGGTCTGCCAGCGAGAATGTCGGCATTCCTCAGCGAGACCCTTCCCGGCGACTGATTGGAATCTGCGGAGGGTCCGGCTCCGGCAAAACACTGGTCACCCACCAGATTGAAGAGACGCTTGGTGCGGATCGCGTGCTTCTCATTCAGCAGGACAGCTACTACCGTGACTTGTCTCACCTCCCCTTCGAAGAGCGCGTCAAGCAGAATTTCGACCACCCGGACGCCTTCGACAACAAGCTTCTTGAGAAGCACCTGCGCGAGCTTCTGGCAGGCCACAGTGTCTCGAAGCCACTCTACGACTATGCCAATCATACGCGAGCTCCGGATCACCATACGATTGAATCGCGGCAGGTCATCATCCTCGAAGGGATTCTCATCTTTGAATCGGTCCGGTTGCGTAATCTGATGGACATCAAGGTCTATGTCGACGCGGATTCCGACATACGGCTCTCGCGTCGTCTGCGCCGCGATATCCTCGAGCGCAATCGTACCGTGGAATCCGTGTTAGAACAGTATGAGCAATTCGTGCGGCCAATGCACCTCGAATTCGTCGAGCCGTACAAGCGGTACGCCGACATCATCATTCCTCAAGGCGGCATGAACAAGGTGGCTATCGACCTGCTCATCACCAAAGTGCGATCCTTTCTCGAAAATCAGAAGAACTGACTGATGTTCGATTTCCCTCACAACACAGGTTGGATTGAGGTCATCTGTGGGCCGATGTTTTCGGGCAAGACCGAGGAGCTCATTCGGCGGTTGAGGCGTGCACAAATCGCCCGACAGCGGGTCTCCATCTTCAAGGCCAGCCTCGACACGCGCTACCAAACCGACCAACTTGTCTCACACTCCCAGCAGACGATTCCCTCGATCGCGGTCAAGAGCGCCTGGGATATTCTGTCTCACGCGAAAGAGGCGGATGTTTTCGGGATAGACGAAGCGCAGTTCCTGGGCATTGAGCTCGTGGAGGTCGCGGGTCGGCTCGCGGGCGACGGCAAGCGCGTGATCATCGCCGGGCTCGACACCGACTATCGGGGCCTGCCGTTCGAGCCCATCCCTCAGCTTCTGGCCATTGCGGAATACATCACGAAGGCCCTGGCGATCTGTGTGCAGTGCGGCAACCCGGCCAAATTCACGCAGCGCATCGTCGAAAGCGCCGACCTCATTCTGGTTGGAGCTCAGGATGCTTACGAACCTCGATGCCGGCGCTGCTTCCAGCCACCGGAACCGGTTTATTCGCTCAAGAACCAGCTTAGTTTTGGTGAATTGAAGAAGTGATTGATTATGTCACCCTCGTTTTCACACGACGAATGGACCTTTGAATGGTCCGCCGCAGGTGTCGGCCCCACGGTGATCTTTCTGTCTCGCTCCTCACTGTCGGATGAAGAAACCGCCTTGGCGAAAGCACTCGAACAGGACTGTTTCGTTATTCGTCTCCAAGCAAATGGGGACGCCGTCAAGAAGTTTCCAAGTGCGGTGGACGCTCTCTTTGCCGAGTGCCAAATTCATCGTGCCCACTGGGTCGTCGCAGAAAACGCGCGGCATCTGGCCGACGCGCTCGCACAGCAGCCTCGAACCATCTGGAGTATGACGGATGTATCGAGACTGCCGGATAAGTCGCTCACTCTCAGAGCGGAACCCGTACTGCGCGAGATATTCGCCGAAGTGGACAAGCCTTATCGAACTTCGGAGCATCCAATCTGATGGATCGGCTGCTCTCGCTTCTCGGCATTCCAGTTCTTCTCTTTCTCGGCTGGCTTCTTTCAACAGGACGAAAACAATTCCCGTGGCGCGTCGTCCTTTGGGGAGTCGGCCTCCAGCTCGCGTTCGCTTTCCTCATCCTCTGGGTGCCTGCCGGACGATCCCTGTTTCAGTGGCTCGGTGACCAGGTCACCACCTTCCTCGGCTTCACCAAGTACGGCACAGAATTCCTCTTTGGTAATCTGGTTAAAGAGGAGTATCAGCAGACCTTCGGATACCAGTTCGCTTTCGCCATCCTGCCCACGATAATCTTCTTCAGCAGTGTGATGGCCGTAGGTTATCACCTCGGCATCATGCAGCGCGTGGTAGCAGCGATTGCCCGCCTGATGACCTACACGATGAAGACCTCGGGAGCCGAATCCCTCTCGTGTGCCGCAAATATCTTCGTCGGCCAGACCGAGGCACCCCTTCTCATTCGGCCCTTTATCTCAGAAGCGACACGATCCGAACTCGGCGCCATCATGGTCGGCGGTTTCTCGACAATCGCAGGCGGTGTGATGGCAGGTTACATCATGATGGGGGCTCCGGCCAGCCACCTTCTGGCGGCCTCGGTAATGTCAGCACCAGCCGCCCTTGTTTTCGCCAAGATCGTTTTTCCCGAGCGAGAAACGCCGAAGACACTGGGCAAGGTCAGAGTTCCGAAGGTTGTTCGCTACGCCAATGTGATTGACGCAGCGGCTGTGGGAGCCTCCGACGGCGTGAAACTCGCGGTCAATGTTGGCGCGATGCTCATTGCTTTCATCGCGCTTATCGCCGTGGTGAATCATGTACTTCTAATCATCCATAACCAGCTAGACTACTTCTTCAACATCTCCTACTTCCCGGAGAGTCTGCGGACAATCTTTTCCTACATCTTCGCTCCCATCGCTTGGGTCATCGGCGTCCCCTGGCAGGATTGCCTGAATGTCGGTTGGCTGCTGGGAACGAAAGTCTCCGTCAATGAATTCGTAGCCTACCTCGAGTTCACCAATCTGATGAAGTCCGGCGTGCTGACGCCTCGCGGAGTGATTATCACCACATATGCCCTCTGCGGATTCGCTAATTTCTCCTCGATCGCGATCCAGATTGGCGGCATTGGCGGCATCGCTCCCGAGCGGCGAAGCGAACTGGCTCAACTGGGATTGCGAGCGATGTTCGCCGGAGCGCTGGCATCGTGGCAAACCGCAGCCATTGCCGGGGTCCTCATCGAAGCATGACCGAAATCCTCACTCAACTCGAACACCTTTTCCCGTGGCGACCAAAGACGGCGCTGATTCTGGGCTCCGGGCTGGGTGCCTTCGCCGATGAGCTCCAGGATGCGGTCGCCGTTCCGACCAAGGAGTTGGAAGGCTATCCCCAGTCCACGGTGCCGGGGCATGCGGGCAGGATTGTCCTCGGCAAGGTGAAACGGGCGAAGGTCTTGTGCTTTCAAGGACGCATTCATCTCTACGAAGGGTACACGCCACACGAGGTCACACTGCCCGTGCGCATTGCGCGCCACTTCGGGTGCCAAACGCTCATCGTCACGAATGCCGCCGGTGGCATCGACCCGCACCTGGAGCCCGGGGATCTGATGCTCATCGAAGACCACATCAATCTGCAGTTCCGCAATCCACTTCGCGACCGCGACCTGAAAACCGAACAGCGCTTCGTTGATATGTCGGAACCTTACGACCGTGGACTGATG
>CAZJAD010000086.1:8533-9712 GCA_964543855.1 uncultured Alphaproteobacteria bacterium
CCGCTGCGTCACAATGAAGTCCAGGCGGTAGCGGCTCGAGTGAGCCAGCGTTTCCGCACGCTGCTCACGGCCATTTTGGAGAGATTGTGATGTATCAGGCCGCGAACAACGGTAGAGTGTTCAGGCGTGCCACTTTCATGCTGTTGATTTTGCTCCTGCCTCCGATAGCGTGGGGCCAGCTTCCCTTCAGTGATGGAGACTGGACTTCGTATCTGGATTCTCGACAAGTGGCCGCACTCGACTTCGGCCATCGTTACATCTTCGCCGCCACCAAGGGCGGCGTACTCGTCTATGATGCGATCAAGAACCGCTGGGAGGATCCGCAGTCCGTGGGCTACGCCATCGATGAGGCCATTCCGCTGATGGGAGCAGTCGCACTGATCTACGATGAAGAGACCGATTACCTGTGGGTTTGCAGTGAACGGGAGGTTTTTCACTGGGATGTTGGTGGTCGCCGATGGAAGCGCGAAGCACGAGACCTTTGGTCTCCCAGCGAGCGAGTCGTCAACATGGGGATTGGGAGCAAGGACATTTATATTGAAGTCATTCCGGGACCGGTGTATGCTCAGCTCTTCATCGTCGGCAGCCCACTCCCTCGGTCAGGATGGCAGAGCTATGTCCGCCGCTTCTCCGGCAGTCGTCAGTTTGGTGGCTTCGGCATGGAGCTTTCCGATCCGGACTTGACTGACGATATCCGGTGGCGTGGGTTGCGCAGCAAGGTACCGCTGACGAGCGAAGAGCGCTTTGGCCGTATCGGCATCGGGCCCGCTGGTTTCCCTGACCTGAGGCTGCCGGACGGCGCCTTTCTTCTGCCAACGGGTGAGGTTCAGGATAAGTACTTGCGGGTCTTTCCCATCACGGATTGGCTGGTCGACCCGTGGGGTAACTTCTGGTTCTCGACTTGGGGCGTGGGGCTTGGTAAAGCAGATATCCGCAGCCTTTTCACGGAAATGTACGCGTTCGGCCTCGCCGGAAACCATGTGCAGGCCCTATTGCTCAGCGGGCGAGATATCTGGATTGGCGGCGATAACGAGGCTCCGCTGGTGGGAATTACACGCAGCTCGCGGGATCTCCGCCGTTGGCAGGTCTACGAGCCGCGCGCTGAACGCCAAATCCTATCCACCATCGTGTACGATTTCGCCGAAACGGATGAAAGTGTCTGGGTCGCAACGGAAGAGG
>CAZJAD010000087.1:0-7837 GCA_964543855.1 uncultured Alphaproteobacteria bacterium
GCTGCTGGCCGGGGGCGGCGTTGAAGAGCCCGAAGGCCAGCGTTAAACAAAGAGCAAAAAACGAAAGCCTTTTCATCTGATTGTCCTCCAAATACCCAGAATTAGCTTATTAAGTATACTTTCATCCAATTTAAAAAAATATAGCAAATTTTGCAACTCCATTCAAGTCCCTGTCCAGCCACAATTTCCTTGATTTTCAAGCACATACAGCCCAGTCAGACAAAAAGTCCAATCGGACCGCTCTCGGGAGAGGCACGGTACTGAATCCGGCGTCATTCAGGTCGCCGGTCGCTGGATGGCCAATCTCGCTCCAATGCACTCTGAACTGCGCCTACCAGGGATTTCACCTGGAAAGGCTTCGCGAGGAAAGCAGAGATTCCCTCTTCCTGTAGCACTTGGTCTGGAGGAGCCTCCACGGCACTACCCATGAGGACGATCTTCAATTCGGGCTGGTAGTTTCGAAGCTGACGAGCCAATTCGATCCCGCCGTGGTCCGGTATGGTCACCTCAATGAACGCGACATCGGCTCGGTCTGGATTGGCTGCCAGATGGCTTGCGGCTTCGGCACCTGTTCTCATCGGCAGGCAACGGAACCCGCACCGACGCAGCATTCGCTCGGCTAAGGACCGAACGACATCATTGTCATCAATGATCATCACGGTGTCACTCCGCTCGGATTCCGCCGGTCCTGGAGTGCTTGCGGTGCCGACGGGCAGAGCTTCCGCGACTTCCTTGGCCTGCTCGCCAAGCGTGCGGATGTCGGTCAAGCGAGTCTGTTCAGTTGGATCACTGTCCGGCAAAGGCTTTGACTTCGACCGGGAGCCAACAAGCCCGGCCAGGAGAATGAGGACGGCCCCCAAGCCCAAGGCAACATACGCCAGTCTGGCTTCACTGCTCTCCGTGGTATACAACATCTGGCAGAGGAAGACAGGTTCCGAGCCGCCAGCGCTCGTCGTGCACCAAGCCAGAACAGAGCCGTCAGCTTGAGCGAATATCCCGCTGGTTTTCTGCCGAAGCACGGGGATAAGTGACTTGATGCGATTCACCCAGGGCATGTCCCGGCCGGTCTCAAGGGGTCTACCCTGCCGGTCTATAAGGAGCCAAGGGGGGTCGCTCTCATGCGCCCAGGTCAGCGGAGTGGCAGCTTCCGCCGGGTACAGAGCCCACAGGCGGCCATCGCGATGATTTCGCTGCTCCTCTGGGAGCAGTACCGCAAAGGGCGATGACGAGCGATCCCATGCTCGCAAGACGGCGAATCCGGATCCTCCTTGAGCTTGCCATTGTTGACCGAGAGCGCTGAATCCGCTCGTGTCTCCGGCAATGGCAATGACCCGGCATCTCTCAGCGGTAAGGACAAGGCCCTGCGGTCGAGCGCCTCCGGCGGGCCACCTGTCAAGGGCTACTTGGAGCTGCTGTTGTGCCAGAGGATCGGGACTGACAGGCGCCCTTTCGAGGTACGGATGAATCCCGCTGCTCCAGACGGTTTCCCGGAGATCTCCGTAACATCTTTCTACGCGGGCTTCCCACGCCGCCACGCGAGCCTGCTGCTCGATGCACTGAGCGAGCGCTTCCGTTTCGACCCGGCTTGGCCTATTGGACAGCAGTATAAAGATCCCCACCGCCACACATCCCATGCCGCCCAAGATGCCCATAAGTTTCCAGAATTGCCTCACGATACCACCTGAAAGTTAGACGAGAATTAGGCTGAAGTTATACTCGATTTTGATTTTGCAAAATCAATGCCGACCTGGAGCGCGATGCGTCGGTTTGCTTGACAAAATTGATTGCTATCAGTATCTTATAGTGATGGACATGGGGGAGGTTATTCTAAAGGTGAGGGAGTATTGGGAACCATTCTGGCGGATCTGCGGGCAGTTCGCAAAAATGACCCAGCCGCTCGCAATTGGCTGGAAGTTCTCTTTTGCTATACTACCTTCTACGCCATTCTCATTCACCGGTTCACGCGTCTCCTCCGGCGGATGCATGTGCCGATTCTGCCGCGATTCGTCTCGCAAATCAATCGGTTCCTGACCGGCGTCGAAATTCATCCGGGTGCCAGAATCGGTAAGGGATTCTTCATCGATCACGGCATGGGAGTTGTGATCGGCGAGACGGCCATCATCGGCGAGAATTGCACGATCTTTCATAATGTAACGCTGGGTGGCACGAAATCGGTTCACGGTCGCCGACACCCGAAATTAGGTAGCAACTGTCTCGTCGGTACCGGCACGAGTCTCCTGGGGCCGATTCTCATCGGCAGCAATGTCAAAATCGGCGCGGCCACGACTGTGATCAATCGGAACATACCCGACCAATGCACCGTCGTCGGCGTGCCGGGTCGCATCGTGCACTACAAGGGGATTCACACGAACATCCCGCTGCCCTCGATGGAGTATGAGACACTCGAGCGAATGCACGAATACATGAATGTCATGCTCTCGCAGGTCGAAGGCGTTGCCCATCCACCTTCGAGTGAGGCTCCCTGACATTGAAGAGCGGTCCGTTTCTGATGAAAGAGTCGTTGTCCGTAGTCTGCGAAGGTTTACGATGAGAGTCATTGATTCCATGGTGAAAACAGGAGAGCGTTTCTTTCGGTGGAGGAGTTATTTGCCCTTCTTGCTTCTCCCGATTCTCGTCGGGAGTTTCTTCGGGGTGAAATATCCCACAGGTGAACATAGTGCGGGTTTGCTCTGGGAGATGGGCTGTTTCCTGATTTCCCTTTCTGGATTTACCATTCGGTGTTTGACCGTGGGAACGATTCCTTCGGGGACTTCGGGACGCAATACGACCCGCCAGGCGGCACGCCTACTGAACACAACAGGTATGTACTCCTTGGTGCGGCATCCGCTCTATCTGGGCAACTATTTTGTCCTCCTTGGGATCAGCCTTTTTCCACGGGCGTGGTATCTGCCGATAATCACTTCGGTTCTTTTCCTGTTGTATTACGAACGAATTGTCGTTTGCGAGGAAGAGTTCCTTGAAGAGCGTTTCGGTGACGAGTTCAAGAGCTGGGTGGCTCGCACGCCGGCGTTCTTTCCACGCTCATTTCGTTCATATGTTCGTCCGAGCGTTCCGTTTTCGTGGCGCACTGTCCTTCGCCGCGAGGGAAGCGGTCTGTTCTCGCTGGGAATGGCCTTTTGGATTATGGACATACTCGAGGATCTGTTCGCAGGACGCGCACTCACTTTCGATCCGGTCTGGACATTCATCATGGCGGGCGCATTCCTCCTGTTCATTGTCTTGAGATATCTTAGGAAAGCAGGGTTTTTGGTCGTTTCGAATCGATAGTTTTCTGTTCTATTATGCCGTGAGGTGAAGCCATGATTCTGACGGGTACTTTTCGCACGAAGATTGGCCTGGCGGAGATGCTCAAAGGCGGCGTGATCATGGATGTGACCAATGCCGAACAGGCTCGCATCTCGGAAGACGCCGGAGCGTGTGCCGTCATGGCCCTGGAGCGGGTGCCCGCTGATATCCGTCGCGAAGGAGGCGTGGCCCGCATGGCGGACCCGCAGCGCATCCGCGAAATTCAGGAAACTGTTTCCATCCCGGTGATGGCCAAGTGCCGGATCGGTCATTTCGTCGAAGCGCAGATTCTCGAAGCGCTCGAAGTGGATTTTATCGACGAGAGCGAAGTCCTGACGCCGGCTGATGAGGCCCACCATATTGACAAGCATCCCTTCAAAGCGCCGTTCGTCTGCGGTGCCCGCGACCTTGGCGAAGCTCTGCGCCGCATCGCCGAAGGAGCCGCGATGATTCGCACCAAAGGCGAAGCGGGAACCGGCAACATCGTTGAGGCCGTGCGCCACATGCGCTCCATTATGGGAAGCATCCGCCGCATCCAGCTTCTGCCGCCGGAAGAGCTGGTCGCCGAAGCCAAGAGCCTTGGGGCGCCCCTCGAGCTTGTCCAGGAAGTGCAGAAGATCGGAAAATTGCCGGTCCCGAATTTCGCCGCCGGAGGAGTTGCAACGCCGGCTGATGCCGCGCTGATGATGCAGCTTGGTGCGGAGTCGGTCTTCGTCGGTTCGGGAATCTTCAAATCGGAAGACCCGCCGGCGCGCGCGAAAGTCATCGTTCAGGCGGTCACATACTATCGCGACCCGGCCAAGCTCGCCGAAATCTCGAGCGGCCTGATGAAGGCCATGCCGGGGCTCGATGTGGCGAAGATGCCCGAAAGTGAACTTCTTCAAACCCGAGGCTGGTAGGATGTCGGATTATCTCGCGCTCCAAAAAGGGATTATCTACGGCCCGATTGCATCGCGGCGCTTCGGAATTTCGCTCGGAATCAATCTCTCGCCGACCGACAAAAAGCTCTGTTCGCTGAACTGCGCTTACTGCCAATACGGTCCGACCGTAAATCTGCAAGCCACGGCGGAAGGCGTGCCGCTGCCGAGCATCGACGAAGTGATCCTGGCGATGGAACAAGCCCTGCAGCGCGAGACGCACCTCGACCAGATTACCTTCTCCGGCAACGGCGAGCCAACCGTGCATCCCAACTTCCCCGAAATCGTCGACAGGCTCGTTGAGTTCCGCAATCGATGGACGCGCTCGTCTCGCACAGCCGTGCTCTCGAATGGCACGACATTGGGCAGCGCCGAGGTGCGCGACGCGCTCTCGAAGCTCGACCGACCGGTCATCAAAATCGACTGCGGCCAGGCCGACACTTTTCTGCGCTACAATCGCCCGGCATCCGGGATCACTTACGACACGATTCTTGATGGCGCGCGCCAGCTCGGCGGTTTCCTCTCGGAGACTCTGATCGCGGCGGGACGCGGCGGCAACAGCACGCCTGAAGAGCGCGCGGCCTGGATGGAAGTCATCCGGGATCTGAAACCCCGCGAGGCGCACATCTATTCGATGGATCGCCCTCCAGCCCTCGCCACTCTGAAGCCTGTCGCCCGCGAGATGCTCGACAAGTGGGCCCGCGAAGCCACCGAAATCACCGGCGTTCCCGTCCGCGCATTTTAAACAAAGGCAAGTAATCGCGGTGGCGGGTGTGCCACCCGCCCGGAACAAATCGTTGGGCCGGTTCTGTGACCCGCCCGCAATTCCCGCCGATCCACATGATTTACTACCCGCGACCTCCGGTCGCGGAAACGAACTTCTCGCTGAGCCGGATTCGTAATCCGGCCGAAACAGAGGAATCCCGATGCAAATCAAACCCGACAAAAAACTCCTCGCCAAATACTGGCTAATCCTGCTGACCATATCCGTTCTCATCGTTTTGGGCGGCATCATCGCTCGCATCCTGCTTCCCCTATCGCCGAAAATTACGGATGCGCAGACCGCGGCGGTCATCTGGCCGATTGTCGAGAGGGCTATCATCCTTATGTGGATTTTTTGCGTGCCGGTTCTTATCCTGTGGGTGAAGAATCTGTCCTACCGCATCGAAGACGACCGCGTCACGATTCACAAGGGGATTCTGACGAAGATTCAGCAGAACATTCCCTACCGCGCGGTGACCGATTTCCAGTTGCACCGCTCGCTCTATGACCGCTTCCTTGGGATTGGTTCCATCCGGCTTCAGACCGCCGGTCAGGGCCGCAGCCAGTCGGGCACCGGCTACGAAGGCAAACTCTCCGGCCTGACCGATTGGGAGGGCCTCCACGCCGAGCTTCGCGCGCAAATAAAGCACCTGCACCCCTTTGCCGAAGCCACCGCCGTCTCCGAACGCACGAAAGACCTCCCGAGCAAAGACACCCTCGCCCTCATCTTAGAAGAGCTCCGCGCAATAAGGAAGGCACTGGAGAAGTGAAAGAGGAATACTATAGATATTTGTTTAGATTTCCCCCGCTTTTGAGAGTATAGAAAGAAATGAAAACACGAGTTTTCGTCAGCTCCACCTGTTACGATCTGAAACAGATTCGACGGGATCTGGAGGATTTCATTACTTCAATGGGCTACGAGCCAGTGCTGAGTGATTCAGACAATATCGCAATTCCACCTGGACTTGACAATATTGAAGCCTGCAAATGGCTTGTACGCAATTCTGATGTTTTTGTATTAGTGATTGGAGGTCGATATGGAACTGAAGATGCAGAAACAGGAAAATCGATCACGAACATTGAGTACGAGACTGCTTATGATACTGGGATGCCAATCTACAGTTTTGTAGATAGAGAAGTCTGGGCGAAGCGAGACACCTACGAGCGCCTCAAGGAAATGATTCTCGATGAAAGTCTCGGAAAGGAGAAACTGAGAACTGCTCTTGGGAAAAACATCGAGGATCCGCGCGTTTTTGAATTTATCGATCAGATTGCAACCGCAAAAAAGGATTCCTGGATTCATCCTTTCTCAAAGGCGCAAGATATAGCCGATTATCTTAAGAATAATTGGAGTCTCCTCTTTCGTGAGCTTCTATTTGAACGTCGATCACAAGCGAAGCATGAGGTAGGAGATCAAAGAACTCCGAAATTGAGACTTTCCTGGATTGATTCAAAAGGAGAAACCAAGGATTCATTGAATGTAATGTGGATTCCAGGAGTAGAGAAGGAGTTGACACTTGAGCATTTGCGGAAGTTGATGATCTCAGATGAAGACCTTGAGATTGTGGAGAAGCAGGCGAAGAAATTGAAAGAGATTCCGGGGCTAGGCACGAAGAATCTCAGTCCCGCGCGAAGAGTTTTGAATTATGCGCACCGAATCGGTGAGTTACTAAATATTGCCACTAATAATTTTGAGGAATATGCATGGAGATATCGTATTCGCGACCGGGCCGTTGTCCCAGTGCTTGATCTTGTCAATGATGGTAACGCACCAGCCTCCAATATTGTCGTATACCTGAATTCTAGTGAACAGGTAGTATTTATGACTGAAGAAGAACTGAACAGAGCAAATATCGATGTTCCTGACGAGGTGCCGAAGGAGATTGCTAAAATCGTTTATTTGGCTAAGAATCCTCCTGGGTACAAGTTCCCTTCATACAACGCTGCGATTCCAAATGTCGATTTGCGATCATTCATAAACCCTTCTCTTCTGAATGTGCCCCGACGTCTTACGGTAGGCACTGAAGACTATCGGCTAAGAATCGATATCAATGGCAACCTTAAGCATAATTTTTCGCAGCGAGTGGAGGAGGAAGGATTTTATCTCTGTCCGAAACTCAGGAAGGGTGAGGTGGCCGAAGTCGAATATGAGTGCCATGCGGATAACATTGCATCTCCGCAAGGAGGAGTATTGAAGGTCGTTTGTGGTGAAGCTAGTGTGGCAAAGCGATAAGCCACTGAGCACCAACTGAAGGAAGAAGCATAGTCTTTGCCTGTGCATGTCGGCATATTAGCCCTTCAGGGCGATTTTCCGAAGCATGAAGAGGCGTTCGGGCGGCTGGAGGTTCGGACGCGACAGGTGCGCACGGAAGCGGACCTTGAGGGCCTCAGAGGCCTCGTCATTCCCGGCGGTGAAAGCACGACGCTCTCGCGGTTGTTGGTCCCCGCTTCCGCGGGGACTTTGGCCGAGCGGCTTCGCGATTTCGCGGGCAAACATCCCGTCTGGGGCACCTGCGCCGGAATGATTCTGCTCTGCAAAGAGGCCCGCGACTCGCGCGTCACGACCCTGGGCCTTCTCGACGCCGAAGTCGTCCGCATCGGCTACGGCCGACAGGTGCACTCCTTCGAGACAGACCTCGACATTCCGTGCCTGAACGAGAGCACGCGGCCTTTTCGAGGCGTCTTCATCCGCGCGCCGCGCGTCGTGAAGGTCGGCGAGGGCGTGGAGGTTCTGGCGCGCTTGAACGACGACCCGGTGATGCTGCGCCGAGGCCATATCCTCGCGACGAGCTTCCATCCCGAACTGACGGACGACCTGCGCATTCAGAGATATTTTCTTTCGTTCTTTTGAT
>CAZJAD010000087.1:7937-9700 GCA_964543855.1 uncultured Alphaproteobacteria bacterium
TCCGCGACCAGAGGTCGCGGGTAGTACCATACGGTTTGGTAGTGCCGCACGGCAGTGCGCTTGGATGGGCTGCAACCCCCGATTGAATCGGGGGCGACACCGCGATTTTTCGTTCCCGGCGGGTCACAGAACCGCCCCTACGGTCGGGTGACACACCTGCCACGGCGCCCCACCTCGCCGCGCGGGGTGCCCTCACCCCGCGCGATGACAGCTTTCCGCCGGGCCGGGTTTACGGGCCCGGCCGGAATCCAACTTGAAAGGATACCATGACGAAGCGACTCGTGTTCTTGATTCCGCTGATTTTTTTTGTTGTTGTGGGCTGCGGTGAGCGCAACGCGGCCGATATTCCCGGCCCGTTCCGACTCGTGGGTGAGCTGCAGACGAGGGGATGGCCTGAAGATGTCGCCGTCGACGACACGGTCGCGGCCGTCGCGGACGGCCAGGCCGGAACGGCGATTATCGATATCCGCGACCCGGCGGCTCCGGAGACCATCCGGACCTATCCAGCCTCCGGCTACACCTACCGCGTGACACTCTGTGTCCTTTCAGCGGTGAACGGCGTCTTCGGACCATACAACGAGAACTATGGGGGGCCGCCGCTCTATGACATTCTCACCGGCCAGGCCGTTGGCGGTTTCAACAATTCACTCGAAGTCTACAAAATGGAGCTTGTCTCGAATCTTGACACACTCCAACTGTTCACCGGCGACCGGAGCGTGAGCGACGGATTCACGGTTCGCATGCTTGCGAAATCTGGGGCCAGTTGGAGTGAGGTGGCAAACGAGCAGTTCCAGTATACGAACGGCTATCGAATACATGGCTTTGGGCGGTCGGGCGTGCTCGCGGCACTCTGCGTCGACCAGCTCGGCGTTGTCATTGTCAATTGGCGCACTACCGAGGAAATCGCCTGGGTGGACACGCCCGGAGGAGCGCGAGACGCGGTCTGGGTAGGGGATTACATTTTCGTGGCGGACTACGGCAACGGCGTGCAGGTCATCGACGCAGAGCCGCTGACGGAAGCCAGAATTGTCGCCTCCATCGTGCCGCCCGGTTCCTCGCGCCTCGAACGCATCGCGGCGGATGGAGGATACCTGTTCGTTCTCGATGCCAATGACGGCATCTATGTCATCGACATTTCATCGCCGGCTTCGCCACAGTACTTGCAGTTGCTCGACACGCCTGCACCGACGGCTGTGGTCGCCCGTGACGGAAAAATCTATGTGGCCGACAACTATCGCGGCCTGCTCGTCTATGGGATTGGCTGAGCATTCCTTTAAGAAAACCTCTTTGCTGAGAGAAAGCCCCGGTCGGAACATCCGATCGGGGCTTTTTTACAATCGCCGCGCGCGGGTGCCCTCACCCCGCGCGACAACAGAGTTCCGGCCGGGTTCATGAACCCGGCTCGGCGAGTAATACGCTACTGTAAGAGCTGGAAAATCGCTTTCCAGAGTTCGTCGCGGCCGCGATTTTCTGTCGCGGAGTAGGGAAGAAGAGCGGCTGAGCCGTAGCTGTGCAGTTCTTTGCTGTGGCGCGCAATCACTTCGCGCTGCTCTGAAGTACTTAGCTTGTCCATCTTGGTCAGTACGACAATGGAAGTTCGGCGGTAGGCTCGCAGCCAATCGAGGAGCTGGTGATCGTCATCGGTCATGCCACGGCGGCTGTCCAAAATGACCACGACGCCGCGAAGCTCTGTTGATTGGCGCAGGTAACCCTCCACAAGCTGTCCCCAGTTGCGGCGCATTGCCTTCGGCACCCGTGCAAAT
>CAZJAD010000088.1:0-2644 GCA_964543855.1 uncultured Alphaproteobacteria bacterium
GAATACTTGAGGTTGATTGCCGAGGGCAAACGCGTCGAAGCCAACGCCGTGATTCGAGAGAAGGTGCCCTTTCCAGGGATTCTCGGACGAGTCTGTCCCCATCCATGTGAAGACTCATGCCGCCGGGGAGAGGTGAACGAATCCATAGCCATCTGCGCTCTGAAGCGATACGCTGCCGATGGGGACAACGGGCTTTGGAAGAAGCGTTCGCATGTAGGGCCGGACACGGGAAAGAAAGTGGCTGTCGTGGGAGCGGGTCCCGCGGGCCTGACCGCCGCGTTCTACCTTCGAAAGCAGGGACATTCAGTGACGATTTATGAAGCCGGAGAAGTTCCCGGTGGCATGATGCGTCATGGTATTCCGGCTTTTCGCCTCCCGCAGGATGTCGTGGATAGCGAGATCAATGACATTCTGTCCTTGGGCATCGATTTCAAACCCAATCAGTGTCTGGGTACAGATTTCACGCTGGAGGATCTCACTCGTGACGGTTATGATGCCGTTTTTCTGGCTGTCGGAGCTCAGCTCAGCCGTCGCATTGCCGTCGAGAGATCCGACCTGCCGGATGTTTTTTGGGGCATTGATTTCCTAAGGCAGATTGCCGAAGGAACGGACATTCATCTTAGAGACAAGGTCATTGTAATCGGCGGCGGTGATGTCGCCGTGGACGCGGCTCTGAGTGCGATGAGATGCGGCGCCAAAGATGTCACGATGGTCTGCTTGGAGAGCCGCGATGAAATGCCTGCTCACGAGTGGGAGATCGAGCACGCCCTTGCCGAAGGCGTCAAGCTGATACCGTCCTGGGGCCCTCACAAAATCCTGAGCCAGAACGATCGAATCAAGGGAATGCAAATCGTTCAGTGCACCCGTGTGTTCGATGATCATGGGAATTTTCATCCGACATTCGCCGATACCTATCAGAAGATAGACGGGGATCAAGTCATCATGGCCATAGGTCAGTCCGCTGACCTGACCTTTTTGAAAGATGGCACCCCGATTTCCGTGAGAAATGGCCTCATTGTCGTGGACAAAGAGACGCTCGCAACAGGTATGGAGAGAATTTACGCCGGTGGCGATGTCGCGCTTGCGGCGGGTGCCATTGTCGATGCAATCGCTGCCGGTCGAAAGGCCGCCTCATCGATCGACAAGGCGCTGGGTGGTACGGGAGACATTGGAGAAACTCTGTTTCCGAGGGTTATGCCGAGCCAGTATCTCGGCCGGGATGAAAGCTTTGCGTCATGGCCGCGGCAAGAAGTGCCCGAGCTTGAAATCGAAGAGAGGCAACACGGATTCTCGGAGGTTTCTCTGGGATATGATGATGAGCAGGCCGTCAGAGAAGCGAAACGGTGCCTTCAGTGCGACCTGCGGCTCTATATCGGATGCAATCCGTCTCCTCCTGCACAATGGTTGGCTTTGAGCGAGGAGAGCATCAATCAGATCCCAGAGACCGAAGGTGTATTCCAACTCCTTGATGGCGATAACAAGGTCCTGGCTATCAAAGGTACCGCCAATCTTAGAGAGCTTCTTCTCAAGGAGTTGAGCGAAAACAAGGAAGCAACGCGCTTCAAGTTTGAAGAGAACAAACTCTATTCCCAGCGGGAAAGTGAGTTGATGCAGCAGTATCTCCGTGAACACGGTGAGATGCCCAAAGGAGGGGATTCCGATCTGGATGACCTCTTCTGATAATCACAAATCTGGGGCAATCGAGACTCGGATGGTTGGAAGTCGATGATCAAGATAGATGAGGAATACTGTAAAGGCTGTTCAATCTGCATCGACTTCTGTCCATTGGAAGTCTTCGAGATTTCTGACAAAATAAATCGACGCGGATACTACCCGCCAGTGCCCGTCCACGAAGAGAAGTGCAATGGCTGCCGTTTCTGTGAGCTCCTGTGCCCGGAATTCTCGATCATGATAGACGGCAAGTAATCACTTATGCACCCCTTTTTCAAGAAATATGCCAGCAAGAGCCTTTTCCTGCTGGGCGATGAAGCTGCAGCGCATGGAGCGGTTTGGGCGGGCTGCAATTTCTTTGGCGGTTATCCCATCACCCCGGCATCCGAAATCGCTGAAACACTATCGGTGATGATGCCTCAGATTGGCGGGTTTTGCGTTCAAATGGAAGATGAAATCGCGTCATTAGCAGCCGTCATCGGAGCGGTCTGGTCGGGCGCTCGAGGTATGACCGCCACATCGGGCCCCGGGTTCTCCCTCATGCAAGAGAACATTGGCTATGCGATCATGACGGAAACCCCGTGCGTCATTATCGATGTTCAGAGATCCGGCCCATCCACTGGTCAGGCGACCAAACCAGCTCAGGGTGACATCATGCAGGCGCGATGGGGAACGCACGGGGATCATGAAATGATCGCTCTGGCGCCCAGCTCGGTTCAGGAGTGTTTCGATTTCACGATCGAATGCTTCAATCTGGCGGAACGGTTTCGCCACCCGGTCATTCTCCTCATGGATGGCGAAATTGGTCACTTGCGCGAAAGACTCACTTTCCCAGCCGACCCGTCCGAGGTCCATCTCGAAGAGAGACGATACGCCTCTGAAAAGGATTTTCCATTCGGCGGGAAAGAGATTCCCCCCATGATCAAATTCGGAACCGGCCATTTCGTTCATGTCACCGGATCCACGCACAAGA
>CAZJAD010000088.1:2744-9595 GCA_964543855.1 uncultured Alphaproteobacteria bacterium
ATTTGGCCGTTTCCCAGACATGTTGTCCAAAATCTCAACGGCACCGTGCGCAGAATCCTCGTTCCAGAGATGAACCTCGGACAGCTCTCGCGGGAAATAGAGAGATTTGTTTCTTGCGAAGTCGTGCCTGTTTCCAAGATTGGGGGAATCTCTCCGACCATACAAGAGATTCTCGGGCCGATTGAGAAGTCCTTCACCAATTAGAAGGAAATGACTCGTTGTCGTCACCTGTTGAGACTCCCTTGCCGACGCCGGACGATGTTACTGGCGAGCAGAAACACAGCCTGCTTCGCTATCTTCGTCAGGAGATTCTTCCCACAGCTTTTTGCTCCGGCTGCGGTTGCGGGACCGTGTTGCGGACCTTTGTCCAGGCCGTAGATGAACTGGGTTTGTCGCCAGAAGAGATGGTTCTGGTGACCGGCATTGGTTGCAGCTCGTGGATACCAAGCCCTTATTTCAAAGCCGACACACTGCACACGACTCACGGCAGACCGCTGGCCTTCGCGACGGGGGTGAAGATCATGCTGCCTCACATGAAGGTGATTGTCATTGCCGGTGATGGAGATATTGCCGGAATCGGCGGAAATCATCTTATCCATTCGGCAAGGCGAAACATTGATATCAGCGTGTTCATGGTCAACAACTGGAATTATGGCATGACCGGAGGGCAGGTTTCCCCCACGACGCCGATGGGAGCCCGAACGACGACCACACCTTATCGGAACATCGAACCGCCACTGAAGACGGCGGAACTGGTGGCCGCCGCCGGAGCGAACTATGTATCCCGCTGGACCACCTATCATGTCTTTTCGTTGGTGAAAGCGATGAAGTATGCGATCACCAAAAAGGGTTTTTCCTTCGTCGAAATTATCTCTCAATGTCCCGTGAGCTATGGAAAACTGGCCGGTATGCGGACGGGCTCCGATTTCCTGCGTCACTTCCGCGATCATTCCATTAGAGTCGCCAAAGCGCGCGAGCTTCCCGAAAAAGAACTGAGGGACAAAATTGTAGTTGGCAAGATTGTCGAACGAGATGAAGATGAATTCGTGGACAAACTGTATCGAGTGAATGAGATTCAAGCGGAGAAGTTGGGTGTGAAGAAAGGGAGAGTCTCGGCAGAATGAACATTCGTTTCTGTGGATTCGGTGGCCAGGGAATTATCTTCTCGGGTTATATTCTGGGAAACGCTGCCGTGGCGGAGAATCTGAACGCGCTTCAGACGCAGTCATACGGGAGTGAATCCCGGGGTGGCGCATGCAAGAGCGATGTCATCATATCGAAAGAGGAAATTCTCGAAATCGAAGCGGATCAACTTGATGTCCTTGTGGCCTTCTCGCAGCCTGCTTACGATGCGTATGTCGGTCGCCTCCGCAGAGAGGGCATTCTGATCATCGAGGATGACTTGGTTAAGCCTGCCAATAATTCTCCTGTCGCGCCCTGTAGGATAAAAGCAACCGACATTGCGTACAAGAAATTTGGGCGGAAAATCATGGCGAACACAGTGATGCTTGGCTTTGTGACGGCGATTGTGAAGCAGATATCGAGAAAATCCATGGAGAACGCCGTCAGGCAGAGTGCACCACCAGGAACAGAAGAGGCGAATCTCATGGCTTTCGCGCAAGGTTATGAATTAGGACTGCAGGCGCTGAAGGAAGGAGAGGGCGCATAAGACTGGTTATTCCTTCGACATTCCACTTAAGAATATGGCGGAATGAGCTCACAAGGAAATGTGCCAAGTTGGTCAGATGCCGGCAAGTGAAATAGCCCGCCAATCATAGAGACTTTCGGGAGAGGAAATGGCTGAGGAAAAGAAGGCTGTAATCAAGAAAATCCGCGCAACCGGCCAGATGAAGAAGATCATGGCCGACTATTTCTATGAAATGAATGATGCGATGAAAGAGGGTTCACCCAAGATCGCCTGGTGCACGAGTGTCGGGCCTGCCGAGCTTCTGCTGAGCCTTGGGTTTCTTGTCCACTACCCTGAGAACCACGGAGCGATGCTCGGAGCTACTCGCACGGCCAACAACTATATACCAGTCACCAACGCCATCGGTTACTCGCCGGATATCTGTTCGTATTTGACCAGCGATGTGGGGGCCTTTCTCAAGAAGGAGACTCCTCTTTCTCGGGCCTATGAGGGAATCCAGGAGGTGCCTCGTCCTGATGTTCTCGTGTTCAATACAAATCAATGTCGCGATGTGCAGGATTGGCTGACTTGGTATGCACGGGAATTGGATGTTCCTGTCATGGGAATCTCGACGTTTCGCAATATCGGTCGAATAACGGATGATATACTGCAAAGCATCGCTCAGCAGACGAAGGATCTGATCCCTCCCCTTGAGAGAATCTCCGGCAACAAGTTTGACATAGACAAATTCCGTAGTGTGTTGGCCCTCTCCAAGAAGTGTACTGACTTGTGGAGAAAAGTCCTCGAAACGAACCTCGCCGTCCCCGCACCCATGAGCTTCTTTGATGCGACGATTCACATGGGTCCTGCTGTCGTCTTGCGAGGCTCCCAGGCGGCTGTCGACTACTATGAAGTGCTGCTCAAGGAACTTGAAGAGAGAATTCAGAACAAGGAGGGTGCTGTTGACGGCGAGAAGTTTCGACTCTATTGGGAAGGGATGCCGATCTGGGGCAAACTGAGAGACCTCTCGGAACTGTTCATTAGTCTCAAGTCAGCGGTGATCGCTTCGACTTACTGCAACAGCTGGATCTTCGATGCCTTCAATCCTGACGATCCGTTTGTGAGCATGGCTCGTGCTTACACGGAGATATTTATCGTAAGAGATGAGGATTTCAAGCAGAAATATATCGAGGACATTGTCCGCAGATACAAGCTGGACGGGATTCTATTTCACGACGCCAAAACCTGCCCGTACAACTCCAATAACCGCTATGGAATGCCGGAGAGACTGCAGCAACGGCTCAACATTCCCACTCTCACGATCAACGGTGACCTGAATGACTTGCGCTGTTATTCGGAAGAGCAGACCAAGACCAATGTCGAAGCTTTCGTCGAGCAGTTGGAAGCCAAATAGATCGTTTCGTGCTCGGGGACAAACCAAACAGGACTTGATGGAGTATTTCACTGGCATAGACATCGGAGCCTCCACGACGAAGGCGATCATTCTCGATGCAGAGAAGGAAATCCTCGGGTATTCGGTCAACAGCTCTGGCGCTGATTTCAGAGCGGCGGCTGACCGGGCATTTGAGAAGTCTCGGAAGATGGCCGGACTGAAGACCTCTGATAACTGTACAGTAATAGCCACAGGTTATGGCAGAGGCAATGTCCCTAATGCGATTGGAACCAAGACTGAAATCAGTTGTCACGCCAAAGGAAGTTTTCATTATTATCCCCGAGCGCACACGCTGATCGATATCGGAGGTCAAGACAGCAAAGTCATAAGAGTCGACATCGCCGGGAAGAGAGTCAATTTCAAGATGAACCGGAAATGCGCCGCGGGCACAGGAGCGTTTCTGGAGGAGATGGCCAATCGCCTGGACATCAAACTTGACAAGCTCAATGAGCTGGCAGAGAAGGCAGAGAAGAACATCCAAATCGGAAGCTACTGTACTGTTTTCGCGGCGACAGAGATTTTGGCCAAAATCAGAGAAGGCATAGCCGTCCCGGACATCGTGAAAGGTGTTTTTGACTCGGTCATAAAGAGAGTCATTGAGATGGACCCCTTGAAAGGAGATATTGTGATGACCGGGGGTGTCGTAACCTATTTCCCTTTCTTGGTGAGGATGTTCGAAGAGCGAATCGGCAGAAAGATATTCGTTCCTCCCCACCCGCAACTGACAGGTGCATTCGGAGCCGCTCTGTATACGATTGAAATAGCAGGAGAGAAAAATGCTTGACGCGTTGTTCAAGCCGAAATCGGTGGCCATCATCGGTGCGTCCGCCAATCCACTAAGCATCGGTCATATTGTCATCCAGAATCTTGTTGACCACAACTACAAAGGCCCAATCTACCCCATAAACCCGAAATCGAAGGTCATCAAGAGCTTCAGGACTTATCCCTCCATTGCCGATGTGCCGGACGAAATAGACCTCGTCAACATATCTATCAAGAACACACTGGTTCCTGCTGTTCTTGACGAGTGCGGCAAAAAGGGAGTGAAGTTCGCCATTGTTCACACCGCTGGCTTCAAGGAGGTCGGCGAAGAAGGTCTGGCGCTCGAGAAACAGATTGTTGAAATTGCCCACAAGCATGGAATGCGAATCTACGGCCCAAATTCGCAGGGCATCCAGAATTCCGATCCGTCCATATCGGTCTATGCGAATTTCACTTTTGTACCAATGAGGCCGGGAAATATCTCGATCGTTGCCCAGAGCGGCGGAGTGGGCGAAACGCTGAAACTCCACCTTCATCGCATCGGGATGGGAATCAGGATGTACTCCAGCTTCGGCAACGAGGCGGATGTGAGCATGAATGAAATCATTCAGTATTTCGGCGAGGATGAAGAGACCAAAGTCATTATGGTTCACATCGAGACCCTCAAGGATCCAGCCGGTTTTCTCGAAGTAACCGGTCAAATAACACGAAAGAAACCCATTCTGGTTCTGAAATCCGGGAAGACCTCCGAAGGTGTGAAAGCCGTTGCATCACATACTGGTTCCATGGTCGAACAAGATACTCTGGCGAATGTGATTTTCCAGAAGAGCGGCGTGCTTCGCTTTCAGTCACAGGAAGAAATGATTAACGCCGCGATTGCTTTCTCCACTCAGCCCGTGCCGAAATCGGAGAAGGTTGTCGTCGTCACAAATACCGGTGGCCCGGCAATCCTCGCGGTGGATGAGTGCATCTCGGCCGGTTTGAAATTGGCAGAGCTGAGTCCTCAGACGAAAAAAGCCTTGGGCGAGCTTCTCTTCTCCGTAGCAATCGTCTCCAATCCTGTCGATGTCGTCGCAACGGCTGGCGCGGAACAGTACGGTGGCGCCGTCGAGGCTCTTCTCAAAGACCCGAACATCGATTCTCTCCTGCTGAATTTTGTCACTCCACCTTTCGTCGACTGTGAAGCGGTCGCCCGCAAGCTTGCCGAGATCGGGCAAACCGCCCCAAAGCCCATTCTCTGTATCGTGATGACGATCGAAGAGAGATGGGGAGAGGTCATTCGACTCCTCCGAGCGAGTGGAGTTCCGGTATATGATTTTGCCGAATCAGCGTCCAAGGCTCTTGCAGCGATGATTCAGTACGGGCGAATCGCCCAGAGACCAGCTCCAGTCTATCAAGATTTTGAGAGAAACAAGGCCAAGGCGGAGGAGATTCTTCGCCCTCATCGCGGTCGAGGCAAATTCCTGCCACAGAAAGAAATCTTCGAACTTCTCCAGTGCTATGGAATTCCAGCCGCAAAGACCGTGCGTATCCAAAACAAAGAAGAACTCGAGCGAGAAACGAAGGGACTTGCCTTCCCCGTGGTCTTGAAGGTGGATGCCGAAGAAGTCGTGCACAAAACGGAGGCAGGGGGCGTCCGGCTCAATCTCGAAGATAAATCCGCACTGTTGGCCGCCTTCGAGACCATGGCGAACAAATTCGCCAAGCACAAGCCCGCGTTCATCGTTCAGGAACAGCTCGCAGGCGGGGAAGAGATGATTATGGGTGCGATAGGAAATGAAGGCGTACAGCCAACCATGATGTTTGGCTTGGGTGGCGTGTTCGTGGAGACGCTCAAGGATGTTCAATTCCGGCTGGCTCCTCTGACTCAGCAGGATGCTCTTGAGATGATTCGCTCCATCAAGGGCTATCCGATTCTGAAAGGTGTCCGAGGTGCTAGGCCTTTGGATGTTGACAAACTCGCCGATATGCTGGTCCGCTTTTCCCGACTGTGCTCCGATTTTCCGGATGTCGCCGAGATGGATCTGAATCCTGTCTTCGTGTTTGAGAAAGGAAAAGGCGCGGCGGTCGTGGACGCCCGCCTGAAAATCTAAAAACCCGGTAGCCTGAGATCCGCATCTCAGATTTACATAACTCACGCCATACGACGTTGACCTGTCCAGCCGCGAGATAACGACGAACTGGATTCCCCTAAGCATAGTCTTTGTTTACATCATCCTTCTCTATCTGTTCACCTGGCTGACACGCCGCCTGAGTCGGGGAGGGATGATTGGCTACCTTCTGGCCGGCCGGAATCTGCCGTTCTGGGTGATCGCTCCTCTGCTGACCGGCCTGGCCATTGGTGGTGCCTCCACCATTGGTGTAGCCGAGCGAGCCTACAATGCTGGCATTTCAGCTGGCTGGTATAATGCCGCTTGGGCCGCGGGTGCGATATTGGTGGGTTTTGTCGCGGCCAGTCGTTATCGTAAATTAGAAGTGACCACACTACCGGAGCTCTTTGAAAGACATTACAGTGTATCGGGTCGCGTGATAGGAGTGATCGGACAGCTTGTCCTGCAATTGGTTATCACATCCCTCCAATACATAGCCGGTGGCGCCATTCTGTCGTCTTTGCTGCCTGATGTGTTCAGCTTCCAAATGGGAATGCTGGTCACGGCCGTCGTTTTTGTGGGCATCACCCTGATTGGCGGATTCTGGGCGGCTGGCCTGACGAATATCATCAATGTGATCTTCATCTATGCCGGTGTTCTTCTCGGCGCCGTAATGGCTGTGGGGAAGGTAGGGGGATTTGGTGAGCTTGTAGCCAGACTTCCGCACGGACATCCGGGCTTTGATCTCGGTGCAATCGGTTGGGGACTCGTCATTGCCTGGTTCATGGTTATGTGCACCACGGTTTTTTCCGTGCAGTCCGTCGCTCAGATAAGTTTTGCCGCCCGAGATTCCCTTTCGGCTAAGCGGGGTTTTATTCTTGGCGGATTGCTTATCCTCCCTATCGGTTTTATCAGCGCT
>CAZJAD010000089.1:0-3804 GCA_964543855.1 uncultured Alphaproteobacteria bacterium
TCGGCGGCGGTCGCGCCTCCGACGATGATGAGTTCGGTCTCGGTAGTCTCACCAACCAGAGCACTGAAGCTACCTTCGGGGATGTCGTCGCTATAGACGCGGTAGCCATAGTTTGTGTCGGAATCCCAACTGAGATGGAGGTCGTCTCCTTCCACGACGATGACAAGCCCGGTCGGCACGGTGATGCCAGGCATGCCAAGCGCGATCACCACCACATCATCGACATACCAGCCCTCGTTCGTCCCACCGGCATCGCTGCCGAAGCGGAACTGAACCTGGATTGACTGGCCCACATACGCGCCGAGATCCATGATCTCTTCCACCCAGGTCGGGTCGTCGGCCCAACACGGCTGACCAAGCATGGGCCCGGTTGCTGGAGCGCCACCGCCCGACTCCCAGCGGAATGTCTTTGGGTAGCCACCTTCCGTCGTCACCTGCTGGAACGGACCGCCATCTGCAGAAATCTCCAGAATGCCACCATCGTAAGCCGAGTCGGGAAACGCTCCGGAAAGCTCGCCTTCAATCTTCATCCAGAAATAGAGGCGCGCTTCCTCGGGAATATCCGCAATGACGGGCGAGGTGAGATGTGCGTCGAGCAAGTTGGCGTAATCACCGGCTCCGGTGTCGCCGCACTTCCAGGAAGAGGTGCCACCATGCACCTGTTCGCTGGAGAGATGCCACTGATCACCCCACGATGGCGGACTGGAATGCGTCCAGTCCGGCGCGCCGCTTTCGAAGTCATCCGAGAACACGGTGATGACCGGACGTGGCACCAGATCAACATCCTGGAAGGTCGTATCGTCCATGGCGACGTACAGCGTGTGTTCCTGACTGACATATCCGTAGAGCGAGTAGCGGACGGTGTAGGTGGAATCCCCAGGCACAACGAGGATGTACGCGCCGGCGCCGGAAGCAATCGTCTGCTGCGCACCACCCACAACCTCTACCAAGGCTGGAATCGGATCGGTGGTGCTGGCGTCACGCACGGTTCCCATGATGCGACCGTAGCCTGACATGACCTCGATCACAGCTTCGTAGGCATCGACGAAACCCCAGCCGTAAGTGTTGTCCTCTCCGGCGGAGCCCAGGTCGCGGGCTTTGCGCATGATAATGGACTTGATGTCACGGACATCCATGTCGGGATTGGCCGAACGCATCAGAGCCACAATCCCGGCCACATGGGGTCCTGCCATGGATGTGCCGCTCCAGCCGGCCGACTCATAGCCGCCGCCGGGAACGCTCGAATAGACCGTCACACCGGGTGCACAAACCTCGGGTTTAATCGTCATGCCATCACAATCGGACGGCCCTCGGGAAGAGAAGCTCGCAATGGGATAGGGCCAGTCGTAGTCGGTCGCGTTCACGGCTCCGATCGCGTAGAAGCTGACGCTGTCGTAAATGGCATTGGCAGGGCTGCGGTGAGTCTGCGGATCGGGTCCTTCGTTCCCCGCTGAAAAGGTGACGACGGTGCCGCCCGCCTCGAGAGCGAGAATGGCGAGGTCCCAACGAGAATCACAGTCCTGGTATCCGCTGAAACGCGAATCGACACCCCAGCTATTCTGGACAACATCGGGCACATCGTCAACGGTTCCTGGATCATCATCGGGATCGGCAAACCACTGATAGGCATCGAGAACATCGTTGTCAAAGCCCGTGCCGGTCCCCTGGTCGATCGCATCATCGGCAATCCATTGCGCTGCCGGGGCAACGCCGACGGTATCACCGGTTCCGCTGGCGAGCGTCGCGCCGCACATGGTGCCCATGACATGCGTTCCGTGCCCGTATCCATCCATGGGGAAGGTCGTCCCATTGACGGGTGAGCGCCAGCATTCCTGCCACGGTTCGCTGACTCCACGCCAGCGATAGTTCAGAGCGGGGTGATTGCCGTCGACACCCGTATCGAGGTTCGCCACCAGCGCACCCCCGCCTTGGATCCCCAGCTCATACCAAACCTCTGGAGCGCGGACGGCGACAATTCCCGGGGGCGGTGTATTCTCGTCGTCGTCGAGCGCACGCCCCGCTGACCGAATAGGCTGGATGAGCGAACTTTCGAAGTTCAACTCAACATAAGCCACATCCGCACGCTCTGCAAGGAGAGCCGCCGCATTGCCCGTGCCATAGAAGACAAAGCAGTTCACAATCCAATAGGCGGTGTACCCGTCCACCTCACCGGCTTCGACCAGTTCGTCGAGGAACTCGCGCACCGCGCCCTGGCTGCGGTCGGCTGCCGCGCGTAGGCTCTCCATGACAATCTGGTGCCGCGTGGCGCGGGTGACCTTCTGATGATAGAGCTCGTTATCGAGCGCGATAACATCCACCGCGTCGGCCAGGTGAACGATCATCGAATGTTTCTCCCCGGTCGGCGTCGTGGTCAGAAGGTAAGTCAACTCCGAGGAGAATTTCTGGACATCGGCGAGGGCGGTTCCGGCGGACGCCAGACCGACAGCCAGAATGAGGAAGAAAACCGATATTCGTGGCAGTTTCATGGGTCATCCCTCTTTGTTTTTTCCACAGGACAGATTGAGAAGTCTCGCAGATAAATGAATATATTAAATATACATTCTCCCGCCGATATTGTCAAGACCTATCTTCCTAAGACTGAGGTGTCTCCACAAGGCATAAGTGCCCAAAATTAAACAGCTTGGCCCTTTGCGAGCGGCCACTCCTTCCCGAGCAGAGGCACGGGCGTAAGGGGTGACTTCGAAAAAGCCAAAAATAACTCTTGACAAAGCTGATTATTTGACTATATTAGGAATTGAACATATGTTCACACATCCGCTACGGGCGGATTGTTTTTAGCCCTCAATTTGACCAAATGTTCAAACATGGCAGGCCATGAGAATAGAAGAAATCCGCGAACCCGTCGATGTCATCGCGCTCTTTCGGGGGCGCGCGCTTCTGCCGCTCCGGTTTCGGTGGAAGGAACGCACTTACTCGATTCGCCACATCAACGGCGGCTGGCGCACCGACGAGGGCGCTTCCCGTTTTCATCATTTCGCGGTCATGTCGGAAGGCCCGGATGTCTACGAGCTTTCCTACAACGAGCGATCGCAAGAGTGGAGAATCGAAACGGTGTCTCTGGTCGGATGAAAGCGCGAGAACCAGCACGGCACCCTTTCGTGGGAGAAGCGCCATGAGTGCGAAGATCATCTTTCATGTGGACATGGATCAGTTTTATGCGGCGGTCGAGACGCTGCATAATCCGCATCTGCGCGGCAAGCCCGTCATCGTCGGAGGCACGCCCGGAGGTCGCGGCATCGTGACAACCGCTTCCTACGAAGCGCGGCGTTACGGCGTGCGCTCGGGCATGCCATCCGGTGAGGCCTATCGTCTCTGTCCACACGCGATCTTTGTCCGTCCGGATATTCACAAGTATGTCTATGTTTCTCGGCGCGTGTTCCAGTTGCTGCGGGAGTTCACGGAGCGCGTGGAACCGGTCTCGGTCGATGAGGCCTACATGGATGTGAGCGATGTGGTCTGGGCGGCGGGTGGAGTCAAAACGCTGGCCATCAGAATCAAGCAGCGCATCCGGGAGGCCGAAGGACTCACGGCGACCATCGGAGCCGGCGCGAACCGGCTCGTCGCGAAAGTGGCCTGCGGCATGAACAAGCCCGACGGCTTCACCTACCTTCCTCCCGAGCGCGTGGCGGAGGCGTTTCGGGATCTTTCAGTCGGGGACCTCTACGGCGTCGGCAAAGCGACGCAGGCGGTCCTCGAGGAGTTCGGGATTCGCACGGCCGGCGAGCTGGCGACTTTTCCACGCGAAGTCCTGCGCCGAAGACTCGGCCAGTGGGGAGAGCATCT
>CAZJAD010000089.1:3904-9530 GCA_964543855.1 uncultured Alphaproteobacteria bacterium
CTGCTCCGGCAACAGGAGTTGTTTCTGGTGCCCGCCGAGTTCACCGGCATGTCGCGCGTGTGCGACCGGATTAAGGAGCGGTTTGGCGATGGGTCAATCGGCTATGCCAGCTCGGTGTTCAATTCCGGGCGGCGTTCCGGAAGACCTCGAAAGACGGAGTCGGACCACACCCGGTCGGTTCGCTATCGTCCGTTCTACTCGCGATGATCCAACTCGGCAGCGCGAAACAAGAGAAAGAGCGAGGAACCCGGTGTGGGCTCCTCGCTCTGGTGCTCTGAGGCTATGGTGATGGTCGTTTATCTGATGGGTATCGCGGGTTGTTCTTCCTGCTCTTCCAAATGATAATTATACCACCACCAGTACCAGTAGCGCCAATCCCAACCCCACCACGCATACTTGCACCATTTCTGGCACTGTGATCGCCAATACCCTACTGTTCCCCATCCGACGGGTGTCCAAGAGCTGGGCTGCGGGCATTGTCGCACTTCACAATAGCAGGGTGGGAACCAGATGGGACACGGATAATACTCGCACTTGACGAAGGGGTAGAATGTGCAGAGTATCTGATTCGCTGGCGGTGGTGAAGGTTGCCAACCACACTTGCAGTATGTAATCCATCCTCCCGTGGGGCCCGGCTGGCGGTCGAGGATGCACGCGGGGTTCGGCGGACCGCAAGGATACCTGACAGCCCACGGAGCTCCCATGCAGAGCGCGATGACTCTCAAGTCGCAGCACAGCATCTGGGAACAGAACGATGCCCACATGGCGTGCCAGCCCCACCAGAACCCCGTGAACTGGCGGGTCCCGTTGTTCGTCTCCAGGTGCATGGGCATGCCGCTGAAAATCATCAGCGAATCCGTCCTGGGGTCTCGTCCGCGGCCCTCGAGGATGCGGACACGGCCCTCCTCGTCTTGCGCAAAGGCGATGTGGTCAATCAGGACTTCGCGTCCGTAGACTCCCAGAATGTGACCGTTAAAACTCTCAATGGGTGTAAGTCCTTCACCGTAGAAGCACCGGTCATCCGAGTCGATCCACTCCTCGCCATCCAGACTCTGCGCGAGCATGTGTGACATGACAATCCTGTTGTCGGGGTCCACAGCCCATCCAATCGACTTAATCTCGAAGTCCATGTACTCGAAGAGCTCGCCTTCCTCCGCGTGCGCGAGGGCCATGATGGAGCCGACGAAGGGGGCAGTGTGATCGGGCTCGCGCTCGCCAATGGATGTCACCTTATAGAAGGCAAGCTCATCAGGTGGCGCATCCATGTAACTTGTCTGGTCGCCGGGAACGATATCCAGTTCGACCCACGGGCCATCCGGCGTCCCTGCGCGCTCGATCCGCAGCACTTCACCGGGGAAGAAGTCTGCATACCATCGCAGTTCGACCTCACCGGTAGGCATCGAGTAGAGTGTTACGACGGGTTCCGGAGGCGGGACTTTGTTGTCGAGTTCGACAAGATCCACCCACAATTCGTACTGTCCGGTTGTTTGGGCGGCACCGACAACATTCAGAACATAGGGCCCCTCGGCCAGCTTGAATGCCGTTGTGAACTCGTTGGCAACATTCAGTGTGTCTCCCCAGAAGCCGATCGGATCGCCCGCCGTCGTGAGAATCTCGCCGCAAGGGTGCAGAACGCCGTCTGTGTTGACGGTGATTCGAATGGCGCTCTCGGATGGCATGTCCAAAATCACCATGTCGGGATCGTAGGGGGAGTCGATCGCGCCACAGAACACCTCGCCAGGCTGGATTTCCTGCTCCGGAGGGAAGATGTCGTTCGGTTCCTGTTCAGGATTCGGGCACGGCCATCCTTCGCAGGGGCCGCAACTGAGCTTGGCCCGATACTCGGTTGGCACGGGCACACCGACGACATCGTGATGCGCCAGATAGAAGTAGTAGATGCCTGGAGGCATGCAATCGGTGACGATAAGCTCTCCGCACAGGCTGTCATCCTGGAAGTAGATCTCGTCACAGCCCTCGTTGAGCACCGAGATCCACACATCCAGCGGATAAGCTGCCGCAACATCCCAAGTGAAAACGGTCGGTTGGAAGACCTCGACTATGAACCAATCCGTGTCCCGATAACCGGGCTCGGCGATCAAGGTGCCGCAGATGATTTCACCGCACTCGATGGGTTGCGATTGGTACGGGGGTTCCCAGCACCCGCCGTCGTTGTCCATTTCCTCAGAGCCTCCGCAGTATACTCTGGGACAGGAATCTATGATCGCGGGCTCACAGAACAAATCAAAGACGACCGGATTGCCGAGGTCGGTGTAGACCGGCAGATACCACCAGCCGGCAGGAACGCCCTCGAAGTTGATGAACTCGGGCATTTGAGGCGGGGATACACAGTTGCCGGCGCTGAGGCTGGTATAGCCAAAGTAATCATCGCAGGCACAGTCGTTCTGGAGATTGCCGCTTATCACCCAGACATCCGGGTCGCTTTCACAGTAGCTGAGCCTCACCGTCCAGAAGGGCGAGATGTTCGGATCCAGGAAGAACTTGTACCAGACTTCCGGGTAGGTGTTGATGGCGGGGCAGTCGAGGGTCGCGCCGGTCTGATCCACAAACACATCCAACGCGCCGCACCCAATTTCAATCGCGTCTGCGCAATCGTCGTTCGGCGGCCGAGGCAGCTCGTAGTCAATCGCAATCTCGTAGTCACCGGCGTCACCGCCGTAGCCGTCAACGACGATGTAGTAGGCGTGACCTCCGTCCAGATGAAGGTTGTGAATCTCTGAGGTGTAACCCCACATGGCGCCGCAGCCGTCGTCATTGCAGGCCAAGCCGTGTGCGGGGTCGCAGAAATCGACGAAGATAATCAGTTTGGTGTCATAGTACGAAGGACAGAGGCTGATGCCGATAACCTCATCCCCCGCGGGCGAATACTCATAGACGACATCGGGGGAATTCGAGGGCCACGGACAGGAGGGAGTGCCGGATAAATCGTAGTCATCGTTATAACCGACCGTCGTCCCTGAATCCGAAAATGGCAGAGCAGGAATCACGGTGGCGTCCGCGCAATTCTCCCCACCCTGATCGAGGCGGCGTGTGAAGGGAATCCGGGACGGATACATCGCGTTGTAGTGCTCGTCCCACAGAGCGGCATCGTAGAGCCCCTGAGCCTTCATGTCGGCAATCTGGCGGCCAAGCGCCTGCACCTCGTCCCGGGCACCCGGGACTCTGGCACGCGCCTCCTCGGAGAGCCAAATGTGCGGCGGCCCTGTCATCTGGCTCCGCTCAGGGTCAGTTGTGCGTTCAATCGCGGTTTGTGCCCCCAAGTCGGCCGTTTGGGCAGGTGTCTTTCTGGCGACGCCATAATCGGCGACAATCAGCAAGGTCCCTATCGAGAGCAGCACCACCAGAAGAGAAACATGGCGCAGTGTGCTCATGATACGCCTCCTTATCCTTAGTGAATCCGTGAGATCACAATGTCAGCGCCGTGAAACGGCCAGCCAGCCTGAGGCAGGGGCATCGTGGAGGGCAGTGTTAGAAGACAGCCCATACGAGAGCGCCAAGGGGCTCGCGCGGCCCGATCCCCGGACGAAGGGAGTGGCCGACCGGCGCATGTTCCATTTGAGCTTTAACTTAATATAGCGACACGGGCGGCCTGTGTCAACCCTTTTCGCATGAGCGGCGCAAAAATCTTTCCTGAATCATCAGACCGCTAAGCGATTGCTTTCGCGATAATTACAGTTAGAATCGCAATAGGGGGAGTGACTTTGCACCCATTCCCCCGGGTCGCCACCGTGCTTTGACCGTCGCAAGTCTCCTGCTTGAACACCTCGCGCAGGCAGAGAACCGGGCGCGGCCCTGCCAGCAAAGCTCGCTGGCGATCACAAGAGAAGACCCGGCCGTTGCGGGCCGGGTCTTCATCATGCGAGCGTCTCGGCAGAGAATCAATTCGGTGCCAGTCCCGGGCATACGGCGGGCACGGTTGGGTCGCTGATGTCAGGTCCCTGGTGAACAATCGTATGCGAGCACCCCTGACAGAATGTCACATCCCACGATCCGCTCCACTCCAGGCAGCATAGCTGCGGTGGAACCGGCGGGCACTCCGGATCGGCGCGACAGAAGAAATGGTCGTCCGCTTGCAGCCGTATGCCCCGATTTGGTCCAACTGTCCCCATATTCGCGGGCGCGTCCCACCAGCGCACGACGCCCTGCCTGATCCGCTGAGACATGTCGAGGTAGCCCCAGTTGTTATCGGAGCGGTAGTCGTCGTTACCGTGGGCGGCTCCGCCGACCGGGTATGAGTTGCCCCCATAGGTCTTATGTCCAACGCTTGGCGGACCCCACGGAATATCTATCCATGTGCCAAGGAGATTCAGGCACCAGACCGGTGTCGAAGTGCGATCTCCCTTGGCGTCTTGTCCCCAATAACAGGAATTGCCCGGGAATCCGATGTAGTACTTCAGATAGACTTCCGCCTCCCAGCCGAATCCCACCTCATAGCGACCTGTGGCGGGATCGCATTCCACCAACGGCCCCAAGTAAGCACCTTGTCCAAGAGGCGTCGGATTACCGGCAGGGTAGTTCCCGCGCACGTTACCGTCGGTTCGAATATCAATGTCCATGCAACAGCAGCGAACGAACAAGCGGCTGAGAATGGGATTGGACATGAGGGGAACAAGGCCCGCGGTCTCCGACGGTTCCTCGAACCAGTTGAAGGTGGCCCTCAGCACCTTCTCCCAGTACTCCAGGAAGGGCTTCAGAACCGAGAGACTGTCAAAAGTGGGCTTCCACTCGAATTGAATCTGAGGCCCGTACCGCTCGCCGACGGTGGAAATCGGCCAGTAGATCTCGGCAAGGCCCTCAAGCGGATCACGAACGCCCGTCGTCTCGGCCACGAATATCCGGCTGACGGAGTCGTAGGTTGCCGTGAAGGTTACATATGGTGTAGGAATGAGATTGACCGCAATGGCATCGGTGAACGAGTCTCCCTCCCTGTCAACGACTGTGGCCGTAATGATGTGTTCTCCGGGAGGGAGACGATTGAAATCAGTGGCCGCGGATCTGCGATCCGTGAGGTTGGAGGGGTTCTTGAAGCTCGAACCCACCAGAGTAGGGAAGCCAGCGGAATCGATCTCTACCCGGAACGAGTCCCACTCTGCTTTGTGGGCGAAGTCCTGAATGTCCACGAAATACCAACTTGTCAGCGTGGCGCCGTTTGGCGGCCAGGAAATGAAGGGACGAATTCCGGCGTATGTGCCGGTGATGAGTGGGTCAACCTGGAAGAAGCCGCGGTCGAGGTCACTGATGTCCATCTCGAACGAGCCCGTGAAATTCTGCTCAACAAACTCGTAAACAGAATCCGCGTGCGCTCCGTAGAATACGGCGAAGCCATCGTTGGTCAGTGGCGCACCGGATGTGTCGGTGATCTCCGGATTCCAAGACAATTCGACCGTGTTGGCGTCGACAAGCCGAATCACGAGTTCGGAGGGAACGAGAACAATCTCGGGCGGTGTGTCGATGGAGGATGGCGGACCGGTGATCGTCGACTCGGTACAATCTTTCGCGAGCAGTCGAACCTCATAGGCAGTGCCCGGCTCAAGACCGCTGATGCACTGCCGTCCACTGGTGCCCCAGCGCTGGGCGTGGAAATACTGAGGAGTGTCATAGAGGCCCG
>CAZJAD010000090.1:0-1170 GCA_964543855.1 uncultured Alphaproteobacteria bacterium
GCAGCGGCCGGTCGCGCTCGAAAGCGGTCGCCGGGAGGAACTCCTGCGCCGCCAATTCGCCCGACACCTTGTGAACCGCCCGCCCGGTGTTGTAGTATACCAAGTTCACCGATCCGATCTTGCGAATCACCCAGTCGTCGTTCGGCAGCGACTGAGCAATGATTGTCATCGGGCCGTTCACATAGTCTCCGGCCCAATTCAGCACATCGACGAACTTCAGCTTCGGCAGCGTCGCCGGATCGATCTCGCGCTTCTTGTGCGTCCACGGCGCCGTCGACTCGAACTTGGCAAAACGATCAATCAAAGCGGCCAGAAGGTCGGTCGCCACCGGATTCTCGACAAGCACCGCTCCGGCCGCGGCGCCGCGAGCGTTCTTCCAGTTGTCGAGATAAACCTCGATAGCACTGCTGATGATGATATCCAATCTCGATGTGTGCCGCACCCACGCGTAATCAGCCAAACGCCGCGCTTCCTTCGTGCCGAAGGAGAGCTCGATGATTTTTGCATCGAGATAAAGCTGGAACATCGGGTCATCCGACAGCTCTCGCGCGCGGCGAAGATGTGCGATGATCCCGTCCAAATCCGCGCGATAACGCTCTTCGTTCAGCACGACTCGCGCGCCCTTCGCTTCGCGTCGGATGGAACTGTTGACAATCTTGCCACCCTCGCCAAGCGCCTCGAGCTCTTGGTCGGTCAAATCCGGCGGATAGAAGCCCGCGCGATCGGGCGTCGCGAGCCCGTCGAAAAGATATGGCGCTGCGATTTCATAATCCTGCTCAACTTCACGACCCTTGCACTTCTTGACGAGTTTCTCGACGGCGCTTCGCTCGAGCGGCAGCAAATGATTCTTGCGCGGCAAGTGCGAGAACGGACTGTTCTGCAGGTCCAAAAGGGTCGTGTAATTCTGAAGTGCGACTTTTTCTTTCTCGTCGGCCACTTCGCCGAGCCGGCGAATGAGCCGCCGAATAAGCGGCGTCGTCGTTTCAAACTGGTCGCGGTAGACCGGATTGATCAGATCCACCGCATCGCAGAGATGTCCGAGAATCTGTAAGTCGTTCTCGGAGAGACCCGCAAGGTCAAAACCGACGCGAACGAGTCCCGCTCGCCGCGGCGGCTCCCCTTTCTGCTGATAGGGAACGAATTCCATGTCATCCGATGTGCTCTGCAATT
>CAZJAD010000090.1:1270-5310 GCA_964543855.1 uncultured Alphaproteobacteria bacterium
GATCCGCCCGGAAAGAGTCAAAGGTGATGCGGGGTGAATCAGGAGATTCACCACCGCGCCACGTTCTGTAGGGGCGGACCCATGTGTCCGCCCGTGTGCACACGCGTCGTCTCGGGCACACACGCGGGTGTGCCCCAACATCTCTCGCCGTGGGGGGTGCCCCCACCCCCCACGAGTTGAGGTCGGTTGTCGCGCAGGGTGAGGGCACCCATGCGCGGCGTATGAATTGCCTAAGCCTCTTGCCCGTTCGGTGAAGTCTGCGGATAGAAATCCCATTCCCCTTCGCTCCGGGCGATGACCATCGAGCCGCAGGTGTCGCTGAAAACATTGACCATCGTGCGGGTCATGTCGAGGATGCGGTCGACGGCGAGAATCAGTCCCACGCCCTCGAGCGGCAAACCCACCGCCGAAAGCACAATCGTTATCATAACGAGTCCCGCCGACGGAATCCCCGCCGCGCCAATCGAAGCCAGAAGCGCCGTAATGACCACAACGAACTGTTCGCCGACCCCCAGTCCAATGCCATACGCCTGCGCGATGAAGAGCGCCGCCACGCATTCGTAGAGCGCCGTGCCGTCCATGTTCACGGTTGCGCCGAGCGGCAAGACAAAACTGGTCACGCGGTTCGAGACGCCAGCGCGCTTTTCGACGCACTGCATCGTGAGCGGCAGCGTCGCCGAGGACGAGCTCGTCGAGAACGCGGTTAGAAGCGCCGGAGCTACGGCCCGGTAGTGATTCGTCGGCTTGACGCGTGCGAGCAGTCGCAAGATCAGCGGCAGCGTGATGAGAAAATGAATCGCCAGTGCCGATGCAACCGTCAGCGCATAGACAGCCAGCGGCCCAAACGCCTCGAAACCCGTTGTGGCCGTCGTGCGCGCCACAAGACCAAAAACTCCGAACGGTGCGGCCAACATGACGAAATTCGTGACGCGCATCATCACTTCGAAAACCGCCTGCCAGAAATCTCCTAAAACGGTGCGCAAACGGTCAGGAAGGCGCGTAATAAAGTAACCGAAGAGAAGACAGAAGAAGATGAGCGGGAGGATGTCGCCCTGAACCGCCGCGGCGAGTGGATTCGTGGGCACCATCCGCAGGAAGATCTGCACGAGATCACCGGCACCTGTGCCGCCGGTGGCCTGTTCAATGATGCTGATGTCGGCGGTCAGGCCGAGTTTGTCGTGGACAGGCTCGCCACCCTGAATCCCGGGCGTGATGAGGTTGACCAGCAGCAGACCGGTCAGAATCGCCAGCGTACTCGTCGCGATGTAGTAAACGAGGGTTTTGCCGCCCAGCCGTCCGAGGGATTTACCCGACCCGACTCCGGCAACCCCGGTGATGATCGAAGAGGCAATCAGCGGGACGATGATCATCTTCAGGGCGCGCAGGAAGAGCGCCCCGATGAAATCATAGACGCCGTAGAAGGTCACAACGCCCAGAATCGTCGCCTCCTTGCCGGTCGCTATTCCGGCAAAAGCGCCGAGAGCCAGGGCGATGAAAATCCACCAGTGAAGTTTCAGTTTTCGGATGGGTTATCCTCGAAAGTGGGTGCTGGGCAAGCGAGACGGAAGCTGCATTTATCCCGCAAGATTGGGGCTCATTCATTCGCAAAAGTGCATATAGTATAGTAATATATCACGAAAGAGTCAAGAAAACGAAAGGTCCCCTCCGAAACCGAAGGGGACCTTCCTCCTCACATCTCGCTGGCGCGAACGCCAGTTTTCTCATCGTATGGGCTTCAAACCTCAGTCATCAATTTGTGGACCCGCCAATGTCGCCGCCCTCAAGGGAATTGCCGGTCAAGCGAATCGTTGCAGGGCAGTAGCAAGAACATCCGTCTCGAAGCATCAGATCACAGATTCAATTGCCAGCGACATCTCGCCCACTTCTATACCCAGGAGCCACCAAGGTCACAAGAAGCCAAAGAACCGTGAAGCAGCTACTATAGTAAATCGGCTACTTCTACCTAAGCGCCCCTAAGATACAACGGAAATATTAGAGAGTCAATAGGAATTCTGCCCCATGAGGCCGGTTCTTGGGTGGCTCAGTAATATTTTTACCGTCGCATATACAAGGGAATACGCAAATGACCCGCGCTTGCCCACCACTTGTTCATAGAAAAAAGGGGAGTCCACGACTCCCGATTCCTCTCCCAATTTTCGACGGCGTCATTCAGCCGAGCGCACGAATCCTGCTGAAGCAGCTTGCCCTACTGCCGAGACTCTCGCGATCTCAGGATCTCATCCACTTGCCACGTGAGTACTTCATCCATGCTCATATTGTACCCGACATGCCGATAGGCGATTTTCCCGTCTGGGTCAATGATAAACAGCGTCGGAATGCCGCGTACGCCGTAGTGATTGGCTATGTCCTTATCGCCGAGCAGGATTGGGAAGTTGTAACCTTTCGATTCGATATACGCCTTGACCTCGGCAGGTCCCGCTTTCCGTTCCCAGACATTGATGCCGAAAACCCGGACATTCTCGCGTTTGTTCATTCGATAGAACTTGTCCAGAAGCGGCATCGTCTTGCGGCACGGCGCGCACCAGGTCGACCAGAAATCAATAATCACGACATTGCCGCGTAGCTCACTGAGCGAAACCGCTTTGCCGTCCAAACCTTTGAGCGTCCAGTCGGGGGCTGGCTCGTCAAGCCGACTCGCGAGCGCTTTCTTGTGCCGATCCACTCTGGTAGCGACGGCTTGCTGCCTCAGCCGCGCCAGTTCCTGCGAGTACTCGGTCTCCACCATGACCAGAACATCGCTCCAACGCGGGTCATCGCGCAGGGGAACGAGGTCTTCGTCTTCTTTGTATTGATCCAGGTCGTTATACCCGAGCCGCGATGCCTGTCGGAGTGCGGCAAACGCCGAATCCTTTTCGCCGCCGAGAGAATACGCACAGGCCAGATCGTAGGCGTTCCCGCCTTCCGGTTGGGCCGCGAGCAGACGACGGGACGCGTCAATGTAACCCGGCCAGTCTTTGAGTTCCCGCTGAAGCCGAGCTTCCATGCCGAGCGCGCTCGGATTCTCAGGGTGCTTCTTGAGGAAGTCTCGCGTTAGCGCGAGGCTTTTTCCGTACTCTGCACCTTTCAGCGTGATGCGAAGTCTCACCGGAATGAAATCATCCGGCATCATCCGGCTTAGGAGCACATAGACTTCGTCGGCCTTCTCCTTCTCACCTTTCCTCTGATAGAGCATGCCGAGGTCCTGAAAAGCGTAAGGCAGCGAGTTATCCGCGGCGATGGCTTTCAGATAGTGGTCTTCTGCCTTGTCGAAATCAGGTGGCTCGAGGCCTGCATAGTACCACGCCGTCAGGAGCAAGCCCCAGTAATTGCCCGCATCTTTCGCGAGAATTCGCTGCGCGTAATTCAGGCGAACCACAGGATCACGAGCTGCACGCCCCGCGAGGAAAAGGACGCCGGTATCGTTCGGGTTTTCGCTCATCTCCTTTGCGTACTTCGCCTCGACCTGGCGAGGATTATCCGCAAGCTGAAACCCGAGCGCGTAGAGCTGAAGTTCCAATTCGCGCGGATATTTCTCCGAATAAGCTGCGACGACGGTCATCTGATCGTCCCAGCTCCGCACGGTATCCAAGGCGGCTTTCATTTCCGTGAGCGGCTGTGGCTCACGGTACGGGCGGCTGGTCAGTTTGGCCGCCGAAATGCCAGTCACAAAAACGATTCCCAACAGAATCCAGACGATGCGTTTCATCCAAAACATCACGCTCACGCTTTCACCTCCGATTATAGGATACCAATTCCAAAAGGCAGTTGCCATGTGTTTCCTTGACGAGTCCGGCGCCTCGCGCAAACCAGCGCACGCGGACTTCGGCAGCCGCATGGAGCTCGGCGGCAATCTCGTGAGGCGACCGGCCCTGCTGCTCGGCGCGCAGCCTCATCACTTCCAGAAGGATGTCCGTTGGCTCAACAGTAACCTTGATGCAATCGTCGAAAGTTCCCGCAGGCGTCGTGACGCTTTCAAATCCCGCGACCGCCGACCGCAAGCCCGTTTCATCATCCTCCCAGAAGACTCCGGCCGTGGCGCC
>CAZJAD010000090.1:5410-9526 GCA_964543855.1 uncultured Alphaproteobacteria bacterium
TATTTCTGCCCGTCGCGCAGCGGAAGGTAAGTGATCCCCAAATCCTCACCGAGCTTCCCTCCGTGCGGCGAGCAGGACATCACGGCGAGCGCCAAACTCAGGCCAAAATATACTGATTTCTTCATTACCAAAAAAGTCGCTTCTGCTCGCCTCTTGATGTCAGGAACGGAGAGCTGTGCGTGAATCAATAATACACCCTCACTCCCCGCGCTTCCAATTCGGGGATATAGACATTGATCGATGTTTCACTAAGAGGATTGTCCGAGAGATAAACAGTGTCTCCGCTGTCCATTCCCGGATTGTCGACAAGGGGAGAAATATCGGCAATTTGATTCCCGCTGAGCCGAAGATGCCCCAGCGCTACCAGGTTCGAAAGAGGCGCGAGATCGTCGATGTTGTTGTAGCCAACCGCCAGGTCGGTCAGTTCAGTCAGGTTCGAGAGTCGTGAAAGATCATTGATATCGTTACTATCAAGGAAGAGCATGGTCAATGAGGTCAAGCCCGACAGCGGTGAGAGATCGCTGACATCATTGCCGCTTGCAAAGAGTATTGTCAACTTCTGCATGTTCGAAATCGGAGAGAGATCGCTGATGTTGTTATGGCTGATGCCAAGCACATCCATCTCCGTCAAACCCGAAATCGGCGAAAGATCGTCCACACGATTGCCAGAGAGTTCAAGTCCTATCAGCCGAGACAGACCCGACAGCGGCGACAGATCACAAACACTGTTTCTGCCGATGTAAAGTACTCTCAACGCGCTCAGGTTTGACAGCGGTGACACATCGCTGATTTGATTGTTCCCCACATCAAGATCCGTTAATCCTGTCAAGCCGGAAAGTGGTGAAAGATCACTGATCATACCCTCATACAGAGAGAGGCTACGAAGCGCTGTCATGTATTCCATTCCGCTCAGATCCGAGGGAAATCTCCAACTGATATTAAATGAAGTAAGCGTATCTACATCCGATACGAAGATGTCACCGGTCGGTTTACCAATCACTTCACGAACGCGGGCGTTTAGGTAGGCATCGGGGAATTGAATCACCATGTCCGAGTGCGTGCTGAACGACCAGACCGGACCTCCCGTTCCGTACGCCTTATCGTCCCAGGCAATAACCCTCCAGTAATAGGTCGTGTCAAAATCCAGCATGGGTGGCCGATAGGTTGTCGCCGTCAGTTCGCCGATGACCAGAGGTGGACTTTCATCCGTGCCAAAGTACACATCGTAATACAGCGAGTCCCCATCCGGATCATCGCATGTCCACGAGAGAGTGACATTCCGTGGGATATCGCTCGTGCCATCTGTCGGGCTCGGATTCGACGGAAAATCCGGCACCCGATTGACCGGCTCCGTCGGGTATTCCTCAACGGCACACGAACTGACAAGCAACATTCCAAACGCCAAAATGAGCGCAAGAAAATATCGAGACTTCATTTCACTCCCCTTCGATAAATGCCCCTGTTGTCTCCATCAGTAAGAGATGTTACTAAAACGAAAACCTATCTGCGAAAGAACGGGCGCTTCCACGGCGCGTAGAGCCAAAGTGAGAATGCTATCACGAATAGCGTGCCGATGAAAATATGAAACCGCGAGACATCAAGATAGACAACCTCTTCAAGGTAATGCCCGATGAAAGTGCCGCTGTAACCGGTCGCTCTCGCCTGCTGCTCCCGCAACCAGACTTCAAGATAGGTCAAAGGACAGATCCACTCAAACAGTTGCAGCAACACCGAGAAGATGATCGAGCCCAGATGGAGCAGCCGGGCAATCAGCCATCGCCTTCCGGGCACCGCTCCAAGAATGATGAAGACGATCCAGAGAAGATGAGCGCCGACGACAATATCTGCGGTAATTCCGTAGAACATCTGCGCGCCACATGTTACCTGACAAGCCGGAGGCGCTGGGTCGTTGCCTCGCCCGCCGCTTCGAGTCGCACGAAATAAGTCCCCGACGGCAAATGGCCGGCTTGCCAGCTTGTGCGATGCCACCCGGCGGACTGCATCGGAAAACGCATCATGTCAACGCGACGACCGAGCACATCATAAAACGCGAGCGACACCGGCGCGTTTCGGGGCAAGTAATAAGCGATTTGCGTAGCCGCATTGAAAGGATTCGGCCAACTTTCGCAATAGAGCGTGGTCGGTGTTCCTTCCCACCGCGCGTACTCCGCCGAAGAAGTACTCCACTCGAAGTAAGCTTGCGTTCCATAATTCGGACTGGCGACTTCCACCGACCACAACGCCGTTCCATCCTCCACTGCCGCGCGCGTCCGACTGTCAACCTCCGGCCAGATAAAGACAAACTCGATGGTCTGATGCGCGGGATTCGGCCACTGCGAACTCTGATAAAACTCCGGATAGAAGGTCATGGTTCCGGGCGGACGGTTGTCCTCAATTGTCGTCGCGCGGAGCGCCACCGTCTGCAGTTCTTCCCAACCCGATGGCGGAGATGTCGAATCGTAGTCGTAGTGTTGCAGGAAATCTTCAAGCGAGTAATCGGCAATCAGTTCGAAAGTGTCGAAGATGCGGACGCGCAGCGACAGAAACGAAAAACTGCGAGCAGGAACATGCAAGTCAAAGTGCGCCTCGAGTCCGCTCACTCCATTGGTGAGAAGCGCCTCGTTATCGGCGAAGTAGCTGCTGTCCGTTTCGTGCGGGCCGCTGTCCGGATGCGCGTTATAGAACGGCAAATCATGCGCCGGATGAACCCAGATGCGATTGCCGCCCGGCCACGGATACGAGAGAAGCGAGTCGTAGCGACCGAAGTGCAGATGAAACCCGTAAGGCCCGCCGGAATTGCCGACTTCGCCCATGATTTCACCCTCTTCGACCGAGTCAATGGAATGACCAACGTCATTGAGGTGAGCGTAAAAGGAATCATCCGACTCGTCATGACTCACCCAAACGGTCCACCCGTAGCCTCCGATCCAGAGGTTGTCTTCGACATAACCGGCGAACGGCGCATGAATCGGCGTTCCCTGAGGCGCACCGATGTCGAGTCCCATGTGAAAATCGTAAGCGCCGGAACTTCGCAGGCGCGGCCCAAACGGGTCGGTCAATCGTGGAGGACTCACCGTCGGATTCTGACCGAGAGGCCATCGCGCTCCAAACGCAACACCGACCGCCAGACAAAACCCAAGCAGTCCAAACACGCAACGCTTCATGCTACTCCACCCGCCCGAAAACTTGAAACGCGCGCGCTGACGAATCGGATTCCGTGGAATAGAGAGCGCAGATGTTTCCATCGAAACTGAGTGCGCCGCCGAAGTCGAGCAACTGACAATCTACGATTTCTTCGCCCGGATGGAGCACGACACGCACTGAAAGTTGTCGCCCCAAAACGACGAAGTTTTCGTCATGGGCACGAAAACCCTGAATGGGAAAAAGTCGCTGCCGGTTCGGGATTTCCAGAGTATCCGATGCGATGAGAGCGCCGGTGCGAGCGCTGCGGTACTCGAGGTCTTTGCCGGTGAAAAGAAGAATCAGGTCATCTCCACGCACAAAACCGGAGACCTGACTCGATTGTCGCGGCGCGGAGATTCTCCAGAGCAACTCGCCCGCGTGATTGAGCGCGATCATCTGCCGAGCGCCGTTGCCGTCGCGATCTTTCCCTTCCTTGATGAGCACAGACTTGTCGTCACCGCAGATGGCATCGACAAACGAGGTGACGAAACTCGCGTCCTCCTGCTCATCGAAAAAAAGTCTGGCGTCATCTGCAGTTAAGGCGAACACAGGATAGCATCGCGCTCCGGCCACTTCGCTCGGGTGTTGCTGCGGATGATACCACCACAGAATCTGACCGGAAGCAAGCGGCTTCATGTCCCATCGTCCGCCCGTACATTCCAGTGGGAGCGCAACCGCCGGTTGTTCTGATTCTGGACTCGCGAACCAGTCGAACATCGCCCAGGTGACGCTGTAATCGCTCCCGTCCGGCAAGACTCGAATTTGCGCGAAGGGATCCAGCGGCTTTCGCTCGCGCAACATGCCCTTGCCGTCAAAAACGAAGCCGAGCACGGATTCATCTTCCCAGGTGCACGCCGCGACAAGCTCGCCGTTTGCCGATGCGGAGAGCGAAATGAAAACGGAGAATTCGAGCGCTCGTCGCCAATCACAACC
>CAZJAD010000091.1:0-9295 GCA_964543855.1 uncultured Alphaproteobacteria bacterium
ACAAGAGCGGCGACGCGCAGGTTATCCGCTGCCCTGAATGTCCCGGACTGGAGGAGATGGACACCGGATGAGCAGGAGGCCTTCCGTCGGTTGAGTCTCTTGTTCGGCTTGATTCCGGATTTGGAGGCGTGGTCCACGGGCGAGAAAAAAGCCCTGGCGCAAATCATGCGCGCCAAAGGCCAATCCGGCGAGACCGACTACGCCCGCCGCCTACTCAAACACCGCCGTTTGTATGAAGCGTTATGGAAGATAGCCGAAAGGGAAGAAAGTTAGTCGCCGTTGTCAATTTCGTAGGGGCACGGCGCGCCGTGCCCCTACTTCCAATGGCGCCATTGATTTTCCTTGCCAAGATTCATCGAATAGTGGTGCCACCCAACAGAAGGCTGGAGCGAATCATCTTGAATTGCGGCGGGGTCGGGGACCCCGCTCGGCGAGAATTATTCCCGCCGCGGTATATTGACAAATCGCGCGCAATACGCACGAGCGTATTGCCTACCGGTAGGGCACTAACCCCCACCGTCTCCGGTGGGGGAGATATTCCAAAACACCTCGTTATCAAGAGGCAGCAGAGCTGCAAAAAAAGAAGGATTCTGCTATGACAACCGAAGCAAATAAGCAAAGACTATCTTGGAAAGATGTAGTCAGAGATGCCTTGTTAGAACTCGGTGGGCAAGGTCATTTGTCTGAGATTAACAAGATAGTAAGAGGCCATCCCAAGACGAAGACCAATCCCACTTGGCAGGATACCATTAGGCGGGTTGTGCGACAATACAAGATTTTCGAACCGGTTCCACCGGAAAGAAGCGGCATTTATAAAGTTGCGGAGGAAACCTCAATAAAGCCTGAGTCGCAAGGATTTACCAAAGAACCAGAAATCGACCATGGAATAGCTCAAGGAATGTTAGTCACGCTTGGGAAAATTTATGGATACGAGACTTATGCGCCTCCCACAGACCAGACGATAAGGACCTTCCAAGGGAAACCGTTAAAAGATTTCGTAAGTGTAGCCGACTGCGCCAATATTTTTAGGGGCCCAAATTTGTCCAAGATCAGGGAAATAGATACTCTGTGGTTTAATGAAGATGATTACGGGCTGTTTCCTGTCTATGCATTTGAAGTGGAAGAAACAACGCGAGTGAAGTCTGGGTTGGACAGGTTGTTGAAAATACCGAGAAGATTTCCTGTTCAGTTTTTTATCATAGGTCCGAGTACGAAAGAGAAAGCACTGTTTGACCAACACATCAACCAGACTCCGTTTAGGAATTTCAGAGACAAATTTCTCTTTAGACTTTACCAAGAATTGGAGGAGTTGTATAACTCGGCATTGATTCATAACGGCCAGCGCGAACAATTTGGAATTACCGAAAGATGGAAGCAACCATGAATTCTCTGGTTACAGTGAAATGTCGTTTTCCTGGTGCCCAAGCACGAATCACATCGGACTACGTTAGCTCTTACTGTTGCTTCCACCCAGCACGTTCTAGTCAAACAATCAGTCAATGTCAAGCAACAGATTTTGCTGGCGAAAGCGCGGGCCTGTCGTTCTTCTGAGCTCATCGATAAGCCGCTGTCGAGCCACCACAAGCCATCCCTCCTCAATCTCAATCCCGATATGTTTGCGTCCGTGTCGCACGGTGCAGACGCCTGTAGTATCACTGCCGCAAAATGGATCCAGAACAAAGTCACCCGGCCGACTGGAAGCCAGAATAATTCGGTCGAGCAGGGCTTCCGGCTTCTGAGTTGGATGCTTTCCGTATCGCTTTTCAAATCCGTTCGGTGGCAGGATTCTCCAGACGCTCTTCATCTGTTTTCCGCCACTAAGCTTCTTCATCAGTTGATAGTCGAAATAGTGTTTGCTCTTCTTGTTCTTAGCAGCCCAGATGATCGTTTCGGTAGCGTGCACAAAGTAGCGACACGAGAGATTTGGTGGAGGGTTGGGTTTTTCCCAAGAGATGTCATTCAATATCTTGTATCCGAGCCACTGCATGGCCACGCCGACAAGATGGATAACATGATGGGTTCCGCTCACCCAGATAGTGCCATTCGGTTTCAAAACACGCTGACATGCGGCGAGCCACTCGGTGGTAAATCGAAAATTCTGTTCAAAGCCCTTCGAGCGGTCCCACTTGCCTTTGTTCACCGAGACCATTTTGCCTGCATAGCAGGTGATACCATCGTTGGAAAGGAAATAGGGTGGGTCGGCGAAGATGAGATCCACGCATCCTTCAGGTGCAGACTGCATTACATCGAGGCAATCGCCGAGATACAGCCTCACCCGCTTTTTCTCATCCTCGAAATAGACCTCATAAGACCGGGATTCGTCGGAAGCGGGCTGTGTTCGGTGGTCAAGAGACAAAGGGTTGGACTTATCGATCAGATTGGACATCATAGGTCCTGCATCCGATCAATTTAGCCAAATGATTGCCAAAGATCAAGCCCTGTATGATCTATTTATTCAACACAGCCCTCCCCCTGGAGACTAAAAAAGCGGCCTTTCACAATAGGCCGCTTTCTCGTCGAAACTCGGGGCTTTGGATAAGATCCGGCGCTCCTATCCCTTCCCGGGTCGGTAGACGGTGATGGTATCTACCGTGGGGTCTTTGGAGCGGTAGTTCAGGATGAGTTCTATCTTGTGGTGCGTCAGTTTTGTGCCGCGGGGAAGCAGCTTCACGCCGCTGCGCGTCCAGAGATCTTCGGCCAGCGTCTGACCCTCCTGGAGCTCGGCCAGTGGAACACGCATGACATTCGAATCCCAATCCGGCGACGACGCGAATTCGAGGTAGCTGGCCATGAATCTTACGAGCAGCGGGTCGAATTCGCGATTCGTACCTCGCTCGAGCACTTGGAGAGCCTGCTCCTGAGAGCCTTCGGAATCGCCCGCAACCATTTCAAAGGCCGCTGCCACGCGCAGGATGCGGGAGCCGACCGGAATCCCTGTCCCTTGAAGACCATTGGGGAAACCCGTCCCGTCGAAGTTCTCAAGCTGGTGGTAAATCATCGTCGCAGCCGCGCGCAGCCCGGGCATGCCTCCGAGCACAATCCCACCCCACACCGGATAGCGGTTGTAAAGGTCCTTGTCCGATTCGGTGCGCATTTGCCGCGGTTTGGCCAGAAGCTCGTCCGACAAACCGGACTTCCCGAGTTCCCGGAGTTTTGCCGCCCAGGTGAGCTCCTGCAGCGGCTTCCCACTCAGTCCAACCTGTCTGCCGAGATACTCGGCAATCTCGGCCACCCGCCGCCCTCGCCGTGAAGCGTCCGGGACTCGCAGGTCAAGGAGCATGCTGATGACCTCCACGAGTTCATCCGCAATCTGGTGGAGTTCCTTGTGCGAATGGGCCAGTTCCGTCTTTTCTTCCTGAATCAGGACTTCGCATCGGTGCAATTCGCACAGGAGTTCCAGGGCGGTGCTCAGGTCGTCGTGATGGATGTCTTCCGTGATGTGAGCATCCACGCCGCCGTCCTCGCTGCCGCCGATTCCCAGGATCGGAAGCTTGCCGAGCTCGGGGTCACTATGGAGCGAGTTGATTTTCTCCCGCACGACCGGGTGCATCGGCAGTCTGAGCGCGACGAGGTCGGCCTTCGCAGCCGGAGAGAGGGCACTGGGCAGGTCCTTGGCGGCCAAAGCGGTAATCGTCGCGCATTCCTGCAGCCGCCTCGAAGGCACACTCTCTTCCGGCGCCAGAATATAAAGGGCGTGTCGCTTCTGTTTCATTTCTTAGTCCCTCGAGTGGGCTCATGAACGCTGGTCTTGCCTTTCGCGATCGCCAGACCCTCTTCCGAGAGCAGCAGGATACTGATCCGCCGGTTGCGAGCGTCCAGAGGGTCTTCGGCAACGCGCAAGCGACGATCGGCGTAGCCGCGCACCGCGAAGATGCGCTCCTCGGACAACCCCGCCGCTTCCAGTACCCGTCGTGCCTGGTTCGCGCGCTCCGTCGAAAGCTCCCAGTTGCTCAAGGGAGAGCCCGGGGAGTAAGGCAGGCCGTCTGTATGCCCTTCAATGACGATTTTGCTCTGTAATTCCTTTAGTTTGCCTCCAAGCAGTCCGAGAGCGCTCTCCAGACTCTTTGTCAGGTCCGCGCTGCCACGCTCGAAAAACTGGTCTTTGGCATTATCGAGCATCTCGACGCGCACCCCTTCGCTCGTCACCTCAATCTGGATCTGATCCTTGACATCGGAGAGTTCCGGTGTGGCCTCAATGGCTGACTTCAGTAGCGAGGCCTGGTATTCCAGCTCTTGGAGCGGATCGTCGGCGGGAATCGATTCGCTCTCCGAAGGCATTAGTGTTGGTGCTTTGGACGAGCTGGCGCCACTAAGGACGCCGACGCCCGCCTTGCCCACGCCCTGTGGATCGCGGAAGTAGCCGCCGATACCCTGGCGCACCTCTTCACTCTGAGACAGAATCCACAGCACGATGAAGAGGGCCATCATCGCCGTGACGAAATCGGCGTAGGCCACCTTCCATGCTCCGCCATGGTGACCGCCGTGACCACTCTTCTTGACAATTCGAACTTGCGGCGCTTCTTCTTCGGGCAGATCAGCGGGCATCGTTACTCTTTCTTCCTCATTTCTTCTTCCACTTCCTCAAAAGTCGGCCGGTCGCTGTGGTAAATCGCACGCCGCGCGAACTCGACCGAAAGCGCCGGCGCCATCCCCTTCGCAAAAGCCGCTACGCCAGCCTTGATGACATAGAAGAGTCGTCCCTCGATGCGGTTCTGGTTCTCGATGTTGAGCGCCAGCGGCTGGACAAAACCGTAGGACAAAAGCACACCGAGAAACGTGCCCACCAGCGCCGCCGCGACATGGTGGCCGATCTGTTCCGGGGGCGAATCCATGTGCCCCATCGTAATGATGATGCCCAGAACCGCCGCCACAATACCCAACCCGGGCAAAGCATCGCCGACCTTCGAGAGGATGTTTGGGGGTGCGGCTTGTTCATCATGGTGTGTGTCGATCTCCGCATCCATCAGCGCTTCAATGTCGCCTGGTGACACGCTGCCGGCTAAGAAAAGCTTGATTGTATCGCACAAAAAGTTCACGGCGGCATGGTTCGAAAGGAGGTACGGAAATTTCTGAAAGATGGCGCTGTTGGCCGGGTCATTGACATGCGGTTCCAGCGCGATAATGCCGTCTCGACGGGCAATTTGAAACAGATTGTTGAGAAGCTGCAACACACCCATGTAAGTTTCGCGGTTAAGCTTGCTTCCTTTCAGCGTGCCCATGATGCTGGCAATCATCTGCTTGACAATCTTCATCGGTGTGGAGACGAGGATTGATCCCAGCGCCGCGCCGCCAATGACGATGAATTCGGCAGGCTGCATCAACACCAGGAGCTTGCCGCCGGCGATCGTAAATCCGCCAACGACGCAAATAATAACAACCGAGAATCCGATGATGGTCAGCATGAATGGCTTCGCGAAAGTCTGCTTGTGCGAGATAGTTTTCCGACCCAGTTTGCTTGCAAGGGGTGTGCCGTCTGCATCGCAGTCAAAAGAAACCTGAAACGCCACATGAGCTCGCCTTATCATCATCAGTAACACGAACTCCGTCTTATTGACATTAACGAATTTCGCGCTATATTGAATCTGGTGTAGGGTGAGCCCTGAATGCGCCGAAAGCCAATAAGTGTTCTGAGGGTGTTATGAGTGAGAGAGGTACTGAGAATTCAGCGGCAGACTCGGCGCTGCTCAACGCTGCGATTGAAGAAGCGAAGGCCGGTCTCGCCGAAGGAGGCATCCCGATTGGATCGGTTCTCGTGCGTGAGGGCCGAATCATCGCTCGCGGGCACAATCGCCGCGTTCAAGATGATGATCCGCTCGAACATGCCGAAATCAATTGCCTGCGCAATGCCGGGAGGATTGGCTCATTCCGCGGGCTGACTCTCGTCTCAACCTTAATGCCTTGCTACCTGTGCGCGGGTGCGGTTGTGCAGTTCGGCATCGCACGGGTGATCGTCGGCGAGTCGAAGAACTTTGCCGGAGCGCGCGAGTTTCTGGAATCCAACGGCGTGGAAGTCATTGACCTTAATAATGATGAATGCATCGACATAATGGCGGGCTTCATTCGCGAACACCGGGCGCTGTGGAATGAAGATATTGGCCGTTAGCTCTTGACATTTCTCTTGAGAAAAGTTATATTTTTGACGAAACCACACATGTCAGCATCTCCCTCACTTGTCAAGAATTACATCGGTGGCCAGTGGGTCGCCGCCCGAACAGGCCAGACGCTTCAGGTCTGCAATCCTGCCACGACCGAGGCTCTGGCTCGCGTGCCCCTGAGCACAGCGGCGGATATCGATGATGCGGTTCGTGCCGCGCGCGATGCTTTTCCCGCCTGGCGAGCCACGCCGCCCCTTGAGCGTGCCCGTTACTTCTTCCGCCTGAAAGAGTTACTCGAAGTGCACTTCGAGGACCTGGCCCGGACTCTGACAGCCGAAAACGGCAAAACCTTGCCGGAATCCCGGGGCAGCGTGCACCGCGCCATCGAGTGCGTGGAAGTCGCTACCGGCATTCCCTCGCTTATGATGGGTCGCGTTCTCGAGGATGTGGCCCGAGGGATTGACTGCGAAGCCATCCGCCAACCCATCGGTGTCTTTGCCTGCATCGCGCCCTTCAACTTCCCCTTCATGGTGCCTCTCTGGTTTCTGCCGTTTGCTGTCGCGTGTGGCAACACCTTCATCGTGAAACCTTCCGAGCAGGTTCCGCTCTCGCAGCAGGAACTGTTTGCGCTCATCCATGAGGTTGGCTTTCCGCCGGGTGTTGTGAATCTGGTCAATGGCGCAAAAGAGGCCGCCGAGCGAATCCTGGAGCATCCCGACATCCAGGGCGTCTCCTTTGTCGGGTCAAGCGCCGTCGCTCGTCATGTCTATGCGGAGTGCGGCAAGCATGGCAAGCGCGTCCAGGCTCTTGGTGGCGCGAAGAATCTCATCATTATCATGCCCGACGCACAGCTTGAAAGGAGCGTCGAAAATATCGCCGAATCCGTTTTTGGCTGCGCGGGCGAGCGGTGTCTGGCCGGTGCGGTTCTGGTCCCGGTCGGAGAGATATATGAGTCGTTTCGCGAGAAATTCGTCCGGCGAGCCGCCGCGATTAAAATTGGCAATGGTCTCGAACCGGGTGTGGAGATGGGGCCGGTGATCTCCGGAAAACACCGCGACCGCGTGCTGGCCTATATCGAAAAAGGCATCGAAGAGGGCGCTGAACTCATTCTGGACGGGCGCAATCCTCCGGTGCGTGAAAAGGGTTACTTCGTCGGCCCGACCATCTTCGACAAAGTCACTCGCAACATGGTCATCGCTCAGGAGGAAATCTTTGGCCCGGTCGCCTGCATTCTGCCGGTTGGAACGCTCGACGAAGCCCTCGACCTCATTCACGAGCACGAACTCGGCAACGCGGCCTCGATATTCACGACCAGCGGACACGCCGCGCGCCGCTTTCGCTATGAAGCTGAGCCCTCCATGATGGGCATCAATATCGGCGTCGCCGCGCCGATGTCCTTTTTCTCTTTCGGCGGCGCAAAAGGTTCATTTTTCGGAGATTTAAAGGCCCACGGCTGGGAGTCCATCGACTTCTTCACCGACCGCAAAGTCGTCATCTCGCGGTGGTTCTGATCGCGGGAGAAGCACATATCCATTCACATATACTTACAGGTGTCGAGACAAGAGAGCGATTACTAGTGGGAACGAGTTCGGGCAAGCGGTCCCCAAAGATCAAGATGAAAAAAGAGTCTGTTGCTGAGAATTCTTTCTACAATCCCTATGACAACATGGCTTTCACATACAACAGTTGTTTCCTATGTGGGACTCTGCTCGAGGGAAACAAGAGTGTTGAGCACGTTTTCCCCAAATGGGTGCAACACAAATACCGTCTGTGGAATCAGAACATTACCTTGTTGAACGGTACGACCGTACCTTATCGCAAATTGACCATTCCATGCTGTTCCCGCTGCAATACAAACCATTTAGCCCCCCTTGAGAACAAGCTTAAGGAGTACCATGGCCAAGGATACCGGGCGTTCCTAGGACTGGACAGGCTTACTATATTTCAATGGATGACAAAAATATTCCTTGGACTCCTGTTCAAGGAACTCTTCCTGTCGATCGACCGCAAGGATTCGGACCGTGGCTCAATTATATCTCCACAATTGTTCGAGGGATTGAGAACATTACACGGCTTCTTGCAGTCGGTCAGGGCCCCTTTCAACTTTGCAAACTTCCGCCCATGGTCGATATTCATTTTTGAGATCCATGTGTATAGCGACGAAAGAGATTTCGACTATTACGACGGGATCTTTACTCTGACTTTCTCGATCCGGCTCGGCGAGATTGGCATCATTGCCTGTCTAGGGGACAATGGAGTCATGGAGAAGACATTTTCTGACTATTTTAGTAAATTCAAAGGCTTCAGACTCCACCCAATGCAGTTTGAAGAACTTGTCGCGAGGGTAGTGTACAAATCGTCCTTGGTGAAGTATCAGCCCAAATACACGTCTTTCTTTGGGGAAGAAGGACAGGAGACCGTTGTAATGGCGGCTCCGCTTCAGGGATACTCATCTGGACCGATTTTCGAGGAGTGGAGCCAGCGCGATTACGCGAGGATCTTGGCGCGGTTATGGCGTAATAGAGGAAAGACGATGGAGGAGATTTACATAGAGCCCGATCTTGTATGGTCCTCACTTTTCAATGAAGATGGTTCCGTAAATAGGGTGGATTCTGAAGGGGATCCGATTGTGGAGTGAGGGGGCTATGTCCCCCTTGGCCGATCCAGAGCGCAATGCTCGTTGAGCAAATGTTGTTGGGGAAGGACTATGGCACGAAAAGTCACCGGCGGCCTGATTCAGATGCAAAATCCTCTGAATGATGAATCGCTGCCCGTCTCGAAGATTCAACAGGCCGCGTTCGATGCGCATGTGCCGTTCATCGAAGAAGCGGGCAAGGAAGGCGTTCAGATTCTGTGCCTGCAGGAGCTCTTCAACGGCCCTTACTTCTGCCCCAGCCAATCGGCGCGCTGGTACGACGCCGCCGAACCTGTCCCCGGCCCCACCACCGAGAAGCTCGTGCCGTTCGCGAAGAAATACCAGATGGTCATCGTCGTGCCGGTCTATGAACGCGAGTTTGCCGGGGTCTATTACAACACGGCGGCGGTTCTCGATGCCGACGGCTCCTATCTTGGCAAATACCGCAAGAATCACATCCCGCACACCGCCGGTTTCTGGGAGAAGTTCTTCTTCAAGCCGGGCAATCTTGGGTATCCAGTTTTTGACACGCGGTATGCGAAAGTCGGCGTCTACATCTGCTACG
>CAZJAD010000092.1:0-9245 GCA_964543855.1 uncultured Alphaproteobacteria bacterium
GGCCGGGTTCGACACGGCGGGCTATTTTCTGAATATCCGGGATAACCACCAATGATTTTATTATAGGAGTGTGAAATGAAGCAACTTCGAGCCGCGGTCCTACGACCGGAGGAATTGCCGAAGAAGTGGTATAACATTCAACCCGACCTGCCTGAGCCGCTACCGCCACCACGAGGTGACGAACAACTCAAGTCGTTGCCGGAGTTGATGATTGGCGAGTGTCTCAAGCAGGAGTTTTCGACCGACCGATGGGTTGATATTCCTGAGGAACTGCAGCAGATTTACATCCAAGCCGGGCGGCCACGACCTCTGTATCGCGCGCTCAATCTCGAGAAGGCGCTCGGAACACCCGCGAGAATGTATTACAAGTCGGAGTTCTACAGCCCGACAGGAAGCCACAAGGTCAACACGGCGCTGGCACAGGCGTTCTACGCCCGGGAAGCGGGTCTTGAGCGACTGACAACAGAGACGGGAGCGGGTCAGTGGGGCACGGCGCTTTCCTATGGTTGTGCGCTGATGGGATTGAAATGCACCGTCTATTGGGTTCGAGCGGTTTATCGTTGGAAGCACGATCGCCGGAATCTGATGCAAATGTACGGCTCAGAAGTTTTCGCCAGCCCGAGCAACCGGACGAAGGCCGGCAGGGAACTCTATTCGAAGGACCCGGAACATCCCGGCTCGCTGGCTATCGCCATATCGGAGGGTTTGGAGGCTGCCGGGCACGACAACAAGGTGGCCTATACTTTGGGATCCGTCCTCAATCATGTCCTAATGCACCAGACGATTATCGGCCTGGAAACGCAGAAGCAGTTCGAAATGTTCGGAGATTATCCTGATCTCGTGATCTCCTGCCTGGGTGGCGGCAGCAACTTCGGCGGTTTCGCGATTCCGTTCTTGGGCGATGTGCTGACGAAGGGAAAGAAGATCAAATTCATCGCGGCCCAGAGTCAAGCGGCACCGAACCTGCAGGGTGTGTATCGCTATGACTACGCGGACCATGCGGAGATTACGCCCGAACTGATGATGTACACGCTCGGTCACAAGACCGACTTCCCACCTATCAAGGGCGACGGGCTGCGCTATCATGGCTGCTCACCCATCATCAGCTTGTTGCGAGATAAGGGCTACATTGACACGATCGCTTATCCCGCCGATGAGAAGTATGTCTTCGAGAGAGCGCAGCAGTTCCTGCGCGTGGAGGGATTCCTGCCCGCTCCGGAATCGGCTTATAGCGTTGCCTGCGCGATAGACGAAGCGCTCAAGTGCAAGGAGAGTGGCGAGGAGAAGTGTATCGCCTTCAACATCAGCGGTCACGGCTTCCTTGATATGGTCGGCTTCAGCGTCGTCCTGGGGTTGACGATGGATTAGGCGGAGCGACGAAGCGCACTGCCGTGCGGCGTTACGTGGATACACTTCAATCAGGTCCAAAAATGGATTTGAAATTCAGGGATAGATTCTTGTCGCGGTGGCGGAAGTATTTTGATGGGGCGGCGCTGCCGATTACCTTTGAATACACGAATGATGAGCGCGATGCGGAGCTTGTGACGCAAGCGAGAGGGGCGAGTTGCTTCATGGACTCGCTCAGAGAGGTCTTTGAGGGCACGTCACTACGATATTCCGCAGAGTCCTTCCGTTGCGAAGGGGGAAAGCATTATTCGGGCTTCAGCGAGCATTTGCACGTGGATATTGCGGATTTTCTTTCGTGCGGCAAGCCGGGAATGAAGGGCGAGCGCTACAAGAAGACGCCGGAGATTGCGGCGAAGGCGATTGCGCAGGTGCCGTGGCGTGCCGCGACGACGAAGTACATCGTCTTCAAACGATGGGATAAGCTCGGTGAAGCCGACAATCCCGAGATCGTCATCTTCTTTGCCACGCCCGATGTGCTTTCTGGTCTGTTTACGCTCGCAGGTTTCGACGAATCGGATGCGACCGGAGCCACCTCTGCGCCCTTCGGTTCGGGCTGCTCGCAGATCATTCAATATCCTTACGCGGAGAAACTGTCTGGGCGCCATCGTGCGATTCTCGGCTTGTTTGATGTCAGTGCGCGTCCTTATCTGCCGGACAATGCCCTCAGTTTCGCTGTTTCTACCGAGAAATTCGCGCGCATGGTCGAGAACATGGACGAGAGCTTTCTCATCACTTCTTCGTGGGCGGCGGTGAAGCGGCGAATCGTGCAAAGTGGAATCTCGGGCGGGTGACACACCCGCCACGGCGGTCACATCGCCGCGAGGGGTGAGGGCACCCCTCGCAGCGCATAGAAGGGTCGGTTGCAACCCCCGATTGAATCGGGGGCGACGACGCATACTGTAGGGGCGGTTCTATGACCCGCCCTTTGTTTTTGTTCGCGTGATTATGTCGGCTTGCGCAGATGGCGGGCGCTGTGAATGTAGGCGATGATGTAGAGGATATCGCCGATGATAAGAAGGCCGTAGAGGTAAGGCTGGGGCCATTGGAAGTGAAGTGTGGCGGGCAGGTCGTGCATGAAGGAATAGAGGAGGATTCCGGTCGACGCGAACACGAGGATCCAAGCGAGGCGCGACGGCCGAAAATCGAGACCTCGCGCATGAAGGCGAATGATGGCCAGCCCGATGGCAATCATAATGACTGCGATCGAACAGGGCGCAATGACCGGGCCGATCCAAGGCAATGGCAACAGAAAGAGAATGTCCCAGTCAAAGAGCGATGCTGGCCAGTTCACGAAGATTTTGAGCCACAGGTAGTAGGTGATGTCCCACACGCCGAACGCGAGGAGGAAATACGCGAAACGCTCCCAGAAGCATCGGCCCGCGAGCGTTCCCACCGCGCAGAGCATGATCACCGTGGCGGCTTCGCGAGCCAGTTCGACGACGAATGTCGTCAAGTCGATGAGCTTCAGGGGAAAGCCAAAGCCCTCGGGATAGTAGAGCTGCCTCAGATACACAACGATGGCCGCTTCGACGACGGCCATCGCAACACTAAACAGAACAACCCAAAGGACTCTTCGAGGCTCTCTTGCAGAGGCAGGTGACATCAGTACTAACGCGCTCGCGATTGTAGTTCCTGATGCATCCAGTTTCGATAAGGGAGTGAGATCTGGTCTGGTGTGAAGGTGAGCATCTCGGGCACTTCGAAGGGATGAAGAGATGAAAAGCGGGCTTCGATGGCACTCAGATTTTTGGGCGTCGTCTTCAGAAGGACGACGGTCTCTTGCTCTTTGCAGAGTTCACCCTGCCAGTAATACTGCGAAATCGCTCCCGGCAGGGCTGAGCCGCAGGCGACGAGGCGCTCTTCCACCAGCGCCCGCACGAGCGTGAGTGCCGCGTCCATGTTGGGCAGGGTTGTCATGAGAATCACTTCATCGCGGCACTTTTCCACGACCGGTTCCTCCTTCGGACGCCCCGCCATAGGACTCCAATTGTTTCGTGAAGCGCTCTTCGTGAGCCTTTGCGGTCTTTGCGGCCGCGTCGAACACTTTGGCGATTTCGGGAAAGCCCTCTTCGCGAGCCGTTTTGGCGAAATCGGGATACATCTGAGCCCATTCGTAGCGTTCGGCAATCGCGACCGCCTTGAGATTTTCGGCGGTTTTTCCGATGCCGTCGAGCATTCTGAGCCACTGTTCCGCGCTCTGCCGTCCATGCTCGGCAGTCTCACTGAGGAGGGCGTGACATTCCGGCTCACCTTCTTCCTCTGCGGCGCGGGCAAAACAGAGGCATTTCAGGTAAGCCAATGTCTCACCAGTGAAAGCTGCCATCAAATTGCGCTCAGTCTTCGTCCCTCTGAGCTTCTTCATTTGGTTTCCCCCTCCATCTGGACTACAGGGTCGCAGTGACAATTCAGAACACTCACGACAGACAGTGGTATTGTCGGCGTGGAGAGCAGAACAGCCGAGGTACCGTTGAATCGGATCGCCCCGGCTGCTCCATGAGTGCGAGCCAACCGCTGGGTGTTATGCCACAGCATCCTTGAATTCCTTCCCCGGGATGAAGCGCGGGACCTTCTTGGCGGGAATCTGGATCGCCTGGCCCGTGCGTGGGTTGCGTCCCTGGCGGGCGGAGCGCTCCAGCATCGCGAAGGTCCCAAAGCCGACAAGTGTCACCTTGTCTCCGTCGGAAACCGAATCTTTGATCGTGTCCAGAATTGTGTCAAGCATCTCCTCGGAAGCGCGCTTGGTCTGTCCGGTCTTGGCCGCCACAGCCTGGACCAATTCCAACTTGTTCATTACAATCCTCCTCGATTACTCCGGAGTCTATTGTAGCAGACTCGTTCTCGACATCATGCGGCACGGAATCGCCCGAGGACGCGAGCCAAAAAGTGACGGACTCCTCCTGCACAGGGCTCCGAAGAGCCTGTTCTGTGAAGGCTCGGCGACTCAATATGCTACATTCTTTGAATTTGCACACACTATAGGAAATTTTCAGCTAAATGTCAAGAGAAATCTGTATTATTTTGGTGACAAACCGACGATCCTATGGCAGGGCACGGTGGCGCGTTTGTCGCCCGATACGGGATGGAACGACTTGATTTTCAAGCAGTTTTTTGTATATTTCAGGAGGGAAACCGTTCCGGTACGGTAAGGCGGTCTTCGGCGCTCACGCACAACACTGCGACTATTGCGCCGCAGTCGACAGATTCCTCGATGCACAGGCAATCACACACCGCACCGGAGCGGAAGAATCGAGGGGTGGCTGTTGCTACATCGGGTTGGCGAACGAATCATCACGCACTCACGCGAAGAAACGATTGCGTTTGGGAAGACTTTCGTCTCGGAACTTCAGCCGGGGTCAATCATCGCACTCGTGGGACCTCTGGGTGCAGGCAAGACGACTCTCGTTCAGGGCTTCGGCGCCGGACTCGAAGTCCGTGAGGCAATCACGAGTCCGGCGTTCAACTACCTGTTCGAATACAGCGGGCGCCTGCCCCTCTACCACGCCGATCTTTACCGTATCGAAAGTGCACGCGAGTTTCTTGCCCTCGGACTCGATGAGTATTTCGATCGCGAAGGCATCTTCGTCATCGAGTGGGCTGAGCGGATTGCCGGCATTCTTCCGCCTTCGACGATCACGATCCATCTGCGCCCTCTTGGAGAGGGTGATGTACGGGAGATAACTGTTCGCCAAGGACCGCCTGATGCAACCCGATAGGAGTTTGCTTACACTCGCGCTGGACACCTCCAGTGTCTTCACGCTCTTCGGTTTCGTACAGGGAGACACCCTGTTGGCCGAGCAGAAGTCCCAGGCACCTCTTCAGATGCGCGATCACCTCCCGCATCAGCTTCAGGGATTCCTGCGGGCAAACGAAGCGGCTCATGGAGCCATTGGCGCCATCGCGCTGGCCATTGGACCCGGCTCATTCACGGGTCTGCGCGTGAGTCTCGCACTGGCCAAGGGCATCGCGTACGCGCGGGGGATTCCCGTTTGGCCTGTGTCATCACTGAAAGTTCTGGCGGCCAATGCTCAAGGATTCGACGGCACGATTGCCACCGTTATCCCGGCACGGAAGGGGGAATGCTATTTGGGTCTCTATGACGGCGAGGAGCTGCTTCCCGTCCACGAGCCGGTTTGCATTGACTACGCCGAGCTGGAGACTCATGTGCCGGAAGATGCGGTACTGCTTGGGCCTGCGGTAGCTGAATTGCCTTCAGAGACTCGCGAGAGGCTAGCCGCTCCACTCTCGCGTGCGCACTCGGATCATCACGCCCCCTCGGCTTTCCGTCTGGCCCTGCTGGCCCGGATGGAATGGCAAGGAAGAAAAGCCCCCGACCTGGATTCGCTCTCGCCTCATTATCTCAAAGAATTTCCCGCTTAACGCAGGCCGCAGGTCCGCGACCGGAGGTCGCGGATAGTATGTTGGAGGTCGCGGGTAGTATACTACTGGTCTGGATCGAGCAGCGGGGCTGCACGGAATAGGCTGCAGCGGAATCAGAACAGGAACGATAATCCCCAATAACTCCGCCGGTCAATGGGCCTGAGCCAGCGCGTGTCTCGCCACCGCCGTCCGACGAAAAAGCGCCACCCTCCCTCCCACGCGTGCAATGTGAATCCCAATTCCGTAGCGATATGGCCGTGCCATTTTGTGCCGGGCCGTGTCGTTTGCAGACCGCTTTCGAGAAGCAGATCCAAGCTTGCGTGCCGCCAGCGTGGCCATACCAGGAGTGCGTTAGCGAAGCTTTCACTTGTCACAGGATTATTGAAGTCGAAAATGACGACGGGAGTGTCTTTCAGGACCGGACCGCCGCCGAGGAAATAGCGAAAGAGAAGGTAGCGAGATTTGCGCAGCGGAAGAAACGGCGACGAGCTATAGAAGGGCAAGGTGCCGATGCCGAAGACGAGCGTCGTCCAGTATTCGGAGCGGTTGTCGGCGATATCGATCATATGATTGCAGTCGCGATGCATGAAAAGGTGCAGCGGCACGCGAGCATTGTAGCTCAGTCCCAGACCCTGCTTGTAATATTGATAATTCGGGTCGATGTGCTGGCCCTGAGGATCCGGCACATAGCCGGAACCGACACGGAATTGGAGAAAGAGAAAGAAGGAGAGTTGGCGCGGGCTGCGCACTTGCGCGAGGATTTCCGCTCCCAAATCAGTGTAGTATTCCGGCGAATGCGGAACATACATATGCGCCCACATTCGCCCGGAAGGCTCCATGCGCCAAGCTCGGTTCGTGTCGGCCGCTTGGGTGGCCGTAGCACATGCGACCAGCGTTATGATGCAGAGCGCTCGCTTCACTCGTACCATGTCAAAACAGGGGTCTCTTGTCGGCAGACGAAACAATGAAGCCCGGCCATATATGCTGACCGGGCTATTTCATCTGTGCCCGAGGCCGGATTCGAACCGGCACGCTTATTCAGCGCCACCCCCTCAAGATGGTGTGTCTACCAATTTCACCACTCGGGCGAAAGAACTGTAGAATTCCGGCGGACCATGGACCCCGCGCGGCCAGACAGCAACGAGGCCTTACGGGCTGGAACCTCCGGTGCTCGACGGAGTTGGCTGGGTCTTTCCTTCGGTGGGTGTTTCGCCCGCTGCCGGCGTGACGTCAATGGCTCCTTCGTCCGATGGCACCGCTCCGGGTTCCGTCTGCAGGGCTTCTTCGCCGGGTGTCGGTACAGGACTCATCGGCTGCACGGACTCGGATTGCGTCACACTGCGGGGGGTCGTGGCAGACTTCGAGAGCACGGCAAGACCCAAGCAGTTGAGCATGAAGAGTACCGCAAGCGTCGTTGTGGCACGGGAGAGAAAAGTAGCTGCGCCACGCCCTCCGAAGACGGGTGAACTGGTAAGTCCGCCAGCGATACCTGCCAGACCTCCACCTTTCGCGGCCTGCATCAGAATCACGACTACAAGCAGAACTGAAATCAAGACTTGAATGACAATCAGAATTCCGTAGAGCATTATCCTTTCTCCTGTACAGCCCGGTCTGCAGCGGCGAGGAGTGCCAGAAGGCTGTCCACCTTCAGGCTCGCGCCTCCGACCAAGGCTCCATCAATATCCTTTTGCGACAGCAGTGAATAGGCATTCTCCGGCGTGACACTGCCGCCGTAGAGAACCGGCACCTTCCTGGCATTGACCTTCAGCGTGTCCGCCAACACAGTTCGAATGAATTTGTGAGCTTCTTGAGCTTGATCGGGTGTCGCGGTTCGCCCGGTGCCGATGGCCCAGACCGGCTCATAGGCCAGCACGATGCCCTCGATGTTGTCCGTGCCGATGCCTATCAGATCCGCTTTGAGCTGGCTGGTCAGCACGTCTTCGAGCTGGCCGGCATCGCGCTCCTGAAGGGTCTCGCCGACGCAAAGAATCGGAATCAGGCCATGAGCCAGAGCCGCTCGCACCTTTTGATTGAGAAGCTCATCTTCCTCACCGAACAAGCTGCGACGCTCACTGTGACCGACGATGACATATCGGCATCGACAATCCACCAGCATCGGCGCGCTGACTTCGCCCGTGAATGCCCCCTTGGGTTCGAAATGGAGGTTCTGAGCGCCAAGGCTGACCTTGTCGGTCAGAACCAGTTCCGCCGCAACAGAAGCGAGCGCGGGGAACGGCGCCAGAATCACGGTAGGCGTCCGCGCATCGCGGGGCATCGCGGTCAGAAACTCCCTCACGAAGCTTCGCGCCTCGGTGGGAGTCTTGTTCATTTTCCAATTTGCGGCGAGCAGCATACTATGCGTCCGTCAGAGCCGCCACCCCGGGCAGCACTTTGCCTTCGAGAAATTCGAGCGACGCCCCACCGCCGGTTGACACATGCGAGACATCTTGGGTGAGGCCGTATTTGGCGATGGCGGCCGCCGAGTCTCCCCCACCAATGATGGTTGTAGCGCCTTTTCGAGTCGCCGCCACAAGAGCGTCGGCAACCGCCCGGGTTCCGTGCCCGAAATCGTCGACTTCGAAGACACCCATGGGTCCATTCCAGACGACCGTCCTGGCGTCACGGATAATCTTCGTGAATGCGGCTTCCGATTCGGGGCCGATGTCGACGCCCATGAGGGCTTCGGGAATGGCCCCCGAAGGGACAACTTGCACGGGCACACCTTGCCGGACCTCCGGCGCTACCCGCGAATCGGACGGCAGATTGAAACTGACCCGGCGTTCGCGCGATTTCCTTATAATATCGGAAGCTAAATCGATTTTGTCAACTTCGACCAGCGACTTTCCCACTTTGCCACCTTCCGCTTTGAAGAAGGTGTAGGCCATACCTCCGCCAACAATGAGCGCGTCGACCTTACCAAGAAGATTTTCGATGACATCGATTTTGCCGGAGATCTTCGCGCCGCCCAAGACAGCCACGAACGGCCGAGCGGGATTGGCGAGCGCGCGTCCGAGGTAATCCAATTCCTTTTGCATCAAGTAGCCTGCGACACAAGGCGAAAGGAATTTCGTCACGCCCTCGGTGGAAGCATGGGCGCGATGAGCGCTGCCGAAAGCGTCGTTGACATAGACATCGCCGAGCTTCGCCAGTTTCTCCGCGAAGTCCGGGTCGTTTTTTTCCTCCTCGCGGTAGAACCGCAGGTTTTCGAGGAGCAGACAGTCACCATTCTTCATCTTTGCGACGGCCGATTCCGTTTCCGGGCCAATGCAGTCGGGTGCAAGAGGCACAGGCTGCCCAAGAAGCTCCGAGAGTCGCTGTGCAACCGGCTTGAGCGAGAATTCCGGTTTGCGCTCGCCTTTTGGGCGACCAAGATGAGACATCAGAATCGCCCGACCGCCGTCGCCGATGATTTTCTGGATTGTCGGCAGCGACGCAACGATGCGCGTGTCATCGGTGACTTT
>CAZJAD010000093.1:0-9205 GCA_964543855.1 uncultured Alphaproteobacteria bacterium
CGCTGCTCTGGACCGCCGTGATCGGCACCTGGTCGGCAATCGGCGAGCTCACCTCTACCCAAGCCCCCCAACCTGTGCCAGTTAGCGCCAAAGAGACCAAGGCCAAAGTGATAAATCTTCTCGTCATCGTCATCTGTCAACCCTCCGATTTTGCCTCACGGCACAATATCAAATAGGAATCAAGAATACTACAGACCCGGGTCACGCCGCGCGCAAACGAGAAGCCCCTGTCGTTCCGGCCGGCCGGCAGCGCGCGGAATCACCTAAAAAATAATAATAGCGATTTTTTACATTTCTTTCAACCAGAAATTTGGACTCCAGGTTTCTCGTTGCCAATTTCCAATTCTCTTTTTTACAGAGCATTACAACTCGCCGAGCAAGTCAAGCACAAGAAAACATGCCCAAGGCAGAGGCCGTTCGCGAATCCCCCTCCCGGGCATACCACTCTTCCCGGCCATGTCCTCCCACCTCCGGGGCTTCTGCAAGGTTGCCCGTGCTTCGATGTCATCCGCTATGTCAAGGACAATTCTGTCTCGAAACGGTGCCGCGAGGTGACCAAGTCGGCGATCTGCGGCGACATGTCTTCCAATCAAGTGACAGGTTCGAGACAGCGCTTCCACCCCATTTCTCTTGTCAGGTTTCGGCGGAGCTATCCTGACCCGCCATCGAATGTCTGAGCGCGAGCGGGCTGTGAGTGATACCTGCGTATCCGGCATCGAATAAGGACAGACTATAAATCAACTTGCGAAAAGGCATCACGCCTCAATCCTATGTCCGGGATGTTCCTGAATGTCCAGCGGCACGCACGCGCGTTTGCGTTTCGACGCGCAGTTCGTTAGATTGTTTCAGTTGCCTGTTTTAGGAGTGTGACATGAAAGGCGCGAACAGGACGAAGGAGCAACTCCTGGCTGAAGTGGCGGAATTGCGCCAGCGAGTCGCCGACTTGGAGGCGGCGGCAGATCGGCATACGCGGGCGGAGGAGGCTCTGCGCGAGAGCGAGGATCGTTTCCGGAAATTGTCGGAGGCCATGTTTGACGGGGTAGTGATCCATGAGGACCTGCGGATTCTTGAAGCCAGTCAAACGCTCGCGGACATATTCGGGTATGAGTTGTCGGACATGATTGGCCGGTCCGTGCCGGAATTTGTCACTGCCGAGTCGGCGCAGCTCATCAAAGAAGCTGTTCACCGGGGCTATGAAAGGCCCTATGAGATCGTCGCTGTCCGAAAAGATGGTTCAACTTTTCCTGCCGAAGGTGTGGGGAAGATCTGTCGGTATGAGGGTCGGCCAGTTCGCATCGTTGCGTTCCGCGACATCAGCGAGCGCAAGCGGGCCGAGGAGGCTCTGCGGGAGAGCGAGGAGCGCTATCGCGGGTTTGTTGAGAATTTCCATGGAATAGCATTTCACGGAAGAATGGATTGGACGCCGATATTCTTCCACGGCACGGTGGAGAAGATTACGGGTTACACGGAAGCGGAGTTGGTTGCCGGAAATCCCCGATGGGATGCCATCATCTACGCGGATGACTTGGTCCGATTGTTTGAGAGTGGTGGGGCAGAGGAAATCCGCTCCATCCCCAATTACTCGACAGATCGCGAATATCGGATCGTCCGTAAGGATGGACAGATTCGATGGGTCAAGGAATCCGTTCGAAATCTATGCGACAGTTCTGGGGCGCCGGCTTTGGTTCAGGGCGCGATCTATGATATCACGGAGCGAAAGCGCGTGGAGGCGGAACTCGAGCAATACCGCGAACACCTTGAGGAGTTGGTTGAAGCGCGCACGTCCGAACTGACGAGGGCCAATGAGCAACTTCGGCAGGAGGTCGCGGAGCGCAAACGAGCCGAGGAAGCGCTCTGGGAGAGCGAAGAACACTTCAGGACGATCGTGGAGACCGCGTCCAGTCTCCTTCTCATCGCGGATGCACGCGGTAATAACATATACGTTAGCCCCAACTGTGAACGGATCACCGGTTATACTCAAGAGGAGCTGTTGGGTAGAGTCGTCTGGTGGGTTCACGAGGACGATACGCCGAGAGCCAGGGAGGTCTTCGATCACAGTCTCCGAACGGGGGTCGCGGGCAAGGATTTTGAATGCAAGGCGGTCAAAAAGAATGGAGAATTGTGGTATGCTTCCAGCTCGTGGCAGCCGCTCAGAGATGAGGAAGGGAGTATTCGCGGTGTCGTCATGCAGACGACGGACATCACCGAGCGAAAGCGTGCCGAGGAGGCGTTGCGGGAGAGCGAGGAGAAGTACCGGCTTCTCTTCGCGACTGAATCGGATGCGATTATGGTTTTCGACGGTGAGACGCGGCAGTTTGTGGATGTCAATGATACCGCTTTGAAGCTATACGGCTATACGAGAGACGAATTCCTGAAGCTGCGGCAGGCGGACATTACCGCGGAGCCAGAGGCGTCCGATGATTCCATTGTGAGAACGCTTGGTGGAGAGGACGCAAGAATTCCGCTGCGCTATCATAAGAAGAGGGACGGCACGGTCTTTCCGGTGGAGATATCCGCCGGCGTCTTCACTTGGCAAAACCGCCCAACGCTGTGCGGGATCATCCGCGATACTACCGAGCGCAAGCGGATAGAAGATGAATTGCGAGCCAGCGAGGAGAGATTCCGAGAATTGGCCGGTCTCCTGCCACAAATTGTCTTCGAAGTCGATGTGGAGGGCAATCTTACATTTCTGAACCGCTGCGGCTTTGAGTCAACCGGTTATACACAGGAGGATGTCGATAGAGGTCTGAAGGCGGAGAATTTGAATGTGCCTGAGGATCGAGATCGAATACGGGTGAATGCTCAGAGGGTCATGGATGGAGAAGGGATGCGAGACAATGAATACACGGCACTTAGGAAAGACGGCAGTACATTTCCCGTTCTTGCCTATTCCAGTCCTATCGTATGTGACGGCAAACCTGCAGGGGTGAGAGGGATTATTGTCGATATCACCGAGCGCAAGCGGGCTGAAGAGGCGCTGCGGGAGAGTGAGAAAAGATTCCGGGAGTTGGCTGATTTGCTGCCGCAAACCGTTTTCGAGCTCGACCTCCAGGGTAATTTGACATTCGCCAACCACAATGGATTGGAGTCGTTCGGATATGATCACGACGATATTGGGCGAGGTTTGAACACGATCCAGTTGTTTGTAAGGGAGGATCGGGGCCGCATGAGGGAGAATGTCCAGAAGATTTTGAATGGAGCGGTGTCCCATGGCAATGAGTATACCGCGCAGCGCAAGGATGGCAGCACCTTTCCTGTCATCATCTATTCGGCGGTGATTTCTCGTGACGGGAAGCCTGCGGGGTTGAGAGGGATTGTCGTGGACATCACGGAACACAAGAAAATGGATGACGCGCTGAGGGAAAGCGAAACCGCTCTGCGCGCGCTCCTTAACGCCACCGATGATGCCGCCTTTTTGATGGATCGTGACACGAATCTCCTTGCCGTCAACGAGAATTTTTCTTCCAGGTTTGGGAAGCGAATTGATGAGCTAATCGGCACCAAAGCCCTTGACCTTCTCTCTCCTGAATTGGCGATCACAAGAAGAATGCAGCTGACAGAAGTCCTCGCTGCGGAAAGCCCGGTCCAATTCGAGGACGAGCGAAGCGGGCGCCTTTACCACTCGTCCTATTACCCTATTTGCGATGCGAGGGGAAAGGTGACGCGGATCGCCGTGTTCTCTCGCGATATCACGGAGCAGAGACGGGCGGAGGAGCGGATCTGGCAATTGGAGCGTCAGCGCGCGGAGATCGAGAAACTGGCAGCGACCGGTCGCATGGCGGCTCGCGTCGCCCACGAAATCAACAATCCGCTGGCCGGGATCAAGAACTCATTCCAGCTCGTGAAGGACGGCATACCCAAAGATCACCGGAACTATAAATATGTGGCTCGAATTGAGAAGGAAATCAATCGCATTGCCCGCATCGTGCGCGGGATGATTGAACTTCACCGACCCGATCACATGGTGGCACGCAAGTTTCGGGTCGACGACACGGTGCGAGATGTCGTGGCGCTGCTCGAGCCAAGTTCCCACGAGCGTCATGTGTCCATCGATGTTGACACAGCCGCGGCTGCCGCTATGGTGACCATGCCGGAGGATCCGCTGCGGCAGGTCTTGTACAACATCCTGATGAATGCCGTTGAGGCTTCTCCTTCCGGTGCCGCTGTCAGAATCAGCGCGAGCGTGAGCGCCGATGTCTTGACGATCGCGGTGTCCGATCAGGGAAGTGGCATTCCCGACGATGTTCGCTCACGGGTTTTTGAGCCCTTCTTTACGACCAAGGATGGCTCGGTGACCGGCGGGCTCGGCCTTGGCCTGTCGGTCACGAAAGGTTTATTGGAGGCCATGGGTGGTTCGCTCGACTTCGAGAGCGGGGCCGACGAGGGAACCACCTTCCGGGTGCTCATCCCGGTCAATATATCGCGAGAGGAGGTGTCCGATGACTGAGCTGGGGCGAATATTGATCGCTGACGACGAACAGACATTCCTGGATTCGACGGCGGATCTCTTGCGACAAAGCGGGTACGAATGCGCCTGCGCCCCGGATGCGCAGACCGCTGTGGAAATGATGAAGAAGCAGGACTACGACCTTCTGATCGCTGACATTAAGATGCCGGGGAACGACGATCTGGAGCTTATTCGGGCCATGCCGCGGATTGCCGAAGACATGCCGGTGATTCTGGTGACAGCTTACCCGTCCCTCAAATCGGCTATCGAATCGGTCCAGCTGCCGGTCGTGGCCTATCTGACGAAACCTGTTGAGTTCGACCAGCTGCTGGCACAGGTGCGGGCTTCGATTGATCACCACAGGGTCGGCCGTGCGGTGCGCGGTCTGAGGGAACGTTTGCAGGATTGGCGCCGGGACCTCGCAGGAATTGAGGAATCGTTGAGCACCGTGCCCGGCCCCGGATCTTCCGCTTCGATTGACGCGTTCCTAGATCTCACATTTCGGAACATGGCCGGCGCTCTTTCTGACATGAATCACCTCACCAAGGCTCTGACGACCCAGCATGTCGGGCAAGAGGTCTGTCACCTGGTCAACTGCCCAAAACTCAATACTTTAACAAGTGCTCTGGTCGAGACGATTCGCGTTCTGGAGAAGACCAAGACAGCGTTCAAATCCAAGGAACTTGGCGACTTACGAAAGAGACTGGAAAACCTCGTGGCCGGTGTCAGGGAGTGACGAGGTGTCGGTGGGCAGAGGCGTCACAGCTGGAACTCGGGTTCACAATTTTTCTTCGAAACACATGAGAAGTCACCGGATGGCGGTGTATCCCTTGAGTTGGGATGGTACTGACACCGTCTCGAAAGCGGCTTGGTCCAATGTGAGACATGTTAACATCTTGATTAATAGTATCCAACACAAATACTCAGAATCATCCAAAGAATGGAGAAATAGAAGAAAACCCTTGACAATGTAATAGATACTTATTATAATTTGTCAGTTCTACGGGGGCCCACAACGCGGAGGTGGGCCGCCTTGTCGTGCAGGACTTGGGCCTGCAAGTCGAAGGCATAACTGAGCCCCTTCCGTTGGATGGGAGGTCTTTGGTTGTGCCTTCTTGTTTGCGGCCTTCGCCAGCCAGTGCGAGAGCGCACATTCGGCTCACAAGCCGTTAGGGGCGTGGCGGCGGGGTGTATTGGTGGATCCTCCTATTCTCCGGAAGTGATACTTCCCATTGAAGAACGCCGCAGTCTTCATGGAATGCACCCCGCCTCTGCGTCCTTAGCGAGAATGGCCATTGCCGCCGGATACTGCGCTCTGTGGATGGTGATTTTTGGCGTCGATGTGAATGTCAAAGCATACGATGTGACCCAGGGATGCAAATGCAAGGACGGGATTGTCTGAGCGAGCGAGGGAGATTCTGTACAGGATGGGTTGCACTTTTGGTGGCAGTGGCAACGTCACTCCTCCTCTCCAGCTTGTCGCACGCAGCTGATTCTACACACCGATCTGGAACCGACGGCCATCTGACGGACTGGCGACTGGACGACACGGCTGGATTCATCCACCTGACTCCCAATCCAGATCACGCCCTCTGTGGTACTCCATTCTCAATCGCCCTCATCGCCACGCTCACCGATGCTCGCGTTTTTGAGCTGCGGTTTCTTGTCGATGAGGACTTCCTCCAAGTGCTGTCGGTAACACCCGGCAGCGACACCAGTCTTCATATTTTGCCGGAGCAAGTTCTCGGAGACACTCTGTGGCTCGACGGATTTTTTCACCCGAATTTCACCGGCACCATTTCTCTGGCGACCCTGACCCTCTATCCAGTGCCCATTCCTGCGGACGATACGACGGAAATCGGGTTCCTTGACGGCCGGGGCTATAGTGGGACGCCGGAGTCTCCAGGACTCATTATTCTCTCCGGGGACACTTCGACGGCCTATATTGATTGCACGCCGCCTCAGGTTCCGTGGGAGATGATCATCGTTCCCATCGATACCGACTCGGTCTGCCTTCGATGGCATCCGATTTTCTACGATGTGGATGGCGATACCGTGATCGATCCGCTCTATGTGATCTACCGGACGGATCAGCTTATGACGCCGACGATCCTCGACTCGATTGGCGCGACGCTGGATACATTCTTTTATGATGACTACATTCAGGTTTCGCACCCCAGGCCGCCGGATTCGACGGGAGTTGTCAGCGGAACCTGCAACGCCACCACCTATGAGGTTCGGGCTCGGAAGACGCAGCCGAACATCTTGTTGTCCCCCCTAAGATTTCGCTAACAGACGGCGATTCGTTCTTCGCTTAATACAACAGGTTTTTTTGTGTTATCCACACAGAACACCGAAAAAGGAGGGTCCTGTAATGAGAAGTGCAAATTGGTTTAGGAATTACCGCCCTGCGTTTCTGAGTGTGCTCGCGGCATTGCTCATATTTGGCGCGAGTGCGTGGGCGGCACCCCAGGCGAGATTATCCGCTCTGCCATTTGAATCCGGGCAGATTCCCTTGATTATGGAAACCATGCCTGCGGATTTCGGTCGGAATCTCGATGACCCTGGCGACGTCGTCGATTTCGATGCGGCACTCGTCGCGGCAGGGGATTACCTGAAGCAGTTTCAGGCGGACATAACCGAAGACAATGCCGGGAACGGGTCGGGAGAGAGCGAGAACCCTAACGACCCAGATGACGGCGGCTGGGATTGGAGACTGAATTGGGACACGGATGCACATTTTCATTCTACGGCTGCCAGTCCGACGAACATCTATGGAGCCACAGCTCTCGGGCTCTACTATGCATATCTGGCGACCGGCGACGCTGGGCATTGGACTGCATTGCTTGATGCTGCCGACCACATGGTCGCTGTCGGCGACAATATCCGTTCTGGAGCGGATGTCAAGTTTCTGATGCTGTTCGACGATCTCTATGACGTGGAGGTCAGCCCGACTTCAACCTACGCCGATGCGGCCAAGTCGAAATATGACAACCGCATCACCGCCTATGGCTCTGCGACGGCTTTGGCACAGTATATTCGCGATGCCCGTCATGGTCAAGGCTATGATAATGGCATCATTGCTTGGGACATCGGCATTTGGGTGGTCGATGCCCAGATGCTTTACGCTCGCTATGGCGGCACCTACGACGCCGATGCGGACGCCATGGCTGAGGTCCTCTGGCAGGATTCGTTTAACGACACGCCTGGCTACTTCGATATCGTTGACGATGCCGGTTGGGACGAGACTTACAGTGATCCCAATTTCTATTGGTACACGCTTGGGATTACCGGATTAGTTGATGCTTTCAGCTACAGTGGGAGCCACGCTGGTGAGATCCCAGATCTTATCACGCGACTCCTTGACAGTCAGTATACGACCGGTGCGTTCAGCTACTGCTATGGCGCCAATACCGACGATGAAGACTGGCAGTCAACCGCCTACAGTGCGATGACCCTGAACGACTATGATGCAACAACTTACGCTTCCGAAATTCAGCATGCCGCGTACTGGACGGCGGCGACTCAGCACAGTGGCGGTGGATGGGTCTACAGTTCCGGAAATCACTACCCAGAGGTCGGTGGTGAGAACACTTGTGCAGTTTCGTTCGGCGGTAATCCTTCTGAAGTTTGGGTGAATGATGACTGGACGAGCCAGGCGGATGTTGATGCGTACAACAGCGCGAACGGCACGGATTACGTGTGGGGCTATGACGCATTCGGTAACATCCAGGACGGCATTAATGGCGTCGGCAGTTCAACCATCCACGTACTTCCAGGGACGTACCCGACGGGTATCGTTCAGATCAGTTCGAATCTGACAATCATTGGAACCGACCCAGTGGACCGGCCGGTGATCACCGCCACAACGAGTACCGGCATGAGCGGCGACGCGCGCGGGTGGTTTCTCATCGATGATGGGATCGACGGCAATTTCCAGAACCTTGAATTCGACGGGTCGGGATTTGATATCCATCAGGGACTGCGTCACAAGGGCTCGGGGACAGTCGTCAACTGCGCGTTTTCAAACCTGGTCTATCCTTCAGAGTACGCGGGGCTTGCGATCGTCGCATTCGGCAACTATGATTTCACGGTTGAAGACTGCGAATTCAGCAATATCGGTCGTGTTGGGGCCCTCTTTTTCGGCCCCTCTCCCAATCCGAGAGTATTCAGGGGAAATATCTACACGGGCAAGGGGGTGGTCGACGGTCTTGACTACGCCTGTGAGCTCGGAGGAGGCGCCGTTGGAACCATTGAGAACAATGTCATTTCCAACTGCACGGGAGTGGCAAGCTCGGATGGGTCAACCTCGGCAGGTTTTCTTGCGACGGATTACTATGCTCCGGGGACACAGGGTACGTACCACGGCAATATCGTAACAGGCAATACGGAGGGCTTCGCCATCGGCTATGACGCGTCCGATGCCACGGTCGCCACAATCACAGGAAACAAGATCGAGGGAAATACGGCTCGGGGTGTGGGCAGCGTTTCGACTGTGTTGGTTGAAGCAACAGCCAATTGGTGGGGCGATGCGAATGGACCTGACGAGGTCGTTTTTCTGTCGGCTCCGGCCCGGGTGCAGCCCATGAGTCCTGACGGTGATCCACCGGTGTCTCGATCGCTGGATGGTGATGCGGTCAGCGGCGATGTTCATTACTCGCCTTGGGTGGCTTCGAGTGGCGACGACGATGAACCGGGAACAGCGGGCTGGCAGCCGGATTTGTCGACCGTCGGTGTGTCCACGAACGGCACGATTCA
>CAZJAD010000094.1:0-2333 GCA_964543855.1 uncultured Alphaproteobacteria bacterium
TATGGAGCGAGGGCACAATGAGCGGAGCCCGTGACAGGGTCTTCATCAATGCCCGATTCCGGTACAAAAACGCGGGAGACAATATCCAGCCCGGGCGTCGTCGCTTTGGCGGTGACGATCAAATGGCCAAGGCCCAGCGAATGCAGTGCATGAATATCGGGCGACAAGTCCCGCACCGCCTGCTCCGACTCAAGTTCCGCAAGTTGCCAGTCCGCACTTGAGCTGTAGGAAACAGGAGTTGCGCCGAGCATGGGAATCGCATTCTGCGGAAAAACTGCCGGGCTCACACGAAGAGCGGGGAAGTCGAGTTCGATCTTGTCGCCGACTCGGCGCGCGGTGAGACGACCCGAGCGTGTATGAAACTGCGCAACTGCATTCGATTGCAGTCTTCCTGATTCGAAAAGGAAATGGGCGGAGGCGAGGGTTGCATGTCCACAAAGGCTGACCTCGACTGTCGGCGTGAACCAACGCAACCGATACCCATCTTCTTCCGGAAAGATAAACGCTGTCTCGGAAAGATTCATCTCCGCCGCGATTTGTTGCATCAGCTCATCGGGCAGCGCACGCTCGATAACGCACACTCCCGCCGGATTGCCAGCAAACGGCTTGTCGGTGAAGGCGTCTATGGTGTGAAGCGTAAGGGGCATAAACCTTACTCTATTTCAGCGCACTGCCGTGCGGCGCTACCGGAAATGTTACGTGAAATCCGCAGGGAAAATTATTACAACGGCGGCGGCGGTCGTTCGTGTATGGGTAATACTGACGGAAAAGCGAAGCTGTTTCTGTGCCCACTTTCCGTGCAGGCGGATTTGCGGCCTGTTGCCCGGCTTTGTGGTCACTTCGACATCTTTCCAGGCAAGATTCCGTCCGATCCCGGTGCCCAAAGCCTTGGCCGTTGCCTCCTTGGCTGCGAACCGTGCCGCGAGCGACTGCTCGGGGAATGAACGCTTGCTGCAATCAGCCAGTTCCGCCTCTGTGAAAACGCGCTTTCTGAATCTCTCGCTCTTGGCCAACCGAGCGATGCGATCCACCTCGACCAAATCAATGCCGACGGAAGGGAAGCTGATGTGAGGCAGAGGCTTAGGGGTTCTCTCCTTCATTTTCTGGCGGAGACCTTACTCCTGCGCGGTTCCACCGAGACCTCGTCTTGGAGCCGGTCTAAGATTTGTAGCAGCTCGCTCAAGTCGTTGATCTCGAAGTCGGCGCCGGACTCTTCGGTACCGAAGGTATCACCATATCGGGCAAAGACAGTGCGAATTCCAAGCTTCTTCGCACCCACCATATCCCGTTCGGGCCAGTCGCCGACCATAAGGACTTCCGACGGCTTCATCTTGAGAAGTTCCAGCGCGCGTTCAAACGGCCCCGGTGACGGCTTGCGCTCGCCGGTGTCCTCAAATGTGATGACCGGATCGAAAACATGATGCAGATCGAGGTAGCACAGGCGCAACCAGACTTCTTTGCGCGGCGCATCCGAAATCACGGCCAGATTCAGTCCGCGTTTGAGCAGTTCGATGAGCGTATAGTTCACATGGGGATAGAGGACAAGCGCCGCTTCACGGGCACGACGATAGGCGACGATGCCGGCGGCGAGCCACTTTGGATTGATCGAGCCAAACCGCTCCGAAAGAAACTGGTCAAAGACCTCCTGATATTCGATGCCGCGCACCTCGTAGGTTTCAAAGATGCGCGCCGTGGCCTCTTCTCGTGAGAGCGGCATTCCGGCATCGATCATGGCGCCTACGGCAGCTTCCACCGCGCTTGCCTTCATGCGCATGAAATCGAGCAGCGTATTATCGAGGTCGAACAGAATCCCGCGAATCACGACAAATACCCCATATGAAACAACTGAACTTACAAAGATTTCAAATGAAATGCAAGTGTCCGTAGGCCCAACGAGGCAGGCCCGAGCGGCTGTCCTTCGCCTCGCAGTTCACTCGGTTTGACAATCTGGAAGGGGTTTGGTATATTGGAGTTTACGCTATGATTCGATTCTTACGCACAGGGCTGTTTGCGCTTGCTCTATCCGCAACGGCCACCATTATATGGGCACAGACTTTCCCCGCGCCGCAGGGATATGTCAGCGATTACGCTGGCGTCACTACCGCCGACGAGCGTGCCCAGATCGAGGCGATCTGCAAAGAACTCGACGAGAAGACGGGAGCCCAGATTGCGGTGGCGGTCTTTCCGGACCTGGGGGGCGAAGACTACACGGACTACGCCGTTCGCCTGTTCGAGCACTGGAAAATCGGCCGGGCAGGCAAGGACAACGGCGTTTTAATCTTGAACGCGCTTGCCGAACGGAAAGTTCGCATTGAGGTTGGTTACGGATTGGA
>CAZJAD010000094.1:2433-9105 GCA_964543855.1 uncultured Alphaproteobacteria bacterium
GAGGCTCACGCCCACTCCGACATCAATCTCTTCATCCTCGTGCGTGACAGCGCTCCGGAGCAGCTTGTCGGGCTGCTTCAAGCTCTGCCCGCTTTGGCCAAGCGTGGGGTCGCGTCTCCGGTTCTGATGGGGGAAGACGGCTTTGCGGCCAGTCAAGATACTTACGCGCTCGAGTTTGTCGATATGGCAGCTTCGCGTCGCGTGCTGGCAGGGCGAGATCCCTTTGAAGAATTCGAACCGCAGTGGGACGGACTGCGCACGGAAATCGAGCGGGAACTCCGCACCAAGATGATGCAGCTCTATCGCCAGTGGTCCTTGAGCGAAGAAAAAACGGAAACGCTGAAGGCTTTGCTGCGTGGGAGTCTCTCTTCGTTCTTGGCGCTGCTGCGTGGTATTGTCGTTCTTGAGAAAAGGCAAGTTATGGCGATTCCTCACGAGCAGCTTCTGAAGGAAATCACCGGTCAGCGCGGTTTGGACCCAGCACAATGGCAGCGGTTCTGGCAGGTGGCCCGAGACCGTGCCAAGATGTCGGCGGACGACATGCGCTCTCTGTTCCGGAGCTACCTCGCAGAGATTCGAAAGCTGACCGCGTACATTGACAAGCTAACCGTCTGATGGCGACGCGGCTTGTCCTCGCTCTGAGCACACCACGAACCAGAGGGAAGCCGCGCATTCGAAATTCCCATTCTGCAAAGGAGAAAAATGAAAGCAGCGCTCATCGTTCTGCTGGTTATTGTCGGCATCGGCCTTCTGATTGCCTTCTGGATTTACGGCACCTACAACAGCCTCGTCAACCTGGACGAGGAAACGAAGAAGGCCTTCGCTCAAGTTGAGGTCGTGATGCAGCGGCGCTTTGACCTGATTCCGAACCTCGTGGAAACGGTCAAAGGCTATGCGGCCCATGAACGCGAGGTTCTCATGGGCGTCACGGAAGCCCGCGCACGCGTGGGCCGAGCGCAAACGTTTGGGCAGCGCGTTGAGGCCCAAAATGAACTGACATCCGCACTGGGGAGATTGCTCGTCGTCGTGGAGAATTATCCCGACCTGAAGGCGAACCAGAACTTTCTACAACTCCAGGATGAACTGGCGGGAACGGAGAATCGTATCAGTGTGGAGCGCCGCCGCTACAACGAGGCGGCCACGGAATACAACAAGAGAATTCGGCGGGTCCCGGCAAATATTGTGGCGGGGATGTTCGGGTTTGAGCGGGCGTCTCTTCTGGAAGCTCCCGCAGGCGCTGCTGAACCGCCCAAAGTGGACTTCTCACAATAGAGAAAGCCGAGACCTCCCAGAGGGTCATCGGCTTTCAACCTCCGGCCTGCGTTTGCCGGTTTTGGGCTCGCGGTCTTCGGGTTGGCCAAGCTCGACGATTTCGTTGGAGAATGTCGACATCACGCCGTTCAAGGGGTTCGTCACCATGAGTCGAAGCCAACTGTCGTTCTCGTCCGCACGCTTGGCAACCGGCAATTGCGGCCGCTTTTCCTCATCCAGGCTCATATCTTTTCTCATCAACAACCGCATCAATCCTATCCCGACTATGGGCAAAGGGAATGCCAGCAGCTGACCAATCATGCGATTGCCCCAAGAAACAATAGAAGAGATCCGGGAGGCGACGGACCTCGTCGCCCTGGTGGGTCAGTATGTCACCCTGCGCAAGAAGGGGCAGAACTATTTTGGAATCTGCCCGTTCCACGAGGAGAAGACCCCGTCCTTCTCCGTCCATCCCGAGCGCCAAATTTTTCATTGCTTCGGCTGTGGGAAAGGAGGGAATGCATTCGGGTTCCTCATGGAAATAGAGAAACTGAGCTTTGTCGAAGCCGTTCGAACGCTGGCGCGAAAAGCAGGAATCACCCTCCCGCAGTACGATGAGAGCACGGACGAGACTCCATCGGAAGCTCAGCTTCTTGCCAAGGTGAACGGCGTGGCGCGCGATTTCTTCCACCAGCAGCTTATGGCGCGCGCTTCGAGTGGAGCCCGGGAAGCCTACGAACACCTCACCGCACGAGGCTACGATTCGGAAATCATCACGCGATACATGATTGGTTATGCGCCGAGCGGTTGGGATGCTCTGGCCTCCCATGCGCGCGACAAAGGTTACGAGCCCGGCATTCTTGTTCGCGCAGGCCTGTTGAAAGAAGGCCGCGAGTCTGGTCGACCCTATGACGCCTTTCGCCACCGGCTGATGTTCCCTATCCGCAATCTGTCAGGACGGGTCGTGGCGTTCGGTGGGAGGCGGCTTTCGGAGGAATCGGATGAACCGGGTGGCGCGAAATACATCAATTCCCCCGAGACCGCCATCTACCACAAAGGCAAGGTGCTCTTCAGTCTCTGGGAATCGCGCAATGCTATTCGCAAGAGTGGCCGCGCGATTCTGGTCGAGGGCTACACCGACCTGATCACAGTAGCGGCAGCCGGTGTGGAGAATGCGGTTGCGTCTCTGGGAACTTCGCTGACTTCAGACCAAGCCAAGCTGCTGAGCCGCTTCGCATCTGAGGTCTTTGTCGTCTATGATGGGGATGTCGCCGGGCAGAATGCCGCACGCCGCGCGATTGATGTTCTCCTCAGTGGAGGTCTCTCGCCGCGTGTCGCTCTTTTGCCAGAAGGCCAAGACCCTGATAGTTTCGTGCGGTCCGACGGTGCAGAAGCTCTCTGGTCGCGGATAAATGATGCCCTCGGCCCGGTTGAGTTCCAAATGCATCTTGCAAAGAAGAAAGGCGAGACAATCACGGCCGCTGCGCGAGTGGCTGCTGTGAAATCACTGCTCAACACGGCGAGGCAAATACCCAAACCGGTGGAAAGAGAGGTCTTCCTCCAGGAGATTTCCGTCAAAACGGGCGTGGGACTCGATGCGCTGCGACGCGAACTGCCCCGGCGTGATGTATCGTCCAAGTCAGCGCAGGAGACGCCCGCGTCCGGCTCCTTCAAGGTCCGGGGTGCAGCTTTGGAACTGGTGAAGCTGCTTGTGCGCTGCCCGGATTTGCGGCCGAGGATCTTAAGTGAATTCGATCCGCAGGAAATCGAGGACGATGCGCTGCGTCCCCTCACGCTGAAACTTGAGGAATTGAGCCTGGCCGAGACAGAGGAGCCGCCTGAGATGCTGCTCAACTATTTTCCGGAGAATCCGCTCCGGGATTTCATCACGCAGTGCCTCATGGAGCCTCCGCCCCACGAAGATCCACACAAAGCCCAGGCAATCCTCGAGCAACTCGCGGAGGACTGTGTCCGCCGACTGAAACTTGAGAGGTTGCAGGCGGAAATTCGCGCCGAAAGGGACCGATTAACCCAAGCCGTCGCCCGCAGCGAGCCGACTAAGGACATTCTGGCAAATATCCAGAATTTGCGCCGCGAAGAACAAGCTATGAAAAAAGGCAAGAAGGAAGTATCTTGACCGAGGCGAAGAGTCAAATTCACAGAAGAGAATAGGGGACCGAGAGGAAATGGACGCAGAGTATCACGGAACGACGATTCTCGCCATCCGACGCAATGGCAAGGCAGCCATTGGCGGCGATGGGCAGCTCTCCTATGGCGAGACAGTCATAAAGGCGAGCGGCAAGAAGATCCGCCGCCTGTACGAAGGGAAAGTGCTGGCAGGATTCGCAGGAGGCGTTGCGGACGCCCTGGCGCTTTTTGACCTCTTCGAGAAGAAACTGAGCGAGTATCACGGCGACCTAACGCGCTCGGTCATCGAGCTGGCCAAGGAATGGCGGATGGACCGCAATCTCCGACGCCTAGAAGCTGACCTCATCGTGATGGACAAGGACAAGATGTTCCTTGTGTCCGGCCAGGGTGAAATTATCGAGCCGGACGATGATGTTGTCGCTCTGGGCTCAGGGGGGCCCTATGCTCTCGCCGCCGTGCGAGCTCTGGTCAAGCACAGCAAACTCTCAGCCAAAGAGATGTGCCGCACGGCCCTCGAGATAGCGGCCGACATCTGCGTTTACACAAATAATCATCTCACGATTGAGGAGCTCTGAGCGCTGCGGAGTGAAACAGGGTTCCCGTTGGGGAAGAGCCTTGACGAGATATATCCGAAGTCTATTCCTGTGGGTGTTTAGCGAATGAAGATGCATCCCAATCCTCCCTATGCGATTCCAGAATTGACACCGGCTCAGATTGTCGGCGAGCTGGATCGGTACATTATCGGGCAAGACAAAGCCAAGCGGGCGGTGGCCATCGCCCTTCGCAACCGCTGGCGCCGCCAGCACGTGACCGGCAGCTTGAAGGATGAAATCTACCCGAACAACATCATCCTGATTGGCCCTACCGGTGTGGGCAAGACGGAAATGGCCCGGCGGCTGGCCAATCTGGCTCATGCTCCGTTCATCAAGGTCGAAGCCTCGAAGTACACCGAGGTCGGCTATGTGGGCCGCGATGTCGAGTCCATGATCCGCGATCTTGTGGATTCGGCGGTGGCGAAGGTGCGTGGAGAGTACATGCAGGCTCTCCACGGTCAGGCCGAGCAGCGCACTTTGGAGCGGCTCTTGGACATCCTGCTTCCGCTGCCCAAACCACCTCGCAAGAAGAAACCCGAAGGCGATGACGGCGATCGGCAGTTGGCTCTGGAGCGTCGCCGCTCCACACGTGACAAGATTCGCAATCAGCTCGGCGATGGTAAGCTCGAAGATCGCATGATTGAACTTGATATCGAAGAAGAGCCCTATTCGATGATGCAGATCTTTTCACCGCAGGGCATCGAAGAAATGGGTTTCAATTTGCAGGAGATGTTCGGCCCGATGGTTGGCAAGCGCAAGAAGCGCCGGCGTTGCACGATCGGGGAAGCTCGCGATATCCTCCTGGCCGAAGAGACCAGCAAAATCCTCGACATGGACCGTATCGTGCGCGAAGCCATCTCCCGTACGGAAAGCCTCGGCATCGTCTTTCTGGATGAAATCGACAAGATTGCCGTGGCCGGAGGACAAACCGAGGGACCGGATGTCTCGCGCGAAGGCGTTCAGCGAGACATCCTGCCGGTCATCGAAGGCACGACCGTCACGACGAAATACGGTGCGGTGAAAACTGATCATGTTCTTTTCATCGCAGCGGGAGCCTTTACGGTGGCCAAGCCTTCCGACCTCATCCCGGAGCTTCAGGGGCGCTTCCCGATTCGCGTCGAGCTGGACCGTTTGAATGCGGAAGACTTCGTCCGTATTCTGACCGAGCCGGAAAATGCACTGGTTAAGCAGTACGTCGCGCTCCTTAAAACCGAGAGCATTGATCTTTCGTTCACCGAAGGAGCCATTCAGGAAATCGCCAGCATCGCTAACCGCGTGAACGACCGCATGGAAAACATCGGAGCGCGGCGGTTGCACACCGTAATGACGACCTTGTTGGACGAGATTCTCTTCGACGCATCGACGATGAAAAAGAAAAAGCTCGCTATCACGAAGCCTTTCGTACGCAAGACCTTGCAAGACATCGTCGAAGATGAAGACCTGTCGCGGTTCATTCTATAGGAGGCCTTTTATGCGTGGGCGTTGGCTTATGGGGATAATCGTTCTGTGCATCCTGTGCACCTGTTTTTCGGCCTGCAAGCGTGCGGAGACCCCGGAAGCAAAAGGGGCGAGAGGAGCGACTGCGACTGCCTTCGAGTTGAAGAGCAGTGCTTTTGAAGACGGAGGCATGATTCCGCAGAAGTACACCTGCGAAGGCGATAATCTATCGCCGCCGCTTTCTTGGAGCGGCGTGCCGAATAAGACCAAGAGTCTTGCTCTCATCTGTGACGATCCCGATGCGCCGATGGGAACCTATGTGCACTGGGTCCTGTGGAATCTGCCGCCAGACACGCTGTCGCTTCCCGAAGGGGCTCCGCCCGAAGACATTCTGGCTAATGTGCAGCAAGGTGTTGAGAACTGGCCTCCGGCGGGCTATTTCGGACCCTGCCCACCTCCCGGAAAGGTGCACCATTACTTCTTCAAGCTCTACGCTTTGGATACAGACCTGACCCTTCCCGTCGACGCTGAACAGGACGCTCTGGAGAAGGCCATGGAAGGCCACATCCTCGCCCAAGCCCAGCTCATGGGCAGCTACAAGCGGTAGAATTGCCAGCTCAATCCTTGAATCCAGACCGCAGCCGCCTGAAGGAGTAACCACTGTGGTACAAGGAGGACTCATGCGCAAGACCCTGCTTCTCACTTTAGCCGCCTTGCTCGTGCTTGGAGTCGCGTGCAAGCGGGTGGAGACTCAGGTGGAAAAAGCTGAAACCGGAAGAAAGGAGGTAGAGGCCATGGCGCTTCAGATAGAAAGCAGCGCCTTTGAAGATGGCGCCACTATCCCGAAGAAGTACACCTGCGACGGCGACGACCGGTCCCCGGCACTTTCGTGGACCGGCGTGCCGGACGGAACGAAGAGTTTCGCGCTCATCTGCGACGACCCCGACGCGCCGATGGGGACCTGGGTGCACTGGGTGCTGTGGGACCTGCCGCCGGACACGGTCTCCCTCCTCGAGGGTGTCCCAGCTGACAGTCAGTTGGCCGTAGGTGCAAAGCAGGGCCTGAACAGTTGGCCGCGCGTCGGCTATGGCGGCCCGTGCCCGCCTCCCGGCAAACCTCATCGCTACTACTTCAAGCTCTACGCTCTGGATGCGGAGCTCAATCTCCCCTCCAGCACGAACAAAGCCGCGCTGGAGAAAGCGATGAAAGGACATATCCTCGCCGAAGCCCAGGTGATGGGCAA
>CAZJAD010000095.1:0-1296 GCA_964543855.1 uncultured Alphaproteobacteria bacterium
ATGGTGATGAGCAGCGACTATGTTGGTTGCCCGGCGGGTTGCGAGGAAGATACGCTTTACCTCCGCTTTGATCAGGTGGACTACTTTTCCGGCCAGGTCATTATCGAGCTTCCCGATGAGATGGTCGCTGACTGGACGGGGGTCGCAGATGTGACGCCGGCGTCGGAAATTTGCACGGCCAACCTCTGGTGGGCTCAGGCCGAGGAGACGGGAAGCACGATTGAAGTGAACTGCCTCTGGGGTCCGGACCCCAACCGCAGTGTGGATGACGGCAAGTACTTCGCGGCAATTCCGCTCCGCGCTACGACCGACGCTTATCATGGCGAGGTGCTTGAGCCGACCATCACAAGCTATAACTTTGCGGATGCCGCGGGTGAGCACACGACAGGCTTCACGATCACACCGGCGGCTTCGATTGTGGACTGTGATGCGCCGATTGCTACTCTCAGTGGCGGCGGTGGAGCGGGCGGCTGCAATGCCTACGGCAACGCGAGCTCATTCCAGGATGCATTGACAACGGCGATGACTGCGACGGGTACAGGCGGAGCGCCGGCATCTCCTCTTGATCACGCGTACATCGAGCATGTGGGGAGCAGCACTCAGTGGACGGTTCCGGTCACTGGCGGGACGTTCCCGACAGGTAGCGAGAGCCCCGACGTCTGGGGCACGATGACTGAAGGCTGCAATACCTTCGTTCTGCACGCGTTAGACACGGAGTGCAACGAGGGCGAGTCGGCGGAGCTCGTCGTTGTCAAGGATGAGACAGCGCCGAGCCTGACCGTGACCAACACGTCAAGTTTCTGCTATAATGACATATCGGGCAGTCCTCAATACGGTGGCACCGAACTTGACGATTACCTGGGTATCACTACTGGTCTGAACCCTGGAAGTCAGCCTTCGGGCTGCTACGCGAGTACGGGGGAGCTGGTAATTACGTACAGTGGGAATGACTACGGCCCGATTACGCTGGAGGTAACCGGGTACCCGGATGCGACGGAAGTCGTGCCTCTGTGGACCTGGATTGTTTCGCAGGTTCCAGGTGCCGACGGTGAAGACTACACCTTCGATGTGACGGCTACGGACTGCGCAGGCAACGAGGCAAACAATAGCTTCACCATCTGTATCGACTTGACCGCTCCGAGCAACACGTTCACCGAATTCGACGCGCGTCCGACACATCTCGGTGTGTGGCTGAACTGGACGTGGTCAGCTGGCACAGGTGCAACAGCCATGCAAGTCTGGCGCAAGCCGGAATGGGTGACGGGTGATCCGGCCAGCGATGCCTATCCGGTGTAC
>CAZJAD010000095.1:1396-9087 GCA_964543855.1 uncultured Alphaproteobacteria bacterium
TGGACGCGGAGCCGGTGGTCAGCGCATCCTGTGGCGAAGACCTGCGTGTCTCGATCGGTGACGAATTCACGGTGACCGTCGCGCTTTCCGGCAATGCTGAGCATGCCGTGAAGGTTGCCGAAGCGCAATTGCATTTTGACCCCGAAGTCCTTGAGCTCGTTTCAGCGACTGAAGGTGAGATTGAGGTCCTGGACGGTGTGCCGTTTGTTCTCACGCGGCCCATTGAAGGTTGCGAGAATGCGATCGGGATTGCGGCGGCTGCCCTCGGAGAGATCGCGGGCATCGCCGGAGACTTTTCGTTGGCCTCCATTGAGTTCCGTTGGATTGGTGAACAAACCTCAACGACGGAAATTGAACTGACGGCGATTCAGCTTGCCGACGGTCATGGGAACATCATTGAAGGTACAGGCACGATTCTGACCGTCAACGGCAGTGCTGCCATTCCGGATGACTACGCGCTGTACCAGAACTACCCGAATCCATTCAACCCCACGACGCGGATAAACTTCGATCTGCCCGAAGCATCGGAGGTGCGCCTCGCGGTGTTCAACCTCCTGGGTCAGGAGGTGCGGACGTTGGTTGCGGGACAGTTGCCTGCGGGCAGGCACTTCGTTGCATGGGACGGTCGTGACGCGAATGGGCAGGTAGTAGGTTCCGGTTTGTACCTGTATCGACTTCACGCGGGCAATTTCGTGAGTTCTCGGAAAATGTTGCTTACCCGCTAATCCTCCTCACATCCCTCTCATCTGAGAGTGATAACCCCCGCCGTCATTTCCTGGCGGCGGGGGTGCTCTGTCTTCGGAGGGGTCTATGCAGAGCAGAACAGTCTTGCTGATTCTCGTCCTATGGATGTGTCTGGGCCTTCCCCGAACCGGTCTGGCCATCGATTTCTACTTCGAGCCAGATACGGCCTTTGGTGAGGTCAGCGAGACGGTTCTGCTATCGGGTCGCATCGGTCCGTCTGACTTGATGCGCGGGTTCACCGTCTACATGGCGTACGACACGAATCTTGTTCGCCTGGCGGAGCCGGTCGTTCCGGGCTCGCTCATTGTAGGCCGGGAGGGGCTGAGTTTCGGCTACTTTGACCATGACTATTTGCCGGACCTTTTGGAAGTCTACGGCACAATCATGAGTCCGAGCGTGGATTTCTGGGCGGGTCCCGGCGAGCTGTTTCAGCTTCGCTTCGAGCTTCGGATGTGCGGAGACGCCGAGATCACCGCTCCTTATCCGCCGTTCTTTGTCGATGCCCAAGGAGGGTTTCCTCCCGTCACCTTTCATCCGGCCATGATTTTGGTCGGCGGAGATTACGCGGACAATCGCTGGGAAAGCACTCCCGGGCAGTTTGGCATTGACGCGGCGTATCCAAATCCTTTCAATTCCTCTGTCGCGATTGAGTTCTTGGTGCCACGCACATCCCACATTGAGATCACCGTGTACGATCTTCTGGGTCGGAAGATTGCCACATTGATGGACGCTTCTCTGAATGTCGGTATACACAATGTGCGTTGGGACGCCAGCGGTGTGTCAAGCGGAACTTACCTGATTGTCCTGACCGCGCCGCAATTCCAGGCAGCCAGGAAGGTCGTGTTGACAAAGTAAGGGGAGCGCCATGTTATAGAGCCCAGACAGGGGAGGCTCCTTGACACGAATGAGGTTAATGTGTAGATTGTTCTGTGGGGTTCACAATCGGGTGGTTCAGGGCTGTGATTTCTGGAGTTCGGGAAATGCGTTGCAGATCGATCCTGTTGCCCTTGGTTATGCTGGTATGTCTGGGGTTTTTCCAAAGCGGTTTGGCAATTGATTTCTTCTTTGAGCCGGATACGGCATTTGGTGATGTCGGTGATACGATTGTGGTGTCGGGTCGGCTTGGCCCGTCCGACTCGATGCGCGGCTTCACGATCTACATGGCCTATGACACCAATCTGATCGATTTGGCTGAGCCGGTGGTTCCGGGATCGCTGATTGCGGGCCGACAGGGCTTGAATTTCGGTTATTTCGATCACGACTATTTGCCGGACCTCTTGGAGGTCTACGGCACAATCATGAATCCGAGTGTGGACTTCTGGGCAGGGCCCGGCGAGCTTTTTCAGCTTCGCTTCGAGCTTCGGATGTGCGGAGATGCTCCGATCACAGCTCCATATCCACCCTTCTTCATCGATGCCGAAGGAGGATTCCCACAGGTCGCTTTTCATCCCGGCTTGGTAGCGATCTGCGGGCGGGTGCCCCGCAGCACAACGGCACTCACGATTCAAGTCGTGCCGCCCGATTCCATCCTGTTGCGCTGGCCGTCGGTTTGTCAGGATACACTCGGACGGCCCCTATTTGAGCCCGCGGAATATGCGGTTTTCCGGCAACAGACACTGCCCATGCCGCCGGTCCAGATCGCGACCGTGTCCGACACGTTTCTCACGGATAGCGTTGGCTCTGGAACAGAGTATCTTTATCACGTGATTACCCGGACGGACGAGTAGGTTTCTCCGGCAACCTGTGAGCTTCAGAGATGGCTCTTCCACCGGCTTGTGTCCGTGTTATTCACCATACAGATTCTCATTTTCTGCTCATGTACCCGCTCATTTCACCTCCTGCATTTCCTTCTTGCGATCTCGTCGTTCGTCGACCATGATCTGAATCTCCGCTGCACTGGAATCGACTGATAATTCTGGAATTCTGTGGTTTGGCAGGCCAATCGGACTACTTGGAGAGTTTCTCAGGCCTTCGGAGGGTAACCCAGGCGAAACATGGTGCATGCAACACTGGAGAGCGATTTCGCCGGCAATGGCCGGAATTACATTATATTAGGAGGACAAGAGGCTTGCCGGCGAACGGGTTGTGTTCCGCCTGTTTTTGAGAGGGATGCCGACCCGGCTTGGTCGGTCGGCGGGCTCTGCATAGACACTTCAAGACTCTAATTAACAATGTTCAAAGCGGATCCTCACAAAAAGTCGAAAAAGTGATGGAACACTCTTGACAATGCATTATATTATTACTATACTTTGGTGGTGCGAAGTGGCCCAGAGTCCCGGACAAGCTCGAGGTTGACCGCTTCAGCGCAACGCATTTGTTGAAACTGACGAACAGACCCCGGCCTTTGTGGCGCGTTGATGTGTGCGAGACCGAGGCAGGGTTGGTTTGCGCTGATTCCGACGACACCCAATTCGACCGTTTGTTGATGGGTATCGTTAGGTTTAGCAAGAACTTGAACCGGAAGCGGGCACGAGAATCCGATTCGTGCCCGTTTCCTTTGAAGTATTAGTGTCAATTCATTTCGTCGCTGAAATACCATATAAGAAAGCAGGAGGTCACTCATGAAGAAGGGCGTTGCGCTTTGGATGGTGCTCGTGTTCGCCTTCGCGGGAGCAGCCTTTGCCGCTACCGCGACGATGCAGCAGGCTGCACCGGTACAGTCTGTTATGAAGACCGTCGCTGAACCCGCGTACAATGACGGTTGGGTTGATGTATTTTCTGTCGAAATGGAGTCGAGTTGGCGTGACGGACGTCACACCATCGACGGCCATCTTGATGTTTTCGACAGTACGGTTGTGATCGACGACATGGAAGGCGGTTTTCCGGCATGGACGAGCGCGGATCTGTCCGCCGGAATCTACTGGATGCTCCATGACACACTCACGTATAACCCGCCTGGACTGTCGTGGGTGTGTGCCGACACCTGTATGGCCTCGCCCGGTTACGCGGTGGGTTACAACAATCACTGGCTGCAGTACCTTATCTCCGATACCCTCGATTTTACCTCGACCTCTTCACCACGGCTGCAATTCAAGGCGCATTGGAAGATCGAGGTTCCCGACACCCACTCGGAACCGGGTTGCTTATATGATATGTGGGACGGGTGGAATGTGTGGGGTTCCACGGATGGCGGAGCCTCGTGGGCAGTGCTTACCCCCGTCATGCCGCCGTATACCGGAAGCAGCTCGTTTGCTTTCGGTTACGAGTGGGGCATGGGGTGTGACATTCCGGCCTATGGCGGTACGGACTATGCTGATAATTTCACGGATTGCATCTTCGACCTCTCAAGTCTCAATGGTTACGGTGACGTGCTGGTGCGTTGGGCTTTCTGCACGGATCCGGCGTGGTGCAGCATTGATGATCCGTCTTTCTATGGGCTTGTCATTGACCAGATCCGGATTACGGACGGCCCGACTACGCTGTTCTCCAATGATGGTTCACTCGATGAGATGGCCCTGGATCAGGGACCGATAGCGGAGGATGTGTGGGTCTATGACAACTCCACGTCTCACTCGCCGACGCACTGCTGGACGGCGACGATGCCGGCGTACAACTCCGCGCGTGGTCTTTATTCTCACCCCATCACGCTTCCCACGGGGTACGACAGGCTGAGCATTCGCTATTATGTGTGGTGTGACATGCCGGATTCTGACGGTGACGGTGATAACAGCCTCGAAGACTATTATTATGTGATGGTTGCCGAAGATGATCCCTGCGCCGTCTATGAGATGGTCGTCTATGACTATGGGTACGCCGATGGCTCGGAGCCCCCGGGAGGCAACTCCCTGATTGGCTGGGTCGAGAGACGGGGGGGACTCATCAGTGGAGGTACACACCAGTCGTACATTGACATCACGGATTACGCCGGACTGACTGTCCGTCTTGCCTTCCGCCATATCACTGACGACAACGACGACGGCGGTATCGGGACGGGCTTGCATGTTGACGATGTTGAAGTCGTGGCGACCCGTGCTTTCAATGATGACCTGGCCTCCGCTAACTTGGTCGTTCCATTTCCCACGACGGTCGGTCTGGGGCGGGTTTTCCAGTACGACATCATCAACGAGGGTTTGAACAATCAGGGCACGCTGATTCGGTCGGAATACTGGGTCTACGATCCGACTGGCGCGGTGGAGCAGACGGCTACTCCGTACTATACGGGAACGGTACTCGAGCCGGGCGACGACACGACTTTCTATGTGGCATGGACACCGGCGATGGTGGGTTCCTACTTCTTCGAGGCGCGGAGCAATCTGACTCGGGATCAGGACCCAAGCAACGATACGACGTCGACTCCGATCAATGAGCCACTCAACGCTGATTCAAATTTGGCGGTGACGGTGCGTCCCGCTGGCGAGTATGAGCTGGCCTATCACACGCGTCAACTGACGACTCGATTCTCGAATCCGCGCTATGTGCGCTATACACCGTTAGCGGACGGGGTTCCCGCCGGAACGGCGAATGCATTTGACATCACGACGATTCGGGCCATGTGGAATTACGACGATCAGTTGGCGGACACGGGTGCCAAAGTATGGATCGAATTCTGGGAGGCTGGTCCCGACACGGATCACCACGGTGATCTTATCAATCGTATCGAGACAAAGATCGACACGAGCGAGACCATCGGCTACCTTGGCCTGGAGCACTGGTGGACGATGGATGTTACGGGGACTCCGGGTCTGCAGAATCGTTCCGGCAATTTCTGGGTGTCGATGACGGCGAAGGATAGTATCGGCGGCGGTCTTTATCCCAGCCCGTTGGGTGGCTATGTGGATCCTGAATTCTACGACGGTCACCACTATGTGGTTCGTTTGGACTGCACCGGGACTCCCCTTAACCCGTCACCGGGTCGGTATCTGCTTCAGACCACGATCGAGCCGGCTGCCAATACGAATCCGCCGGACCTTGTGGACAGTCTTGTCATCAAGAAGGAGGACGGCCAAGCGAATGTCGTTCTGAATTGGGGGCCGACGGCCAATGCGACAGGGTACCATGTCTATAGGCTGACCAGCCCGTTCCAAGATTACACGACGGGAACCAAACTGACTCTGCTGCCCCTCGCGGTAACCACCTACACGGATGTCGGGGCGACCGGTGCCGGTATCAAATTCTTCTATGTGGTCGTTGGCATCAACTGATGGTTCACCGGCGCGCATTCTGATGGTTTTTTGACAATCCATCATAAGAGCCACGGCCCCCGGGATTTCCCCGGGGGCCGTGCTGCTTCGGGAGGTCGCGCTTGGCCGGATTGCCCGGTGGGTATGATCTCGTCCGAATGGCAGGGTGTGATTCTGACGCCACGAGAGCAGCGCAGCGGTGTTTCGCTTGCGTTGACGGTGTCGCGTGATGTGGCAAGCGTGATCTTCGTGAGGCAGGGTAAACGGCGGGTAGACCTCCAATCCGCGGATAAAAAAAGTGGCCCCGAGATGTGCTCTTCGGGGCCACTTGTGCTATCGCCTTCCAGCAGGGGGCTAATTCTTCACAGCAATGACCTGGTAGAACCGCTGTTCAAAGCCCGTTGCCGCACCGACGATCGTGTACGGTGGTTCCGTCACGACCTCAAATGTCTCGTTAAACATGATCGGGTCATCTGAGGCGTAGACATGGTATTCATCCGCGTCCGTCGGAGTCCAATTCAGAACAAGATCGTCGCCCGAGACCAACACGGTGAGATCAGCTACTGCCTCCGTCCCTGTCACGATTTCTATGGTGGCAAGGTAGGGTTCCATGTCGTGGCCTGTGACCGCAATGTGGAGCATACCGGTTGCCAAGGCGGCTTCTCCGAGACTCATCGTCGCCGTGCCACTCTCGAAGATGTACTGCGAGGCATAGATTTCATCGTTTTCATCGTGGACACATACGAGGGCCCAGTCTACGACACCGCTCACTGTGACATCAAAGGTTGTATCGCCTGCAGAGAACAGCGAATCGTGAGTGACGCCGATGCGCGCAGGAATTGCTGTCCACAGATCGATTGACGGGTCGCCCATCAGGTTGTACATCTCGAAGTAGCGACGCGTCGTGCCGCTGTTGCCGAAGTAGTCATAGTAGCGCAGCTTTCCATAGTTCATCATCCCAGCCATCCAGGTCTGGTTCTCTTCGTTGTGGTCAACATTTTCGCAGAAGCCTTCCATCACGCGCTTCTCGAGAATGTCATCTTGCGTCCAATAGGAAGTGACTGACGATCCCATGGCGCCGATCGCCGCGTGGTCATCCCGCAGCCACGTCTCCATGAAGCACTCACTGTACGAGAAATTCCCCGTCAAGCAGGAGTAGCTCTGGACAAAGGGATAGACCGTATTGGTGAGGGAGTTCACGTTGCTCTGGTAGAAAGGTGGGCCATCGGCCCAGTAGGTGACATCCCCGTGACCGGAGAAAATGGAGAGCGAGCGACCGGCATTATGAGACAGCGTTACTTGATAGGTTGTGGCGCTGTAAGTATGGCAGTAGAGCCGGTCGTATTCATAACCGTCCGGGCCGAGGTAATTACTGATCACATAGTTGTGCGTGCCTTCGGAAACCGTGTAGTTGTCGCAGGACGCCATGAACACGGCGTACTTCTCCCAGGTGTCGTTGCCGGACCAGCCAACCTGTTCGTATTCCTCGGTTTTGTTGAGGATGTTCGTAAGATCCGTCAGATTCGCGACGGACCAGCGCCCCAGATCGACATCGGGCCAGTAATCCGTTCCTCTGAGCAGCGAGTAATTCAAGTCCGTATTTGGATTGCCCGAACCACTGCCCGTCCACCGTGGGATTGCATCGACATCACCAATCAGCAGAACAAAGGTCGGGGCAATCGGCCAGTTATAATAGGCATTCTCGATGTACGCCAATATGGAGGCGGCTGTTGTCCCGGTGGAGTCGGTTGTCCTCAACACCGGCCGAAAGCCCTTCTCGAACTTCCAATCGACATAGTCCAGAAGGTCGGCGTTGTCTTCCCAGTC
>CAZJAD010000096.1:0-9047 GCA_964543855.1 uncultured Alphaproteobacteria bacterium
GCAAACATCGGACGACGGCTATATGTTGGTGGGAGACACCTGGGACGGTTTCTGGCATAATGGCTGGGTGGTAAAAACAAACAGCGACGGGGACAGTCTCTGGAGCCGCAGCTATGGAGGGGCAGACGACGATCACCTCCGCTCCGGCGCGCAGACATCCGACGGCGGCTATATTCTGGCAGGATACACCTTCTCCTACGGCGCGGGACAATCCGATTTCTGGCTCATCAAAACGGATTCCGCCGGCATTACGACTTGGAGTCGAACTTACGGAGGGATTTCCTCTGAGCATTCCTATGCCGTTCAAGAGGTCCGAGTTCTGGGCGACCACGGCTTTGTCTTGGCGGGAGACACCTATTCCTTCGGAGCGGGACAGTCTGATTTCTGGATCGTCAGAACAAATGCCAACGGCGATAGCCTGTGGGCCCAGTCCTTTGGTGGAGCTTCGACTGAGATCTGCTACGCGGTTCAATTCGTTTCGACGGGCTTTTTTGGCTGGGGGTACATGCTTGCGGGCTACACCAGTTCTTTCGGGGCCGGGAACAACGATTTCTGGCTGGTGAAGGTAGGCATGAACGCCGATAGCATGTGGAGCTGCACTTTCGGAGCAGGTGCCGTCGAACGATGCTTATCCGCACAGCAGACTTTCGATGCTGGCTACATCATGGCTGGAAAGACCAATTCCTTCGGTGGTGGCGACGACTTCTGGCTGGTGAAAACAGGGCCCGACTGGCCGGTGATCGCTTGCGAACCGGTCATTCGCATTGCCCCATATCCCTTAAGAACCGGAAACGCAGTCTTGTATTGGCCTCCAGTCGACGATGCGACAACCTACAGCATCTATGGCTCCGAAGAACCTTTCATCGAAGGGGAATTGCTCGATTCGGTATCAGATACAACTTGGATAGACCCCGAGACTTCCAGCCGGCCTTCTCGCTATCTCTACTATGTCATGGCGACAGATTAATCTGGGAGCAGCCAAGCGAGCGTGAACGCTTGCAGCAGTACCGATCCGAAAAACCCGGCCTGTAGCGCCGGGTTTTTTCTTACTCATCGAGCACGACGACCTCCACACGCCGGTTTGTCGCGCGGTTCTCGTCCGAAGTATTGGGCACAGCAGGTTGGAATTCAGAATGCGCTGTCACGGTGATCCGCTCGCCATCAATGCCGCCCTTCTCATGGAGCACATGCGCCACATTCGCGGCGCGAGCCGTGGAGAGCTGCCAGTTCGAGACAAACTTGGCGTTGTGAATGGGAAGATCATCGGTGTGTCCGTCTATACGCAGCCGGTTTGGAAACCGCGAGAGAACTCCGGCAAGCGAAAGCAGCAATTTCTCCGCCTCCGGCTTCACCTTGGCCTCGCCCAGGTCGAACAGTATCCGATCCTGAAATCGCAACGCAATCCCGTCCAATTGGGGCACAAGTGTGACGGCGCTGCGCAGCTCCGGTTGATCCAGCAGCGCAAAATCGATGGCGTTGGTCAGCGTGTCGCTCAGCATCTGCCTCGTCACGCGAATCGGCGGAATCATGGCGTCTGTGTGCACAGCGGCCACACGCCCATGCCCAAAAGCCCCCTGTAGTGCTCTTGTCACTGATTTGTAGCGCGCCGCGCTGATCTGACTGACCGTGTAGAGCACGACAAAAAACCCGAGAAGCAGCGTAATGAGGTCCGCGTAGGTCAGCAGCCAGCGATCCAGATTCCCCGGATTGCGTTCCTTGTCATTCTTCATGCGGCGAGATACCGTGTTCGTCTGCGTTCCGATGGCGGCATGATATTCTCCATCCGACTGCGAATCATCGAAGGACTCTCCCCAGCCTGAATACCATACACACCTTGAATGATGATGTCGAGCAGTATCGCTTCTTCCTCGCCGCGGAATTTCAGCTTGTCCGCGAGAGGCAGCCAGACGAGGTTTGCCATGAAAATCCCCCAGAGCGTCGCAATGAACGCTGTCGCAATATGGCGGATCAGCTGGCTCGGATCCTGACCGGCGTTCGCCATGGCCACGATGAGTCCCAGCACCGTGCCGATAATCCCCATCGTCGGGCTGTACCCGCCCATCTTCTGGAAGATCGACGCGTGCAGCGCGTGCCGCTCCAGAATATAGTCCTTCTCATCCTCCAGAAGAGATCTGAGAACCTCCGGCGAAACGCCGTCAATGAGATTCTGAATCGCGTTCTGCAAAAAGGTCTGACTCGCCATCGCGGGCAGTTGATTCTCGAGAGCCAGAAGCCCGTCCCGGCGTGCCGTCACCGAGTAGAACCCGATACGGTCAATCATCTCACGGTACCGGAAGTCTCGCCGCCGTACTGCAATCATGATCAGCTTGGGTAGCAGCTTCATTTTCTCAAATGAGAAGCTGATCGAAGCCGCGGCAAAAGTCCCACCGAAGACAATGATCAGCGCCGGGATGATGATGAGTGCCTCGAATCGACCTCCTTCGAGCAGAAAGGAGCCGAAAATGCAAAGCACCCCGAGCAAAAGTCCGATGACGGTCGAGAGATCCATGTCCTCGAAATTCTACATACCTATCCTCTGTTTTATCGTCACAGAGTCTGAATACTTTAATTCAAGGAAGTAGTTGCTATGGCAAGTGTGCACCGCCATTCACTTGTCACGAATTTCTACATTTGGCCGTGGTGTCGAACCTGTGTGGAGGTGTTCGCTGGTTGGTGCGCGGGTCAGGAACTCGTTTCGTCCTCTTCGATATGGGGAGGCCTCGCCTCCACGCGCAACACTTGAAGTAGCCGCTGGGCAACCGCTCGCAAAACGGAGGGACGGCAGTAATACCCGCTAACTGCTCTCTGCTTTGCTTCTTGAACAGAAATCCTCCGCAACGGCAAGACCTCAACATCCGTTGGCGGGGCATTTCTCTTCTTCGAAAGTGTATCGTTATTGTCTCTGGGTTTTTTTGATTTCATCGAACTGGGTCTGCTGTGCCGCCGACAACGAATTCGTTTCGTCTCTTATATCGGCTCTCCAAAAGCACTCTTGATTGGTTGCGCAGGAACAACGATGCTTATCGCTTGGATGGACCCAGGAGGGAGATCATCGCCAGCAGGCATTCGGAATCGAGCTCGGATGTCATCTCGGCTTGCATGAGTTTCAAAGCTTCGAATCCAGTCAGACCCGCCTTGTAGGATCGGTGAGAGGTCAGTGCGTCGAAAATATCAGCGACAGCGCAGATGCGCGCCGGTACCGTTATCTCGTTCGCGCCAAGCTTGTCCGGATAACCGTGCCCGGACAGCTTTTCGTGATGGTGCAAAATGACTTCGAGCGTCGGTGCCTCGATCTTCTCACGACCGCGCATCTGCCGCGTACCATACTGCGGATGACGCTGCATCTCGGCCATCTCCGAAGCCGTCAGCGCTCCGGGCTTCTTGAGCATCTCGGTCGGCAATTGGCATTTACCGATGTCATGGAAGAGGAATCCCTGCCCAAGCTGTTCGAGCTCGGGTCCCGGTTTGTAGCCCATCTGCAGAGCAACGCCCGTCGAAATCGTCGCCACATTCACCGCGTGATGATAGAGGCTGTAGTCACAACAAAACATCGCAACGGTGGCGCGAAGAAGACGCGTGTCGCTCGCCAGAAACTTAACCATATGCGACACCATCTTCTGGTTTGAGCGCAACAACACCGGCGAATCAGGTCGCTCAAAAAGGCAACTGACCAGTGAAGCCGTCGTCTGATACAGAATCTGCGATTTCTCACGAGGCGGCGTGTGTTCACTCGCCAGCACGGTGCCCACCGCACGATCCACATAACCGAAGTACGCGTGGAGGTCTTCCTCGCTGACATAGAGAGCCGTGACGCCCCGCTTGATCAGAAACTGCCGTCGGTCTTCGGTCAGGTCGTAGTCGCGCGACTTGTACAAAACATACCTGCGCCCGACCGGCGTTCCGATCCCCAGGTAGAGTTCGAAATTCGCATCCATATCCGGCCGCAGCGTCACCAGCGGTGCCGGATGGAAACGCAATCCCTCGCTCAAAGTAACGAGTGGTGTGACATTTGGCACTTGCATGCCTATTAGAATGGCAAACGGCGTGCCGTCTCGCCTCATGACATAACAAAAGGACCCTCAGCAATGCTAAGGGTCCGTCTTGTGAGGGCGCCGGGGCTCGAACCCGGGACACCCGCCTTAAAAGGGCGGTGCTCTACCTACTGAGCTACGCCCTCCAATCATGCAATCTGCAAAACTCGCTCGCGATATGCAACAGGTACGCAGAGGGTCGCTACACCTGCCACACCGCCTGCCAAAGACTGTTTTCGCTTGCCGTAGCCTGTGAAAAAAAGATGCGCAACCGCCGTCACGGTTGTGCCGGCGCATCACGGACAATCGTCATATCCCGGTCGGGTCCGACCGAGACGATGCCCACGGGTGCGCCCGTGATTTCCTCGATGAAGCGCAGGTACCCTTTCGCATTCGCGGGAAGCTCGTCGAAGGTTCGTGCGTTCTGAATGTTTTCGGTCCAACCGGGCAAATCCTCGTAGACCGGCTGACACGCTTCAAGAATATGCGGCACGGCGGGAAAATGCCGGTAGGTGCGCCGACCGTCTTCGTAAGCAACGCACACCTTCAGCGGATGAACGCCGGTCAGCACATCGAGCTTCGTGACGGCCCACGCATCCACGCCGTTGACTCGCGCGCTGTAGCGCCCGATCACCGCGTCAAACCATCCGCAGCGTCTCGGCCGACCCGTCGTCGCTCCAAATTCCGTCCCCACTTCGCGGAAGAGCTCGCCAAGTTCCCCCGAAAGCTCGGTCGGGAAAGGCCCGAGTCCGACCCGGGTCGTATAGGCCTTCATCACTCCGATCACTCGGTCCACACACCGCGGCCCAATGCCCAAACCGGTCAGTGCTCCGCCCGCCGTCGGATTGGATGATGTCACGAACGGATAAGTCCCCGCATCCACATCAAGCAGTGTTCCCTGTGCTCCCTCGAGCAGAATCGTCTTTCCTTCCTGGATCGCATCATTGAGATAAACGGACACATCTTTCACATACGGGTCGATTTGCTCGTCGAACTCGAGATATTCCTGGATGATTTGGTCTTCGTCGAGCTGCTCCGTCTCGTAAATCCGCGAAAGAAGCAGGTTCTTCTCTTCAATGTTTCGGCGCAGTTTGGCACGCAAAACATTGTGATTGAGCAAATCCACGATGCGGATCCCCGTGCGGGCGGCTTTATCCACATACGCCGGCCCAATGCCTCGACCCGTCGTGCCGATCTTCTCGCGAGGACTTTTCTCTTCGGTCATGCGATCCAGCAGCTTGTGATAGGGCATAATGAGGTGCGCCTGATGGCTGATGAGGAGCCGCCCGGTCAAGTCAATGCCCGCTTGGCGAAGCTGCTCAATCTCGTCCATCAAGTCCGCCGGATCAATGACGACGCCGGCGCCGATAATGCAGGTAACATGCGGCCAAAGCACGCCGACCGGAAGCAAATGCAGAACCGTCGTGCGGTCGCCCACCACGACCGTGTGTCCGGCATTCGCCCCGCCTTGATAGCGAGCAACGATGTCCGCCTTCTCACTCAGGAAATGGACAATCTTGCCCTTCCCTTCGTCTCCCCACTGGCTACCGACGACAACCGTGACCGACATGGCTGTTGGCTCTCAGTCTTCGAAAATCTTGGTTCGCATGAATTCCAAATAGAAAAACCCCGAGCTGCCCGGGGTTTCTGCCCTGCCTGCTCGCAGAACTAAAAGGCTTCAGCGCCGTTTTTTGCCCTTAATCGCCGTTCGCTGCGCCCATTCCAGGACGACGGGCGAGGCAATGAAGACCGTCGAGTAGGTGCCGGTGACAACGCCGACAAGCATCGCAAAGGCAAATCCACGCACCACCGGTCCCGCAAACACAAAAAGCACCAGAACGACCAGGAAAACGGTGACAGACGTAATCACGGTTCGCGAAAGCGTCTCGTTAATGCTGAGATTCATGATCTCTGCCAGCGACATCGTACGCAATTTCTTCAGATTCTCGCGGATGCGGTCAAAGACCACGATCGTGTCATTAATCGAGAAACCGATCAGAGTCAGGAACGCAGCGACAACCTGCAATGAAATCTCATAGTTGAAAAAGGCAAAGAAACCAAGCGTGATGAGGACATCGTGGAAAATGGCGGCGATTCCCCCGATGGCGAACTTGAATTCAAAACGCCACGAAATATAAATCAGAATCAAAATAATCGCTATGACGGCCGAGAGAATGGCTTGGTTGCGCAGCTCATGGCCGATCTTGGGCCCAACCGCTTCGACATGGCGTACTTCAAAGGGATTGTCCGGGATGGTTTCGTGCAGAACGGTTTCCATCCGTGGCACAAGGTCACCGGCGACCTCGGATTGCTTCACACGAATCAGGATTTCATCCGGATCACCCAGCGTGCGCACCCGCTTGACCTCGGCAACACCCAGGTCGAGAGCGGAGAGAGCTCCACGCACCTCACCCTCTGTGACGGGCTTCTCGAAACGCAGGTGGACATCCAACCCACCGCGAAAATCAATCGAGTAGTTCGGCCCACGAATGATCAGCGTCACAAGTCCCGCCACAATGATGAGGGAGGATAGCGTGATCGCTGTCCAGCGAGCCTGAATGAAATTGATGTTGGTTTTCTGGAGAAATTGCGGCATTTACACGCTCAGTCGTTTTATGTGAAGGCGTTCGGTCAGAATATCATAAACAAGGCGGGTCACAACGATCGCCGCGAAAAGGTTCACACAAATGCCAACGGTCAGGGTTAGTGCAAAGCCCTTGATCGGCCCCGTGCCATAAAGAAGCAGCACAACGCCTGCAATGGCGGTGGTCACATTCGCGTCGATAATCGTGACGACCGCTCGCGCGAAGCCTGTATCAATCGCGGCTCGAACAGTCTTCCCAAGTCGCAGCTCTTCGCGGATCCGCTCGAAAATCAGCACATTCGCATCCACCGCCAAACCAATCGTCAGAATGATCCCCGCAATGCCCGGCATCGTCAGGGTAAACTGGAAAATCGCCAGCACGGCCATCAGAAGAAAAACATTCAATATCATGGCGAAGTCCGCCAGCCCGCCGGAAAGACGATAATACCAGATCATAAAAAGCGTCACGGCCAGGAACGCAAGCAAGAGGGACACCTTGCCCTTCTCGATCGAATCATTGCCCAGCGATGGGCCAATGGTGCGCTCTTCAATCACCTGCACCGGAGCAGGCAGCGCACCGGCGCGAAGCACAATCGCCAAATCCCGCGCCTCATTCATGTCCCGCATACCCGTAATGACCGCATTGCCTCCCGCGATCTTCCCGCGAATCTGAGGCGCGCTGTGGATCTTGTCATCGAGAACGATCGCCAGGCGTTTCCCGACATTCGCGCCGGTCACACGAGCAAAGGTCCGTCCCCCGGCTCGCGTCATGCTCATCTCCACGATCGGTTTCCCGGCCTGATCAGGTTCATAACCTGACCCAATCGTCGAGCGCGCGTCCGCCAGTGTAGCACCTGTCTGCTCCGGTTCCTTCTTCACCAGATAGAGGATCCACAACGGTTCCCCGCCCTGCTCGAAATCCTCCGGCGCATTGGACCAGAGAAACTCCACATCCGGCGGCAAGGACTTCCGGACTTCCAGCGAGTGAATAATACGATTGACCTGAGATCGATTCTTCTGCGGAACAAGAATATTATTCGTTCCGCCAAGAAGCAAACTTAGGAAAGGATTCTCGGCGACCGCTCCCGTATCCAATTCCCCGACCTCGGCACCCGGTTCCGTGAAAAGTTCTTCGGCCTTAACGATACTCGTATCCACCGCCGTCGTATCCGTCTCGGCAAGCACGGCGGTGTCGGCGGCCGCGTTGTCGGTCGCTGCCATCGTCGTATCAAGTCCCATGCGAGCCTTCACCGTGTTGTCAATCGCCGTCAAAATCTCCCGCGTGCGGTCGGGGTCGGTGAGCAGTTTGAATTCGAGAAGCGCCGTGCGACCGATGAGTTCGCGCGCACGCGCGGGATCCTTCACACCCGGCAGCTCAATGGCGATGCGCCGCGCTCCAAGTTTGGCAATCGTCGGCTCAGACACGCCAAACTGGTCGACACGGTTGCGCAGAATCTCAAGCGACCGATTGATCGCGTCATCGGCGGCCTCCCGCAAGTCGTGTCGGATGGATTCGTCCGTCTGACCCGGTTCCCCCCAGTAACTCGAAAGAGAAATCCCCTCACGCGTGCAAAGCTCTTCCAGTGTCTCCAGAACATTGATATCGCTGACCAGTACCCGCTGCCGAAGCTCAGCCAGAATCCGCCGGAATCGATCGTCCTTGTTCTTCGCCGCATCCTCCACGAGCTTGACCAGATCGACTTCCAGAACAAGGTACATGCCGCCCTGCAGGTCGAGGCCGCGCTTGATGGCGTGGGCACGATTGTATTTCAGTGATCGGTAGAAAGGACCGCGCAGATACTCGACTTTCTCGATGGCCGCCGCTTTGGCAGCATCATCAAGCTCCGATTCTTCAATCTGCCCCTTCAGGTCCACATCATCACGGTAAATCTCGGCCCCGAGAGTGTTCAGCGGGATCCCCGATAGATCCGAAAGCTCAACGAGCTTCTGAGTCTCCTCCTTCGAGAGCTCCTCGTAGCGAAGGGTCGGATACAGGTACACCGCGCCCAGTACGATGAGTACGACAATCAAAAGAACGCGGAAAGGAATGGATTTTGTCATCTTATACGCCCTGTTTGGCAGTTCCGGAAAGAAGCCGAAACACTAAATATACATTTATTTCCCTAATTGTCAAGCGGTCAATCGCTCTTCGAGCGCAGGATTTCCAGAGCCTTAGAAAAGTCATCCGGCAGCCCTGCTTCAAAAGCCATCGGCCGCTCCAGTACCGGATGTATAAATCCCAGCGTTTTCGCGTGCAGCGCCGGATGCTCCATCACCTCCAGCAGCTTCTCCAACAGCTGGCGCCGCGCCCCCGGCAATCCGCCCAAACGCTTGGTGCGCCCGCCGTAGTCCGGGTCGCCAAAGACCGGATGATGAATGTAGGAGAGGTGCACACGAATCTGGTGCGTTCGTCCGGTGCCCAGCCTCAGCGT
>CAZJAD010000097.1:0-5127 GCA_964543855.1 uncultured Alphaproteobacteria bacterium
CGGGGGCAAGAAAGTACTTGACATTTAGGAATTAGTTCCGTATATTGTGTTTTGGCCCATCGGGGGCCTTGTGATTTGAGCGACGGATTGCCTGGCGGTTCTCCTGACCGCCATTTTTAGCTTTACAAGAGGCGAGAAGTAAAGAGGCGGCCCAGTAGCCGCCGTTTTTTGTATCCGCCCTTCACCCCGGGCCTTTTTGGGGCCCTGCTCGCCTCCGGCGCTGAGAAATCGGGGTAAGGAGCGCTCTTTTAAGCAGTTACGCTGTTCCAATGGTGTCTGTCAACGGATGCCAGCGGACTGACAACGATAATGCACGCCATCGGCTGGGGCAGTTCCCAGTGGTGGTTGGCAGAACAAAGACCGGCATAGGGCCGGAAGAAAGGATCGAAGAGGTAAAAGGGATGAACATCTACGTGGGTAACTTGAATTACTCAACTACAGAGGACTCCATCCGTGCGCTGTTTGAGCCGCATGGCGAGGTTGCCTCTGTAAACATCATCACATTCCGGGACACCGGACGCTCCCGCGGTTTTGGCTTTGTCGAAATGCCAAAGCAGCAGGAGGCGCAAGCCGCGATCGCAGCCTTGGGTGGCGCAGATCTTGACGGAAACGCGCTCACCGTGAACGAGGCTCGACCGAAGACAGAGCGCCGTGATCGGAGCTACAACAAGCAAGATCGCTGGTAGTCTTTCCCGTTGTGGCTCGCCGGTAAGACTGGCCGAGCCACGAAAACTGCCTGCCCATCCTAACCGATGACAGGTTTGAGAAAGCCCTGTGGATTCCACAGGGCTTTTCTTTTTCCCCGCCGTACAAACAAAAACGGCCTCCAAAAGCTGGAGGCCGTTCTGCAAATAATGGGTGCCGACGCCGCTTCCTCGGGGCAATTGGACAGGTCCGACCACGAACCCCTTGTAGCAGGAGGTCCCGCCCGGCTGCGGACAGGCGGGATTATTGGCAGGGCGTTGGCACCGCTATAGTCTACTCTATTCTGATTTCCTAATTCACTTGCTGGCGCCGCAGGCTGTCCTCTTGCTCCACCCAGGTCACCGCCATGGAGCCCAGACCGACGGAGACTTGTGCATCGAGGCTTGGCACGCCCTCGACATAAGCCATGCTGCGGTAGCAGCCATCGCGGATCTCACGAAAGCCCGGCAGGTCCGTGCTTCCCAGCGCGGATTCCACCTCCATCGTGACCGGCAGACCGTCAGGCAGGTGCATCTTCACGGCGCCGAGGCCGGACTCGATTACTGCCTTGAGGTCTCCCTTCACCCACTTGCCCGTGAAGTCCAATAGCGAAGAGCCCAGACCGTTTTCCACGGTCAGATGCCGGATGGCGGCATTGCCCAGCTTCATAGCGCGAAGGGAGGTGAATCCGCCCTGGATGTCGCAGTTCTCCAGCACCGTGCCGTTGGGCTCAGAAAAGCACAGTTCCGTGCCGGAAAAGCCGGATTCGATGTTCAGTCCCGCAACCTTCATCCCGCCCAGTTCAAGACTCGTTGTGCAGAATGCGAGTTCGAACTGGAGCGACCACGCGACTTGCTTTCCAACGCGGATGTGCCAGATGTTGTCCGCCGACACGGCCGAGCTGTCCATGTCATCCGGGTTCTTGCCTTTTGTCTTTCCCGATTCGAGCAAAATCTCTACGCGCCCGTTGTCACGGCGATGACTCACCGTCGGCTCCGAAAACTCATCGCGGTTGTAATCCGCGGTGACATAAATCAACGTGTCGCCTCCGGCGGGTTCAACACGCAAGTCGCCGTAGTTGATTTTCAGAACGAACTCGGCGGACCGGGCCCCTTCCGTGGAAAGGTGAGTCTCGAAGTGCTCCGTCTTCGTCGTGACTCCACCGCCCGAACCTTGGGTGTCCGGTCGGGCTCCCCTGCTCGCGTCTCGGTTGAGGATCAGGATTTTGCGCAGCATATCCAAGCCATTGAGCATGTCGGTCGCGCGTGCAACTGGAGCAACGAGGAAAGATGCCACCACGCAGACAATGGCGAATCGGAAGTTCTTCATTTTCAACCTGACCTGAAAGAAGCGGGCTGCCCTATATAGTTATGACGCTGAGTGGCCCGCCGTTGTTTCAGTATCCGCCTTTTTTCATTCGTTGGATTTCAGTAAAGCAAGAAGCGGCCCCCGGAATCTGGAAGCCGCTTCTGGAAAGAGCGGGTGCCACGCCGCGTCTCGGGGTTCCCGGATAGGTCCCACCACGAACCCGATAAGGCAGGAGATCCCGCCCGGCTGCGGACGGACGGAATGGTTGGCAGGGCGTTGGCACCGCTTTAATTGTTCGCTAATCCACGACCTTGATTTTCTTCACTGTCTTGGCTTTCTTCGGGGCCTCGGGTGCTTCTGGGGGTAACGGAGGTTCCGGGGGCAGCGTTAGCATTTCGTTCGTTACCCAGATCACATTGACCGAACCCAACCCGACGCTGACCGCCGCATCGAGGCCGGGCACGCCTTCTCGGTAAGGAACGCTGCGATAGACGCCGCCGTTCAACTCATGGAATCCGGGCAGATCCGTACTCCCCAGTGTTGCTTCCACCTGCATGATCACCGGCAAACCATCGGGCAGGTGCATTTTCACGCTGCCGAGACCGGATTCGATGACGGCTTTGAGATTCTCATCAGGCCATCTCCCGGTGAAATCGAGAATCGAAGAGCCTAAGCCGTTTTCCAGCGTAAACTGTCGCATTCCTGCGTTGCCCAGTCGAAACGCATGAAACGAGCCCAGCCCGGTCTCAATGTCGCAGTTTTGCAGAATAGCACCGTTTGGCTCGGAAAAACTCAGCTCCGTCTCGGAAAGGCCTGATTCCATGGTCAACGCTTCAACCTTAAGCCCTCCGAGCTCGAGGCGCGTTTCACAGTAGGCCAGTTCCATATCGAGGGCCCACACGACGGTCTTGCCGAGCGTAATGCGCCAGGTGTTGACGGCCTTGATATCCGACATATCGACATCAAACTCTTCACCGTGAGGCTCATCGGACTCCAGCGAAATCGTTACATGCCCGTCGCTGCTCTCGTGAGTGATGAGTGGCTGTCCAAAATTACGCGCGTCGTAGTCAACGACGACATAGATCAGCGTATCTCCGCCGGCAGGTCGCATCGTCAGCTCACCAAAGCCGATTTCGACGGTGAGCCGGGCTGTCTCGGCACCCTCGGTGGAAAGCACGGTCTCGAAGTGCGCCGGAACAGGCGAGCGTTTCTTCTTACCAGCTTTCGAATCCTTCTCCTCTCCGGCTCCACCTTCCGAGGCAGCGCCGCCTCCCGTTTCGGCCTCTCGCTCTGTTGCGCCCATCTGGTTGAGGATGATGATCTTGCGCATCGTTTCGAAGCCAACGAATGTCCCGCTCGCCGCCGAAGCTGGAGGAGCGCAGGCAAGCGCCGTCAGGAGGGCAACGGCGACCGGAGAGGCAACAATGAGGGCCGACAGGAGAGTGATGGCAATGGGTAACTTCTTCATTTTCAACTCAACTTAGGTCCGATTGGATTCCCCTTCCGAAACATAGGACACTCATTTTCAGTCTTTTGTTTCAAGCGCGTCCATCGTCTCCGCCCTCGGTCTATGAAGTGTGTTTCGCACCAGAAGCGGTCGAGTGTCGTGCTTGCTTTTTGGCGGAGGATTTGTTTAATTAAACCTTTGTATCATGGAAGCATCTCCCAAGAGTCCTACGGCGCGGTCCGTTGCCTTGGATGCGTTGCTTGCCGTCGCCACGCAGCGGGATTTCGCCGACGAATTGCTGGGCAAAGCCCTCAGTGAATCGTCCCTTCGCGGCTCCGATCGAGCTCTGGCCGCCGACATCTTCTGGGGCACGCTCCGGTGGCGCGGACGCCTCGACGGCGTCATAGCTTCGATCTTCCACGGCGACTACCGGCGTGCCAATCCCACGCTCAAGTACCTCCTGCGCATCGGCACCTATCAGCTTTTCGTCCTCGACCGGATCCCGGACCATGCCGCCGTCAGCCAGACCGTCGAGATTGGCATCGAACGCCTCGGTAAATCCGCCGGGGGTCTGGTCAATGCCGTGCTGCGGCGTCTGGCTCGTGAGCGCGAGCGATGGGACACGCCGCCCGAAGGCGCTGACGATGTGGCCACCCTGTCGTTTCGTACTTCGCATCCCCGCTGGATTGTTCGTCAGCTCATCCGTCAACTGGGTCTCGAAGAAGCCCGGCAGGCGCTCGAGGCCAACAACGAACGCGCCCCACTCACCGTTCATGCAAACCCTCCCAAGATGGAAACCGAAGCGCTCGAAGCGAGGCTCGGTGAGCGCCGCTTCAGCTTCGGGAAGTCGTCGCTGATCGAAGGCTACTTTCGACTGGAGGCGCCCGCCTTCTTCGGCATCCAGGAACTCGTGAGTGACGGCAAGATTGTGATTCAAGATGAAAGCGCGGGTTTGGTGACACTTGTCCTCGATCCGCAGCCCGGTGAGACTATCCTGGACCTCTGCGCCGCTCCCGGTGGCAAGACCGCTCACATCTTCACGCGTACCGGAGGCGCGGCCACGATTGTCGCCGTTGAGTCAGACCCGATTCGTGCCGAACGCCTCCGAGAGAATCTGGCGCGATGGGGCATGGAGGGCGTCGATGTGCGCGTTCAGGATGGCCGCGAACCCCTCGACCAGACCTTCGACCGCGTCTTGGTGGATACGCCGTGTTCCAGCCTCGGTTTGCTTCGGCGCAATCCCGATGTCCGTTGGCGTCGCCGGCCGGAGCACCTGGACGCGCAGCGCACATTGCAGGTGCAGCTCATTCATGCCGGCGCTCGGTGCGTCAAACCTGGAGGCATTCTGGTTTACAGCACCTGCACGATTGTGCCGAGGGAGAATGTGCGTGTGATCGAATCCTTCCTGCGCCGTCGACCGGACTTTGAACGCGAGAGCGTCAGTCCTTTCGTGCCCGCCGAGGTGGTCGATGAACACGGCGACATGCAAACCTGGACACATCGCCACGGAACCGACGGCGCTTATGCAGCCCGCTTGAAACGACACCCTGAAACTGAATGATGGCTTTGAGACATCGCCGCCTGTGGAGTTTGCGCCGATGGTTTTTCCGCGCCCTCCTGGCACTCTGCGCTCTGATGGTTCTCTATTTTCTCTTCGACCGTGTGGCGATGCCGCTCTACACGCGTCA
>CAZJAD010000097.1:5227-8979 GCA_964543855.1 uncultured Alphaproteobacteria bacterium
GAGGCGCGCAAGCGCATCCGCGAAGCCGGTCTTCGCCTTGGCACGGTCTCGCAAAAGGTCATCCCCATCGTGGATGCCGGAACGGTGATCGCGCAATCCATCCGCTCGGGCGCCGAAGTCCCCAAAGGCACCCGCATCGACCTCGTCGTCGCCATCCTCGAGCGGGAGTGAACGTATTGCAGATGACATGAAGGCACGTGTGACGAGACCAGGTATATTCTTCTAGTACGCTGTTTGCAGGGATCTATCACTGTGACATCACAGACATATTGACCTGTTCGTCTGTGTAACCAACTTTAGGAGAGGGGCATGGCTTACGAGGATCTGTTCCACGGCCTTCTGCGATGCGAGAGGGAAGAAGACGTGATAGAGACTCTCGGTGAATGGGGCTTGGATGCCTATAGCGATTCCGACTGGCATCCTTACGGTGGATTTGACAATAATTATGGCATGATTGGAGCCCAACAAGCTGAACCTCTTAGCGCGTTGTCTGAAAAGGTTATCAATGCTATAGATGCCATTCTTATGAGAGAGTGTCTGAAAAGAAACATCGATCCGGAGGGCAAAGATGCACCGCGCGACATGTACAAAGCTGCGGAAGTATTCTTCGAACTTCCCAGTGGCAACTTGGCAAAAGTGACCACCGCCAAGCGCACACAGCTAGCGGAGGAGAACATTCACTTGATCCTCACAGGACAAATGCCCCGGGACGGAAATCCATGTATTCTTGTGGTTGACACTGGCGAGGGTCAGTATCCGGTGGATTTCCAAAACACCTTTTTGTCGCTCACTAGGGGCAACAAGAAGCGGATAGCGTTCGTGCAGGGAAGGTATAACATGGGCGGCACCGGATGCCTCATGTTTTCCGGGCCCAGGTACAATTTTCAGCTCATTGCATCGAGGCGCAATTTCGAGCTGCCTGGTATCCGCGACTCGAAGTGGGGATTCACTCTTGTTAGACGGCGTCCACCCTTGCGCAACGAGAAGAACTCGCGGTTTGAGTATCTCGCACCTGGCGGGAATATCATTGAGATGGACTTCGACGAAGTCAAAGTACTGCCTGGCGAGGACTACGTGCCCTATTTGATACCGATACGAACAGGTTCAATTATTAAGCTTTATGAATATCAATTGCCTGGCGCTGCGCGTACACTTGCTACCGCCGATTTCTACAGAGCTATGTCCACACGATTATGGCATCTAGTTCTTCCAGTCAGGATCACAGAGACGAGACAATATAAAGGACATACACTGCAATCAACACTCAGCGGTATGTATATCAGGTTAGAGGATGATCGGGGAGACGTGTTAGAGGATGGATTTCCGTGTTCCTTCAGTCTCAACATCCCCGAGATTGGTGTAGTTACAGGGCAAATCTGTTTGTTCAAAAAGGAAGCAGAAGTCAGTAGATGGATTAGCTCGCGAGAAGCTGTCATATTTACCGTGAACGGTCAATCACATGGGTTTTTTCCCAATGATATCTTCCGGAGGGGTTCTGTCAAACTAAACTGGATCAGAAGGTCTCTGCTGATCAACGTGGATTGTTCCAAGTTGAATCCTGCCGTATTGGAACGTCTGTTCATGACTTCGCGGGATAGACTACGAGGCGGACCTGAGTGCGGCGTTTTGGAGACGGCGCTTGAGGACTTCCTCAAGAAGCATGAAGGCCTAAGGTACTGGAATGAGAAGAGGCACCAGGAGTTGATAGCTGAGCAGTTCCATGAAGATTCGTCAGTTATCAAGGACCTCTTCGAACGTCTTATTGCCAATAGCCCAATGCTAGCTGCGCTACTTGGCTATGGGAACAAAGTCAGATTATCGGAACCTGGCAAGCAGTCGGAAGAGCAATTCAGAGGACGTCGATTCCCGACATTTTTGAAGTTGGAGAAGGAACCTGACGAAGGGATTTTCGTCAAACAATGCCCACAGAACTCGTTTTGCCGTTTGCGACTGCTGACGGACGCGGAAAACGATTATCTGGACCGAGCCTACGAACCCGGCCGATTGATAATCAAGCCCGAGAATCTTGTTAAGAGCACAAGTCTCTACAACGGCAGGCTCGAAATATCGCTGCAGCCAGACCAAGATTACCCTGTGGGCAGGCAATTTGAAATCAGGGTCATGCTAACTAGCCCAGAGGCAATAGACGGCTATTTCAAGGTGAATTTTGCCCTGCAGATTACCGAGCCCATTCGCCCGCAAACCAGGAAGCCGACTGAACGGACGGAGCCAAAGATATCATATTCGGCCTTGCCCGAGATTCATGAAATCTACAGGAACCAGTGGGGAGAGGCATATGAGATTACCACAGAACAGGATATGGTGACAATCATTAAGGATGATGGGAAGACATCGGCTTTCGTGAATATGGACAATCGTTTCTTCCAATCATATCTGTATCAGAATGCTGCGAGAAAAGAGAAGATAACGAATCTGTATAAGCTTTCTGCAACAGTGGTAGGATTGTCTTTACATGAGCTTGTGGAGGATGGGATTCTCGAGGACGAGTACCGGAGGAAGGTTGCTTCGCAGCTGGGCAAGGTTCTACTTCCGGTAGTCGATGGACTAGGCGACCTCAAAGCAAGTCTCGAATGATATAGACTGCCATGTCTCCGTCGGTTTTGACCCTGCACGTGCATGCACGACTTGCTACTTAGAGTCATTCTCAGGGAATTACGGGCTATCAGGCAAAATGCCCACAACTGGCCTGCCAACTTGAAAACAAGAGGTCACGATGTCCTACTACTTCAACAACATCCTGAACACCTCCTTCGACGATGCGATAGCGCGCGTGACTGAAGCGCTTAAGAAGCAAGGTTTCGGCGTGCTGACGGAGATTGATGTCAAGGCGACTTTGAAGAAGAAACTCGATGTAGATTTCCGGAACTATCGCATCTTGGGCGCGTGCAATCCGGGCTTCGCGCATCAGGCGCTGCAGGCCGAAGACAAAATCGGCACGATGCTGCCGTGCAGCGTGATCGTGCAGGAGCTCGCGCCGGGCAAGGTCGAAGTCGCGGCTGTCGATCCTATCGCATCGATGCAGGCAATCCAGAACCCAAAACTTGGCGACATCGCCAAAGAAGTGCAGGCAAAGCTGGAAGCGGCTATTGATAGTCTATAGAAAAAGAGTGTCCGCCTTAAAAATGATCGGAGGTGTCGTTATGATAAAACAAGTTTCTATCTTGGCTCCTCTCATTCTTCTGGGTACCTGGATTTCATCTCCTGAGTGGGCCAACGCTCAGGAGTGGACTTCTGCACAGCAGGAGTTGTGGAAGCTTGAGGAGAGTTACATCGGGCATTTGAAAGACGGCAACTTTGAGGATATGGGAGCTCTCTACGATGCAGATTTTGTCGGGTGGCCGTCGTATGCTTCCGAGCCGCTTGACCGCGCGAATGGAAAAGCATCTTTGGAGGAGATATACGAGAAAGCGAAGATCAAATGGTATGAGCTGCACCCAAAGGCGATCGTGATTCATGACCATGTCGCCATTGTCCATTACCTCGCTGAAATCATGTTGGAAGACAGCGAAGGCAAGGAGGAAGTAGATTCCACTCGAATTACCCATACATGGCTGAACGAAGGAAAAGGGTGGAAAATCATTGGCGGCATGAGCGCCCATTGAGTTCATGTTTAATTGTGATGCAGGCTGCTCTCAGCCGGTACACCGGACAAATATCCATCAAACACTGTATCACAAAATGACTTCTCGGAAGTCAGAAAGGAGTCACCATGAAAACCCTCATTGTCCTCA
>CAZJAD010000098.1:0-8945 GCA_964543855.1 uncultured Alphaproteobacteria bacterium
GAGCTTCTGGGGATCGACAAGGGTGAGATTCTATTGGTCAGCGCTAAGCTCGGCACGGGGACGGAGAAGGTGTTGGCTGCGGTCGTGGAGCGCATTCCCGCGCCTGCAGGGAACGGTGACGCGCCGCTGCGGGCACTGATCTTCGACTCGGTTTTTGACAACTATCGGGGCGCGGTGGCTCATGTGCGTGTTGTCGATGGGACGGCACGCGCAGGCCAAGCTGTGCGCTTCCTGGTAACGGGAGAGACCTACGACATCGATGAAGTGGGAATTCTGCGGCTGCGCCAAGTGAAGCAAGAAGCTCTGCCGGCAGGAAGTGTTGGGTATATCGTGACGGGATGTCGCGATGTGAGCCAGCTTCGAGTTGGAGATACGATCGCTGCAGCCAATGTGCCGGACATTGCGCCTTTGATCGGCTATCGGGATGTGAAACCGATGGTCTTCTCAGGGCTGTACCCAGCGAAGAGTGAGGACTATCAACTGCTTCGGGATTCGCTTGACAAACTCCGCCTCAATGATTCATCTCTGTTTTACGAGCCGGAGACTTCGACCGCGCTGGGTTTCGGTTTTCGGGCAGGATTCCTGGGCCTGTTGCATCTTGAGGTTGTACAGGAGCGACTCGAGCGAGAGTACGGCCTTGACCTTGTCTTCACGGTGCCCAGCGTCGAGTATCAAGTAAACTTGAGTGATGGTGAAACGATTACCATTGACAATCCGACGAAGCTGCCAGATGCCACGCGGATCGAGTCGATTGCAGAGCCATACATCAAAGCGTCGATCATCACACCGGAGGAGTATATCGGCGCCATCATGAAAATCTGCATGGATCGCCGGGGGGTCTATCAGACGACGGAGTATGTTGATTCCGCGCGTGTCAATCTGCGTTACGAGCTTCCCTTGGTCGAGATTATCTTTGACTTCTATGACAAGTTGAAGAGTGTCTCGCGCGGCTACGCTTCTCTCGACTATGAGCTGATTGGCTACCGCCCGACTGAGATGCTCCGCCTTGATATCCTGGTCAATGGCGAAATCGTGGATGCGCTGTCGATGATTGTGCACAAGGAGAAGGCTTATGAGTGGGGACGGCGCGTCTGTGATCGGTTGAAGGACCTGATCCCTCGCCAGCTTTTTGCGGTTGCGATTCAAGCGGCACTAAGTTCGCGCATTATCGCGCGCTCGACCATCCCGGCAATTCGTAAGAATGTCCTGGCGAAGTGTTACGGGGGTGATGTGACACGCAAGCGAAAACTCCTGGAGAAACAGAAGGAAGGGAAGAAGCGATTGAAACAGGTTGGGAGTGTCGAGATTCCGCAGGAAGCGTTTCTGGCGATTCTTAAGGTGGAATAAGTATAATCGAGTGTCGGGCAGACTCCCAACGTGGGAGATGAGCCCGGTGAATCACTTTGAGTTTCTGTGTCAACAAACGGGTTTGGAGAGGTTCAGATGCCGATAGCCAAAACGATAGAGCGAGTGTGGGATAAGGAGAAGAGTCCGGGCAAAAAGCGGTCTCGGTCGAAAGGGCTTCTCCGCGAGTGGGTTGAGTTCCTTGTCACCCTGACCATCATGGTTTTTTTCATCAGAGTCACAACCGTGGAAGCGTTTCGCATTCCGACCGGCTCGATGGAGGACACCTTGCTGGTCGGCGATTTCCTGCTGGTGAACAAGTTCATCTACGGCATTCGCACGCCGGATTGGATTGGAGTGCCGTTCACGAAGATCGGGTTTCATATTCCCTCGACGCAGCTGCCATCTTTGCGCAAACCGAAGCAGGGGGATGTTGTCGTTTTTCGCTTCCCCCGCCAACCGGACTTGAACTATGTGAAGCGGTGCGTCGCGGTCGGAGGCCAGACCATCGAGATACGCGACAAGAGGATCTTTGTCGACGGTGTTCTCTTTGAGAACCCTGCGATGGCGAAGTTCACAAACAAGAAGATTGCGCCTCCATGGGTGCGCGAGCGTGGAATCTACGCACCAAATGGCGAGGCGTGGAACCGCGACAACTTCGGCCCCGTGACCGTTCCCGAAGGTTGTTACTTCATGATGGGCGACAACCGCGACAACAGCGCGGACAGCCGATACTGGGGGTTTTTACCGGAAGATCTCATTGTCGGCAAGGCTCTCGTCATCTATTTCTCGTGGAACAAATATGTGCCCTGGGGTCATTTCTATGAAAAGATCCGCTGGCAGCGTATGGCACGCCTGATTGAGTAACGGCTGTCGGGCAACTCAGGAATTTACGAGAGTCTAACTCTCAGGATAGAACAATTCACCCATAAGGCAAGTGAGAAAGAAGAACATGACAGACAAGAAAGCAGACCTGGCTGGACCAGGCATTGGTAACTACGACGATCTGGAGAAGATCCTTCCACAAGACTACAGGTCACTGCTCACACCCAGAGAGACGCAAGTCGCTATCACTGCGGTGAAGAACTACATCGAGGAGAATCTGTGCAAAGAGCTCAATCTGATTCGAGTCGAGGTTCCGTTGATTGTGGATGTCGAGAGCGGTGTGAACGATTATCTGGACCGCGACGGTTCACGCGCGCCGATTCAATTTCACATTTCGAACGACTATGACAAGCATCCCGTCGACGCACAGATCGTGCAGGCGGCGACGAAGTGGAAGCGCGTTGCGCTCAAGCAGTTCGGGATGAAAGTCGGGGAGGGTCTTTACACGGACATGCGTGCGGTGCGCAAGGACTATTTCCTCGATCATGATCACAGTGCCTATGTAGACCAGTGGGATTGGGAACAGGTTATCACCGAGAAGCAGCGCAATCTTGGGTATTTGAAGGAAGTCGTGCTGAAGCTCTGGAAGGTACTGCAGGGAGCTGAAGCGCATGCCCAAAAGCTCTTCCCACAACTCAAGACAGACAAGTATCCGGATCTTCCCAAGGAGCTGACCTTCCTCCACGCCGAAGAGATTTTGGACAAGTACCCCGATATGCCGCGGAAGCAGCGGGAGACGGCTATCCTGCAAGAATACCCGGCCGTGTTCATCATCGGAGTCGGCTGGACGCTCAAGGATGGGTATCCCCACGAGATGAGGGCGGCCGATTATGACGACTGGGTCACCGAAACAGTCTCCGAGGACGGTCGGCCGATGCACGGCCTCAACGGAGACATTCTGGTCTGGAATCCGGTGACGAAACGCCGCCACGAACTGACCTCCATGGGAATCCGAGTCAACGCGGAGACGCTCAAGAAGCAGCTTGAGATTACGGGTCAGCAGGATTTTCTCAAGATGCCGTATCACCAGGCAATTGTGAACCGGGAGATCCCGCTGTGTATTGGTGGGGGCATCGGGCAATCCCGCACCTACATGCTCTTGCTCAAGAAGGCTCATCTGGGCGAGTGTAGTGTCACGGTGTGGCCAAAGATTCTGAAGGACATGTGTCGGGAAAAGAGGATTAACGTTCTGGAGTGAGGAACGGCATCGCCAGCCATCTCATCGGCGTTATAGCCTGATTTTCCAACAATTAGCCCTGCACATAAGGTGTGCGGGCGTGGCGGTTTTTGTTCGTGTCCCAGACGTATGGCTGAGCCATTTCTGGCTTGCATTTTGCAGATTTTATTGTTAGATTGGGCCATAGCGTAACACCCATCGTCGTCAAGTTCGCTACTGTACCTGTTCTTGACCGGTGCCTTGCGAGTTTGATGTCCTGTAATTTTTTGGCCTTGTTCGCCGGTTCTATCGGCGGTGGGTGGTGTGGGCGGAACCGGCACAAGGTATTTTAATTGGAGGTTCGCAATGGCGACCGGTACCGTCAAATGGTTTGACGCAACAAAGGGTTATGGTTTCATCACGAATGATGAGGGTGGCACTGACGTTTTCGTGCACCGCAACGACTTGGCTAACCTGTCGGATTCGGGAGGATTAACGGAGAATCAGAAGGTCAGTTTCGAAGTTGCGAGGAGCCCGAAGGGCCTGAAGGCCGTCAACGTTGCCATCATCGAGTAGTGCTCTGATTGCGCAAGCGACCAATTGACCAAGAGCGAACCCCTGTGGGTTCGCTTTTTTTTATGGCATCAGACATCGCTCTGAAAGGAGCCAAGGTTGAGGCAAAATCAGAGCGTCAGAAGGAAAGAGGCCCACAGTGCGTTTTCGAGAAACACTATGCGGGATTGTTCGGTGAGGTTTGCAGGACAGCGGCGAGGAGCGGGATCATAATCTCGTGATGACCCGTGAATTCGTAACCCTTCCCGCCGGTCAGTGTGGGTCGCAGGACGACATTCGTGCGCGGGCGGTAATGCTGAATCATGTCGAAGTTCGCTGTGTAGAAACCGTGACAAGGATACTCGAGATTGCGCGCAACGGCAAGCGCTTTCAAAAAGACCTCGGGCATCACTACGGCTGAGCCGACATTGAGAACGACTCCAGCGGCACCGAGGTCGGCGACCTTCCGTGCAAAGATCCGGAAATCATAGTAGGAAAGCTTGCCCAGTGTCGCGGCGTCGAGACCCGGATGTTCGTGGAAGATGTCCGTGCCGATGGCCACATGGAGCGTCAACGGGATTTCCGCCTCCAGGCAGCGCACGAGGAGTGAGTCGTTGGCGTAGGGAGCCTTCTGTCGGACAAGCTCTTCACCCAGAGCCTCACCCAGACCCACATCTCTTGTGGAGGCTTTTTTTAGTGTCTGAATGAAGAACTCGCCTGTCTCGCGAGTCATACCAAAGCGTCCGTCTTTGATGGTGTCGGCAACATCCTCGCTTGTATGACCGAAGAGGGCGATTTCGATGTCGTGAACTGCAAAGGCTCCATGTGACGACAAAATGGAAATGAAGCCGTTTTTGACCAGGTGAATCAGAATGGGGGAGAGGCCGACCTTCAACACATGAGCACCGACCATCCAGATAATAGGTTGGTTTCCTTTGGCCGTCAGAATGTGTCCGGCGAACTCGCGCAAGTCTGACACAGCCAGGAAGTCGGGCAATCCGTCCCAGAACGCGCGGAACGAAATATCACCGTAGTGCGCCGTCGCAAAACGCTCCCGCGCCACCTTGCTCTTGCGCTCGACATCTGAGTAAGTCTTCACATTCGTGAAGTCGAGAGTCTGATACCTTGACATTCTTGAATCCGAATTTGGATATACCTTCTCGGTAATCGTTCTATTACTACTTGCCGGATCTGTATTCCTCCAGTTCGGCTGTTATATGTCCGAAGAAGACTTGTGACTTCATCAGGACCGGCAGTTTCCGATCATCAGCTGTGAACCAAATCCAGATGCGAGCTCCTTTGTCCTTCTTGAAAATCCCACCGGATTCCAGGCGCGGTTCGACCTTGTAGCATTCGAATTCTCCAGCTGGCGTGGTGACTCGCTCCTTTTTGCCGATGACAACACGCAGGTCGTAGGTTTTTCGAACATCATGTGTAGGGACAATCAGCACGGTATCTTCGGCAAAGGGCAGGGTGCGTACCCAGAAGAGCGCACTCAGTGCGTCTTGCACCCACGGTGGGATCGGATAATCCCCCTTGAATTCGCCATCATCGACGAGGCGAGCGGTGCCTTTATTGTAGTAGTTATCGACGGTTTTGAAATCGCGGTAGCCACCTTCCTGGAGTCTCTTGTGGAACCGATGTGAGTAGAGGCTGTCGCAGTCAAACCAGGTCTCGACCTTGTCCCGGACCTTGAAGACGATGTCGAAAGCTTTGGCTGACCTCGCCTGTGAAACGGCATGATAGCAGAGTTGCCCGCGAACGGTAGCGGTGTCCAGAAGGGCGATGCGAGCTTTCCCGGCGGGAATGACACCGTAGCGGACATGGTACTCCAGCGACTCTCCCACGGCAAACGGCACGCTGTCGGGCAGGACGATGGATTCTGCGCACAAGGCGGGACTCGCCACTGGAAGCGCGAGGAGTAGACCGAGCACAAGGATTGTAAACACGGTTAGTTCCTTTGGTTTTTCGTGCGCAGAACTTGGACAATTCGTTCCAGTTCGGTCTCGAGTTCGGAAAAGCATCGTTCGTATTCGGTGCGATTTAGGCCGATGGGATCGGCAATCTCTCTGTCTTCGGGCAGGCGGTCTCGTCCGTAGGCCTTGAGCAAGTGAATGTCCGCCGCCTTTTCAGGGTAGAGTTGCGAAAGAAGAGAGACATGACTATCCGTCATGCCGAGAATCAGGTCGGCACTTTGGACCATCGCGCGTGTGAGTCGTCGCGAGCGATGTCGATTCAACTTGAGGCCATGGTCAAGGCAAACACCGACTGCAAAGGGATGCGCTGGAAAGCCGTCTTCCGTGGCAGCTCCTGCCGAACCGACTTGGATGTCCTCCAGGCCCTGTTGCTGCAGTTTTTGCCGAAGAATCTGTTCCGCCATAGGACTGCGGCAGCTGTTGCCGGTGCAAATCAGGAGAATCGTCATGCTGGAATCTCTTCACCCAGAACAGTCCGTATCTCCTTGACAGAAATCGCACCTTCTCTTACAATTCTCGCGGGGCGAGTCCGGGGATCGACAACCGTCGAACTTACACCGGGAAGTGTTTCGTTTCCGTCAATGGCGAGCGCCGCGCGCTCCATCACATCGCTCTCAATAGCGTTGAAGGTAGCTGGCGGCGTCGCGTTTGGCCGATTGGCGCTTGTAGCCCAGATCACTCCACCGGCTGCAGCCAGCAGCGAGCGCAGGAATGCGTGATCTGGTACGCGATAACCTATGGAGCTGTCCGGTGCCGCATAATCCGAGCTGACACCCGGGCCTGCGTGCCAGATAATCGTGAGAGCGCCCGGCCAGAAATTCTGGGCCAAGCGCAGCGCCGCACCTTCCAGAGCACGCCCGGCGATTTGTTGCACAATGTCCAGATTCGAAACGAGCAACGCGTAGGCCTTCCCCTCGCGCGTGCCTTTGAGCTCCGCCAGCTGGTCATGTACTGCTGGTGAAAACGCGGCTCCTCCAATGCCATAGACAGTATCCGTTGGAAAAATGAGGAGCAAGTCACGTGCCAGCACCGAAGATGCTTGCCGCAGAATCTGTTCTTCGTTATCGCGGGTTAGCCGGACGATTTTTGTTTTACCAGTTTGAGACAATGCGGTTCAGAATATCTTCCGTGAGCTTTCGTAAGGCTTCGTCCATACCGGTCTGCCGGTCGGCGAGAGAGCCGGTGTAGGGGTAGTTGCCCCAAGTGGAGAAAGTCTGTTTCCACAGGTCTTCGCCCGTGCGGGCGTCCTCCAGGGAGATTTCGCAGGTGATTTGAAATCGATACTCTGACACCTGTTCATCGGCCGTGTAGGTGTTCGGGGTGTCATCTATGCGGAGAATCGTTCCGTGAAGGATCGCGTCCGCTCTGGTTTCGTCGACGACTTTGAGAATCCCCTCTCGTTGAAAGCCCGCAATGAGCGCGTCGGTAATCGTCTCCTGGATGCCGAATTCGGCGGTTTGATTATCGAAGAGAGGGATGGTGATGCTCTTGATGTTACCGGCCACGGCTCCCGAGAACGAATAGGCCCCGCAGCCGCAGAGGAGTGCGCCCAAGCCAATAGACAGGCCTGCAAGGACAGCCGCGGTGTGCCAGGTGGTAACTGGTGACTTGGACTCGGCTTGAATCACGCGGCCTCCTTCTTAGATGAGCTCGTATTCCTTGAGCTTTCGGTAGAGCGTTCGTTCACCGATGCCGAGCGCCTTGGCGGTTTTGCGTCGGTTTCCGCCGAATTCGCCAAGCGTCCGGCGAATCTGCTCTCGCTCCATGTCTTCCAGTTTCGTGGAGGCAGCTTCGTGGCTCAAACGGTTCTGATCCTGAGCCTGCTCGATGGCGGTTTTCAAGAGGACCTTGACTTCGGTCACTTCGCGGCGCAGATCGAGCAGCATTCGGACAATCAGCTCGCGTTCGAGCACATCGGGGGATTGTTCAATCCTGACTGGCAGAAGGCCCGGTTGAATCGTGCCGCTCAGGTTCCTGCGCACCATCTCGGCCGTGACTTCACCCGTGCCGCGCTCGAGTGTGGCGATGGTTTCTACGGTGTTGCGCAGTTCGCGGACATTACCGGGCCAATATTGTTCACGAAGAGTCCGCAGTGCGTCCGATGCGAAGGTCGGAGTGGGGATCTGATTTCGGCGGCAGAAGTCCTTCAAAAAGTGATTCGCCAATACGGGGATGTCATCCTGTCGTTCGCGCAATGGCGGCACGGCGATGGTCACCGTCTTCAATCGGTAGTAGAGGTCTTGCCTGAATTGGCCGGAAGCGACGGCGAGGGAGAGATCGCGGTTTGTAGCGGCCAGAACACGCACATTCACTTTGCGCACTTTGCTGGAACCCACCCGCATAAACTCGCCGCTTTCCAAGACGCGCAGCAGCTTCACCTGAGAAGCGATGGGAGTCTCTCCGACTTCGTCCAACAAGATGCTCCCACCGTTGGCGAGCTCGAAATAACCCAGCCGCTCTTTGTCGGCGCCGGTGAACGCTCCGCGTTCGTGCCCAAAGACTTCGCTCTCGAAGATACCCTCGGGGATAGCTCCACAATTCACCGTGAGCATGGGCTTCGCGCGCCGGGAGCTCAGTCCGTGCAGGTGACGCGCGACGAGCTCCTTGCCTGTCCCGCTTTCGCCCAAGATAAGCACGGAAATGTCGGTCGGGGCCACCTGTGCGATGAGGCTGCGCACCTGACGCATGGCGTCCGACTCGCCCAGAAGCGATAGTGGCTGTGCCATGATATCCTTCGAATCAGTCAGCGGCTATGTCTTCCCGGTACCTCAGTCCTCGAACCAGCAGCGATTGTGCCAGCGAGTAGGCTCGCTTGCGAGCCTTCGCAATATCATCTCCGAGTCCCACAGCATTTAGAACTCGCCCTCCAGAGGAAACGATCCCGTTCGCGCCAGCCTTCGTGCCAGCGTGGAAGATGAGGGAATCTTTCTTCTCGCGCGCCGGAAGTCGCAGACGGATGCCCTTTTCGTAGGCGTCGGGGTAGCCCTTTGCGGCCAGAACGACGCAGACGGCGGCGCTGACAGGTTCCTGTG
>CAZJAD010000099.1:0-8886 GCA_964543855.1 uncultured Alphaproteobacteria bacterium
CGCCGACAGCGTGCGCTTCTACTATGTCAGTTCCGACGCTCCACCTGGCCGTTAGGTCTGTTTCTCATTGCGAATGTGGGAGCCCTGACTCACCTGTCATATCACCACGCCGTGGCGGGTGTGTCACCGGCTCGGAATTCGACAACCGTAGGGGCGGTTCTATGACCCGCCCGCAACTCCTCGCCGAGCAGGGTTCGTAACCCGGCCGCAAGTTCCCGCCGAGGCGGGTCCCCTGACCCGCCCGGAACGATGGTATCTATCAGGAGACAGACCATGCGAAAGATCTCGACAGTTTTCCTCGTGCTCGGCCTTGCGCAGGTGAGCTTCGGGCAACTTTCAGGGCCCCTGAGCGGAACCCTCGGCCCAGGCGTCTACAATGTAGTTGGGGAGATTTCTGTAGAGTCCGGCGACAATCTGACGCTCTTGCCGGGAACCACTTTCATCTTCGACGGGCCATATCCGTTCCGAATCTACGGAACGCTCCTAGCGGAGGGCACATCGAGCGATTCCATCGTCTTCACGACGGATACATTGACAAATCCTGACCGCTGGCCTGGCATCCGCTTCTACAGTGTGTCCAGTTCGGGAAGCCAACTCGCCTATTGCCTCGTCGAGAACGGCAGTGCCACGGGTTCTTTCCCGGACAACAGCGGCGGCGGCGTGTTCTGCCGCGACGCCGCCTCGCCGACCTTCACGAATTGCACCTTCAGCGCCAACTCGGCGACCAACGGCGGTGGAGTCTATTCCTACTATTCCGCCCCCACCTTCACGAATTGCTCGTTCACCGACAACTTCGCAACCAACGGCGCCGGCGTATACTGCAACCATTCTTCGAGCACTTTCACCAATTGCACCTCCAGCCGAAATTCGTCGAGCAGTAATGGCGGCGGCGTGTACTGCTACTATTCCTCGCTGACCGTTGCGAATTGCACGATACATGGGAACTCGGCGGCTTACGGCGGTGGCGTCTACTGCAACCATTCGTCATCGATGTTCACCAGTTGCACGATCAACGGCAACTCGTCGACCGGTGGTGCTGGAGTCTATTACTACTATTCTTCGTCGACCTTCGAAAGCACCATTGTCTCCTTCTCCAATGGCTCCGGACTCTTTTTCCGTGAGAGCTCAGGAAGCGGAATCGTTTATTGTGACATCTTCGGCAGCACCGGCGGCGACATGGCCTTTTACGGGGGAAACCCCACCCATGGACCCGCGGCGATTGGCGAGCGGTCGCTCACAAATACCAACGGCGATTCGGCGGATGTGTACCTGAATATCTTCTGCGATCCCATGTTTGCCGATACGGCGAACGATGATTATCATCTGACCGCAGCCAGTTGCTGCATTGATGCAGGAACTCCGTGTGGACTCGACCCGGACGATACCATATCCGATATCGGCGTCTACTACTTCCATCATGCGCTGCCGGACTATGACGAATCAAGAGAGATCCATCTGTGCCATTCACTTGAGGAGACCGGGCGATATCTCTCGTGGCCTCCATTCGGCAATGCGACCGGCTACAAGGTCTACCGCGCGACACAGGTTGACCTTCCCTTGAATCAGTGGGATCTTCTGGAAACAACATCTCCCGATGTCTGGGATTATCTGGATACGGACGCTTTCGACGCGATCGCCCGCTATTTCTATTGTGTCGTCGTTGTTTACTGACTCGCATTGCTGCCGGGTCGAGACCTCGACTCGGCGAAAAAGTGGTTTGGCGGGTACGCTTCTCGCGCGCCACGCCGCGGTGGGTCTGCCACCCGCCCGGAATTCGACCGGCGTAGGGGCGGTTCTATGACCCGCCCGTTCTTTCGCGCGGGGTGGGGGCACCCACGCGCGGCGACAAAGAATATCGCCGTGGCGGCTGTGTCACCCGCCGGGAATCCGCAAACCGTAGGGGCGGTTCTGTGACCCGCCCGGAACCATTGTATCAAATGGGGAGGCAAAACCATGCGAAAATCTCTAACCGCCGCTGTTGTGGCTCTCCAAAGCCGCAATGGCATGAAAAAATGGATCGGCGGCTCCAATATGAAGAACTTCTTGGTGATTCTGTTCACGCTGTTCTTCGCACACGCCGCTCTTGGCGATGTGAGGACCATCACCGTGGACGGGTACTGCTATCTCGAAGGGCAGAGCATCCATTGGGGAACGAAGGTGAAATTCATTGAGGGCAGTCCGTCGGCGGTCACCGATTCGACTTATACGGATAGTCTAGGTTACTTTCTCATGGCTGGCCTGCACGAGGGCATCTATGATGTGGAATACACCCACAGCACTGACTATGACACGGTCATCGTAGAAGACCAAGTGCTTGGGAGTAGCACGACACTGCCCCCTGTAACGCTCGATTGGGTACTAGTCGATGTAGATGGGCATTGCTACCTGGAGAACGAGACCATCCATTGGGGAACGAAAGTAAAATTCATCGAGGTCAGTCCATCCGCGGTTACCGATTCAACTTATACGGATAGTCTGGGCTACTTCGTCGTGACCGGCCTGTATGAGGGCATCTATGATGTGGAGTACACCCATGCGGGTTTCGACACGGTCGTCATAGAGGACCAGATACTCGTAAGCAGCACGACGTTAGCTCCGATGACCCTGGAGCGATTGCCTCTTTCTGGAGCTTTGAGCGGCACTTTGGAGCCCGGTTGCTATCATGTCGTTGGGACTATCTCTATCAATTCTGGCGACAGCCTGTCGCTTCTTCCCGGAACAACTTTCATCTTTGACGGGCCGTATCCCTTTCGAATCTATGGGACACTCTTGGCCGAAGGGACCGAAAGTGATTCGATTGTATTCACAACGGAACAGTCCGGTTCAGACCGCTGGCGTGGATTGCAGTTTTACGACCCGTCTAGTTCTGGTAGTAGACTGGCCTATTGCCTTGTTGAGAAAGTCAATGGGGGCAGCGGGATAGGTTGCGGGTCTTCTTCGCCAACCTTTACCAATTGTACAATAAACGCAAACCGCGGCATCGGGGTGACTTGCGACCAATCTTCCCCAACCTTCACGAATTGCACAATAAGCCATAACACGTCGAGCGGATGGGGCGCCGGTGTAGGAGTAGGGAACTCTTCTGCGCCAGTATTCTACAATTGCATCATTTACAGCAATTCGGCCGTTCTGGGCGGCGGCGGCATGGAGTTCGTGGACGCAGGAAATGCGCTTGTGAATCACTGCACCATTGTAGGGAACTCTTCGGGTAGCTGGAATATGAGCCAAGTTTCCATTGCTCGTAGCCCAATCACCCTTGAAAATTCGGTCATTGCTTTTTCCGATATACCGGGCATTTGTTTTGAGGACGCGGCGAGCTCCAGCGTGAGATATTGTGACATCTTCGGCAATAGCGAGGGAAACATCGTTTTCTTCGACGATCCCTCTGATGGTCCACCCGGGATTGGCCAGATTTCAAGCGTCAACGCTAACGGTGACTCCTGTGATTCTTACTTCAATATTTTCCTTGATCCGCTGTTTGCCGATATGGCTGAAGGCGATTTCCACTTAATGGATTTCAGTCATTGCCTTGGAGCGGGTAACCCAGCGGACACCGTGAGCACTGACTTTGAAGGGGACCCACGGCCGAATCCACCAGGATCTTTTCCGGATATTGGCGCAGATGAGAATCCGAATGCGCAGCCACAATGCGGCCTTTCGGGGCATCTTCAGGGCGTCTTAGGCCCGGACACCTGTCATGTCATTGACGCGATCTATGTAGATTCTGGTGATAGCTTGACGCTGCTTCCGGGAACGGTTTTCATTTTTGATGGACCGTATCCCTTCCGAATCTACGGAACCCTACTGGCCGAGGGAACGGAAACCGATTCGATTGTATTCACGACAGAGCAGTCTGGTTCAGACCGCTGGCGCGGCCTGCGCTTTCATTCTGGGAGCTCCGGCAGTCAGTTTGGCTACTGCCTCATTGAGAATGGTCTCGCGGTTGGCGACCATCCAGACTCAAACGGCTATGGTGGTGGCGTGGCTTGTCGCGAGTCTTCACCGATCTTCACCAACTGCACGATTCGTAGCAACTCAGCAAATCTCAGCGGTGGCGGACTGCAATGTCATAGGTCTTCGCCAACCTTTACGAGCTGCACTTTCAGCAGCAACATAGCGAGTGGCTACGGTGGCGGAGCGGACTGCGGCACCCCCCCTTCGCCGACTTTCACAAATTGCAGCTTTGCCGGCAACTTCGCGGACAAGGGTGGCGGTGTGTATTGCTGGACAGAGTCATCGCCCACGTTCACGAATTGCACTCTAAGTGGCAACTCGGCACTTGAGGGCGGCGGGGTGTATTGCTGGGAAAGTTCGCCAACCCTTAACAGCACAATCATCGCTTTTTCTGGGGGCGTGGGGATCTACTTTTACGGCAGCCCAATCAGTCAGATTGAATACTGCGACATCTTTGGAAACAGCGGCGGTGACATTGCTTTCCACAACGATGACCCATCTCAGGGCCCACCAGCGATTGGCCAGCTTCTGGTCACGAACACCAACGCCGATTCTGCGGACATTTACCTGAACATCTTCTGCGACCCGATGTTTGCGGATACAGCGGCGGGCGACTATCATCTAACAGACTCCAGCCATTGCCTCGGAGCGGGAGACCCCGCGGACACCCTTAGCACCGATTTTGAGGGCGACCCAAGGCCAAATCCGAGCTGGTCGTATCCCGATATTGGAGCGGACGAGCATTGGTCAGGCAGCCCTGTTCTACATCTGGTGATTTCGATCAGTGACAACAATGCAGTTTTGCACTGGACGCCTTACAAAGCAGGGCCATATTACATCTATGGCGCCACGACGCCATTTGATGTAGGAGAACTGCTCGACACCGTGACCGATGCTGCCATCTGGACAGACAGCGAGACTTCGAGCAGGCCTTCGCCATGCTTCTACTATGTGACGGGTGAGGAGGCTTTTGTCAGCAATCCACCTTCGCGGAGAGAATAAAGGAGAGACCTCTGGGGAATAGACAATTGAGTGTTATCTGTGGGGCGGGCTCCCTTTGGCGCGTACCGGCGTAAGAGAAAGGGGGCTCGCCTTTTCTCTAAACGGAAACCCCTGGAACCGGTGGCTGATTCGCGGTACCGGCCCAGGGGTCCTGTTGGCTTCGTTGCGGATGGTGCGGGTGTATAGGTGAGCCTTTACCTCTCTATGTACCCAGAGTATCGGAATGCATGTTGATGCCGAGATCTTTGGCTTTCTTCCATAAAGTCGTGCGGTCGATCTTCAAAAGGCGAGCCGCGCGAATTACATGACCGCCCGATGCCTGCAGCGTCTGTTCGATGAACGCTCGCTCGAATTGGCGCACGGCGTCCTTCAGCGGTCCCGGCGGCGGCATCGACGCTTCGTCGACCAATGGCGATGTCGGCACGAACCCTTCCGGCAGCGGAAGTTGTGGTCCGTAGGCTGGCTGAGGCATATCCAGCGTCTGCCCGAGAAACGAGAACGCCTCGGGGCCGATTTGCGTGCCCATGGTCGCAAGAATCGCCCGTTCGATTGCGTTCTCAAGTTCGCGGACATTACCCTGCCACGAGTGCGAAACCAGCAGGCTCATGGCGTCATTCGTGAGTGTATGCGTTCCCTTGCTGAGTCGCCCGCCGATTTTGTCGAGGAAGTGCGCACAAAGCAGCGGAATGTCTTCCGGCCGCTCTCGCAGCGGCGGGATCGTAATCGGCACGACATTCAGGCGATAGTAGAGATCCAGTCGGAAACGGCCGGTCTGAATGAGCGCCTCGAGGTCGCGGTTTGTCGCAGAGACAAGCCGGATGCTGACCTTGATGCGTCGGTTGCCGCCGATACGCTCGAATTCCCGATCCTGCAGGACATTCAGCAACTTGACCTGAGTCGACAGCGAAAGATCGCCGATTTCGTCCAGGAAAACCGTGCCGTCGTTGGCGAGTTCAAACTTGCCGATGCGTTGCTGACGGGCGTCGGTGAACGCGCCCTTTTCGTGGCCGAACAGCTCGCTTTCGAGCAGCGTTTCGGGCAGAGCGCTGCAGTTGACCTTCACGAACGGCTTGTCGCGACGAACGCTCTCGAAATGCAGCGCCCGGGCGACAAGGTCTTTCCCTACCCCGGTATCCCCGCGAATCAACACCGTTGAATCCACATCCGCCACTTCACGAATGACATCAAACAGCGCGTGCATCGCGGCGCTTCGACCGACCATTCCTCCCAGACGATGATCTCCGCCCAAGCGCCGTTTGAGCTTGCTGACTTCCTCCCGCAGCTTTCGGTTTTGCAGCGCGGCGTCAATGGAATGAAAGAGCAGTTCCGGCTCAAGTGGTTTCGCTAAGAAATTCGCGGCGCCTTTCTGAATGGCTTCGACAATCACCGCCGTTTCGTCGTACGCGGAGAAAATCACGACGGGCACATTCGTATCACGCCGCTTCAGTTCATCCAGTACATCCAATCCAGTCAGGTCCGGCATTCGCCAATCACAGAGCACAAGGTCAATGGATTCCTTCGCAACTTTCTCAATGGCCGCACGAGGATTCGTATCTGCAATGACATCGTAATTGCCTCCGGTTTTGAGATAACGCTCCAGAAGACTCAGCTCCGTTGGGTCATCATCAATAACCAGCAATGTGGGTCGCGGCATTCTGGCCTCCGCTTTTGGAGATCGTCTGGGAGTGAGATACAGATTGGTCTCCTCTTATATCGGCACATCACCCTTAACCTTGAGGCGGCAACAACTTCCAATCTCACAATGGAAACGGGAACGAATTGACATCGTGGCTACTTAAGCATTCCATGAGAACACAGCCCTCTGTCCGTCTGGGTCGTCTTGACTTTTGCCCCGAATCCTCCTATATTTGTTGCCAGTTGCGCACTCGTTTGTGCCCTTGCCCTCCTTCAATCACTTTTTCGCTTTCTTGAAATCGCTGCATGACATCTCCTTGTTGCAAGGCATACCATTGAGGAGCTCCGCTTGAATTTCTATCACGGTCTGTGGGTCGCTCTGGTCACCCCGTTTTCGGGTACGCGTCTGGACGAAACGGCTCTTCGAAAGCTCGTCGGCGACCTGCGTCAAGCCAAAGTGGACGGCTTTGTGCCCGTCGGAACCACGGGTGAAGGGCCTGCGCTCTCGAGCGACGAACGCCGGCGGGTGATTGAAATCTGCCTCGAAGAAGCCGACGGAATCCCCGTTGTGCCCGGCACCGGCACCAACTCCACCGAAGAGACCTTCAAGCGCACCGTGGAAGCCGCCCAGATCGGCGCGCAAGGAGCGATGGTGATCACGCCCTATTACAATAAGCCCACGCAAGAAGGCCTGCTGGCGCATTTTCGCACAATCGTTCGCGCGACGGACTTGCCGCTTCTGCTCTATAATATTCCATCACGCACCGGTGTCAACCTCGATGCGGCGACGGTCGCTCAGCTTGCCGAGTTGCCGACCATCGCGGCAATCAAAGAGGCGTCCGGCAACCTCCTGCAGATTTCCGAGATTCACGCCCGCGTGGGAGACCGCCTCGCTATTCTATCGGGGGATGATGCCCTGACTTTACCCGTCTTGAGCGTCGGGGGTTGCGGCGTTGTGTCGGTTCTCGGGCACATCGTGCCTGAAACCATTAAAGAGATGATCGCAGCTTTCGAAGAGGGAGATAACCACCAGGCGCTCGCTTGGCACGAGAAGTTGTTGCCGCTCTGCAAGGTGCTGTTCCTGGAAACGAATCCAGCGCCGATCAAGGCAGCGCTTTCGATGCTCGGGAAGTGTTCAGAGGATGTTCGGTTGCCGCTTGTTCCGGTGAAGGAAGCGACACGGCGCCAGATTCAAGCGGCGCTCGAAAAGGTCTTGGGGCGGCCGGTTTCGGAGGCGGGCCATGCCAATTAAAGTTGCGCTTTTCGGTGCCGCCGGACGCATGGGACGCGCGATTCTCGCCGAAGTCCAAGCAACCAACGACATCAAGGTCGTGCATGTATACGAAAAGCCGGGACACGATCTCATCGGCGAACGAATCGAAGGCGTGCGCATCGAAGCAACTCCGAAAGAAATCAGCAAAGACACGCAAGTTATCGTGGATTTCTCGACGGCGGAAACCGCGCTCACGCATGTTCACATGGCAGCCAGCGCCCGAGTGCCGTGCGTGGTAGGCGTTACGGGAATAAGCGAGCAAGGTCACTCCGAACTCAAGCGACATGCCGAAGCGATTCCGATCATGTGGGCGCCCAACATGTCGCCGGGGATGACCATGCTCTTCAAGCTCGCCCCGCTTCTGGCGAAGGCTCTTCCGGACTATGACCGGCACATCATCGAGACGCACCACACGCAGAAAAAGGATGCGCCGTCGGGCTCGGCGCTGATGCTGCAATCGGCTCTTTCAGAAAGAGGAGAAACTCCGATCACATCTCTCCGGCTCGGCGACATCGCTGGGGAACATCGCCTGATTCTTGCAGGCCCGGGCGAACGCATCGAGCTTGTCCACCACGCCCAGTCCCGCCGCGCCTTCGCTCTCGGAACGCTTCATGCCGTCCGCTGGATTGTCTCCAAAGAACCCGGGCTGTATGGCATGGACGATGTCTTAGCACCATAGTTTCACTCCGCCATCGCAAATCCGAAAGGAGCAACGATGAAACGCCTTTCCTTGTTCTTATTCGTTTTGATCGCACCATCTCTGGCAATTGCCCAGCCGGATAGCCTCTGGAGTCGCACTTTCGGAGGAAGCGGCCAGGATTTCTGCTACTCCGTTCAGCAGACAACCGACGGCGGTTACATCTTAGCCGGTCGTACCAGTTCCTACGGACACGGCTATGATGATTTCTGGCTGGTGAAAACGGATGCCAATGGCGATAGCCTTTGGACTCGCACCTTTGGAGGAGACGGCGATGATGAGTGCCGGTCCGTTCAGCAAACATCGGACGGCGGCTACATCCTCG
>CAZJAD010000100.1:0-8410 GCA_964543855.1 uncultured Alphaproteobacteria bacterium
AGTCCGCTCGGCATGCCCCGCGTCTCCCACACGAACCCTACTATGATGAGCTCGTATCCTATGCGCTGGGTCCGGGGTATGCCGAGGCTGGGCTTGTGGCCGACGGGCTTTGGGACTTGGCGGCACAGACTCGGCTGGGCTACGAACTGCTGCCGATGGCTGTCGGTTTCGTCCAGGAAGCTGGCGAGAGAGCGGCCTTTGGAGTGAGTCTGCCTTTCCGCTACCCACTGGAATCACTCGTGACCGGGGGACGCAGTTCAGCGGACCAAGCAGCGCTGGGTGCCGCCGTTCTGGAGAATCTGGGCTATGCTACGGGCATCGCCGTATTCTGGAGCACATGGGGCGGATCTGTCCACGCATCGGCTGCTATCAGCGATCCTGATTGGGAACCCCACGACTACGACAACCTGGGCACGGGTTGGACTTTCCTCGAGGCGACTGCCTGCGGACCCTATCGGCCAGCTGGATGTCGGCCATCGTGGTTCTACGACTACGACGCCTGGATTGTCTGGCCGCTCTGGGAGAGTGTCCGGGCGGCGACTCCGAGAACGGGCGGCAAGGCACAGGCGAACCCACCGCCTGTTCCGGTTGAAATCTGAAGGTGCTCGCTTGCGGTTTGTGCACTGCAGCCTGGCGTCTGGACGCCGGGCTGTTTTTTGTGAGGACAAGAGGTAGCGAGCTTGATTCTCGGGCCGATAATACATAAATTACAATGTCGGAGAAGGGAATTCTCACCGAGGGCATGGGGGAAAAGCCTCCGGTGCAAACGGGAACGAGAGTTGCAGCCTTTGGAGATGGACTGGTCGGATCGTTGTGTGTTTTGCCGGATTGCGGAGGGATCGGCTCCGGCGAGAATCGTCTACGAGGATGGTGAGGTCGTTGCTTTTCTGGACAAGCATCCGCAAGCTCCGCATCATATTCTGGTTATTCCGCGTCGGCACATCTCACGACTCCATGACGCAACGGATTCCGAGGTGCCGCTGCTTGGCAAACTGCTCATGGTTGCGCGTGATGTGGCAGAGGCTCAGGGTTTTCATGAGAGCGGATACCGGATTGTTATCAACAATGGGTCGGGGGCAGGCCAGTCGATATTCCATCTTCATGTGCACGTCCTTGCAGGACGGGCGATGCACTGGCCGCCCGGGTGATGGCGGTGAATCAGGAAGAGCGTCTGAACACGGGGAATGAGGTCGGTGTTGGGACTAATCGGCCATGATGAATAGGGAAGCTGGACAAGAGGTAACGCGTCGTCGCGTCCTTGTTGTGGACGACGATGAGATGTCGCGCACGGTCATGCGGCATGTCTTTTCGCTCCGGGATTTTGAGATCGAGGAGGCGTGCGACGGTGTTCAGGCTGAGGAGATGGTCGAGCGCAACGGCTATCATCTCGTCATCGTGGATCTCCGACTTCCCCGGCTGTCGGGACTGGACCTTATCGAGCGGATTCGGCACAAGCAACCTGATTTGCCCATCATCATCGTGTCCGGTGAGGGCGGACTCGACGAGGCGATCGAGGCGATTCGCCACGATGTTTTCTTCTACTTCAAGAAGCCCATCGTTAATCTTGATGAGTTCTTTCATGTCGTCGAGAGTGCTCTTGAACGGGAGCGACTGATCGGCGAAAACCGCGCGTTCCAAGAGGAGCTACGGGATCTGAATCTTCAACTGCAGGAGCGAGTCGAGGATCAGACGCGCGAGATTGCGGGAATCAAGGATCGGGTCGCACAGCTGTTCCAGGTATCGCCGAGCATCCTGGCTGCCCGGGACATTGACGAGAAGCTTGACCTCGCTGTGAAGGCTCTCGTCAAGGGCCGATTTTTCCAGCGAGCGATGATCTTGCTGGAGACTTATCCCAACCAGGCGACCCAGATGGGTTGGGCAAGTGCGAGTGATGAGGAAGCCGTTCCCAAGAAAGGACTGAAGGCTCGCTACAAGGAGATGAAGGCTTTGCTGCGGGAGGACATTCGACGGGGCGGGTCGTATGTGGTTGACCGAAGAGAAGGGGATGTCGCCGGTGATCCTTCGGATTCAACCTCCGTCTTTGTTCCGCTGCGGGGTCAGGACGGCCGCATGATCGGGATCGCCCGTCTTGAAGAGCCCGTTGGCGCGGAGGCTCCTGCCGAGGAAGTCCTGCATCTCCTCGAGCTGTTCATGGCACAGCTCGCCTTGTCCATTGAGGAAGTGAACCTTGAGCGGGAGCTTGAGGAGAGTGAGGCGGAATACCGGGCTCTTGTGGATAATGTCAGTGATCTCATTTTCAGGCTTGATGAGCAAGGAAATTTCACGTTTGTCAGCCGGCGGAGCCTCGAGAACCTCGGCTATGAGTGGCGCGAGCTTGCGGGTCGGTCGTTTTATGAATTGGTTCCGGAGGAGCGGCGCGAGTCTGCTCGAAAGGCGCTTGAGAGACTGCAGGCGCAGCCGGGTGGAATGCAGGATGTCGCGATGCGCCATAAGGATGGGCGCGAGCTCATCATGGCGGTGACCGCGAATCCTCTCATCGAAATGGGCCAGACGGTCGGGATTCTGGCTATTGCGCGCGATGTGACCGAGAAACGCCGCTTGGAGGGCCAAGTCCAGGAGTCGGAGGAGCGGTACCGTGCGCTGACAGAGAGCGCGAACGATGCCATTTTCGTCATAGATCCTGACACCTACCGGTTTTTGGAGGTCAACCGGCGTGCCACGGAGCTGCTGGGCTATTCGCGCGAAGAACTGCTCCTGATGACATCGCTTGATCTTCGGCGCCCGGAACATGTCGCACGGGCTATCGAGCGCATTGAAGCGACGAAAGCATCCGGAAAGGGACGCTTCGAAGACGCACCGTTGCGACGCAAGGATGGGCGCGAGATTTTCGTGGATATTTCGGCGACCGTCCTGGAGATCGGCGGACGCAAGATCTATCAGAGCATCGTGCGTGACATCAGCGAGCAGAAGGCGGCCGAGGAGGCTCTGCGGGAGAGTGAGGAGAGATTTCGCACAATCACGAGCACGGCCAAAGACGCCATCATCATGTTGGATAATGATGGAGAGATATCGTATTGGAATCCTGCGGCAGAGGAGATCTTCGGCTATACGAGTCAGGAGGCCATTGGTAAGGAACTGCATCTATTCTTGGCGCCTCAAAGATATCACGAGGCCTATCGCCAAGGATTCACCGGTTTCAAAGGGACAGGACAAGGCGCTGCGGTCGGAACGACGCTTGAGTTGGAGGCGGTTCGGAAGAATGGCACGGAGTTTTCGATCGAACTCTCTCTGTCTTCCATCCAGGTCAAGGGAGATTGGCACGCCGTCGGGATCGCGAGGGACATCACCGAGCGAAAGCGGACACAGGAGACTCTGAGCCAGCGGGTGATGGAATTGCAGATTCTGTCCGAGATCAGCGACGCACTCCAGAGCGCGGTCGATGTGGACACGGTCCTGGGAATTATCCTGGCCGGCGTGACGGCGGGGGAGGCTCTCGGATTCAATCGCGCATTTATTCTCCTGTACGACGAGGAAGAGGCAACGCTTCGTGGTGAGGCGGGTATCGGCCCAACTTCAGCCGACGAGGCCGGTCGTATCTGGTCCCAACTGTCGGGTGGCGGCTTGTCCTTGACACAACTCATCCAAAACTACGCCACCGAATTCCCATCAAACCGACAGCAAATGGCAGATTATGCACGCCGTCTCTCCGTACCCGTTGGCGAAGAGACCGGGGTCTTCTATCGAGCGGTATTCTTGAGAGAAGCCACGATCATTCCGAATATTCAGGAATCGCCTCTTGTGCCCAGCGAATTCCGGAAATATTACAATGCTCGCTCCTTCGCTGTCGTGCCGATGATCTCGCGTGATGTCGTTCTCGGTGTGCTTCTGGTGGACAATTTCATCACGAACAAACCGATTACCGATGATGATCTGCGTCGCCTGCGTGTGTTTGCGAACAGTGCGGCGCTGGCGATTGAACGGGCCAGGCTGCGAGTGAGCTTGGAGGACAAATTAGAGGAGCTGACTGCGGCGAACCGGGAGTTGAAAGAGAGCCGGGATAAGTTGGTGCGCACGGAGCGATTGTCCGCCGTGGGTGAAGTGGCGGCCTCGGTTGCTCATGAAATTCGGAATCCCCTGACGGCGATCGGAGGGTTCGCCCGATCCGTCTTGAGTTCCTTGGCCGCGGATGACCGGAACCGATCGCGACTTGAAATCGTCGTCGACGAAGTGCGTCGTCTGGAGGGTATCCTGACGGAGGTCCTGCAGTTTGCACGACCGACGATGCCGCGCTTTGAGGCGACTGACCTGAACGGAGTCATCCTACAGACCTTTGACATGATGTCCGAAGAGATAGACCAGGAAGTCGTTGCCGTTGAGAAGAATCTGGATGCCATGCTGCCCGCGATTTGGGCCGACCCGGATCAGATTCGCCAGGTTCTGCTCAACATATTTCGCAATGCTGTCCACGCTATGCCGGAACGCGGCGTGCTTGAGGTGCAGACGGTGGCCAATGACGAGGTTGCGCAGGTCCGGGTCAGGGACACTGGAGTGGGGATACCCAAGGTGAATCTGGAGAAGCTTTTCAACGCTTTCTTCACGACGAAGTCGGCCGGTTCCGGTCTCGGCTTGACGGTTTCGCAGCAAATCGTTCGCAATCATGGCGGTACGATTGATGTCGAGTCGGAAGTCGGGAAGGGTTCGGTGTTCACCGTGAGTCTGCCGTTGCACAAAAAAGGTGCTTGATTTTTGTGTTTTTATACCTTATATTGACTTAATTGGCAGGGGCGTTGGCGCCGCAGTGCGACGGGCTGCGGGTCGGCACGGGCGGCGGCCTGTCTCTCGCAGTCAGCAGGCGCGTAACGAAGTAAGGAGCGAGTGCATGAGATCGATATTTGCAGCACAAGTGCTCACCATTGTCTTTTGCCTCTCACTGGTGGCTGGGTGCGCCAAAGGTCCCGGTGAACGCCAGCTGTTTGAGCAGGCCAAGAAATACCAGGAGGAAAGTAAGTTCATCGAGGCTGCTGCGGCCTACGATGAGCTGGTCAAGAAGTATCCGGAATCTCACAATGCGCCGCAGTGTCTTTTCATGGTGGGTTATCTTCACGCCAATCACCTGGGGGACATGAAGAAGGCGCGCGAGGCGTATGAGATGTTTCTGGAGAAGTTCCCCAATCACGCACTTGTCAAGGACGCCCGCTGGGAGCTGGCCCATTTGGGACAGGATGTCAACGAAATCCCCTCCTTGAATGAGTTGCTCAAGACTTCGGCCGATTCACTTGCCGGGAGCAGTAAGCCGGATACGACTCCGCCGGAATAGTGCGCTGCGACGCGCTGACTGTCTTCTGCGGCTTTTGGCGTGTGTGCCTGCGCTTGGGCGCCACCCTCCACGAAATCCACAAGCCCCCGGGCTGTTGCCCGGGGGTCGTTGTTTTGTGGAACCCGACCTTGCTCGTCCCCGTGACGCCGTTGGAACTTTTCGGACTGGTCGACTGTAAATAATAAAGATAACGTTTTCGTAGTTTTTCATACTTTTTCAACAGAAATTGGCAGGAGGCGCATGGACGCGGATATTCGGGAACTCACCCAGATTGTCGAGCAGGAGTCGGAATTCGTTGACCGGTTGCAGGCCGAGATCGGGAAGATTATCGTCGGGCAGAAGCCGATCATCGATAAGCTTCTCGTCGGTTTGTTCTCCGGCGGCCATATTCTTCTGGAGGGCGTGCCGGGGTTGGCGAAGACTCTGGCCATCAAGTCGCTGGCGTGTGCGGTTCAGACCAAATTCCAGCGCATTCAGTTCACCCCGGATCTATTGCCAGCCGACCTCGTAGGTACCCTATTTTTCAATCAGAAGGATGGGAATTTCTATACGAAAAAGGGTCCGATTTTCGCGAATTTCATCCTGGCGGACGAAGTGAACCGGGCCCCGGCCAAGGTTCAGTCGGCGCTGCTCGAGGCGATGCAAGAGAAGCAGGTGACCATCGGCGAAGAGACCTTTCCTCTCGAAGAGCCTTTCATGGTGTTGGCGACTCAGAATCCCATCGAGCAGGAGGGGACTTATCCTCTTCCGGAAGCTCAGGTTGATCGGTTCATGTTGAAGGTCAAGATAGATTATCCGAACCGGAATGAGGAGCTGCTCATTATGCGGGAATACTCTCGGGACAATGAGCACAAGCCGCAACCGGTCGTCACGCCTCAGGAGATCCTGCAGGTGAGGAAGACGATCGAGAGAATCTATGTGGACCCCAAGATTGAGGATTATGTTCTCGACATTGTCTTCGCTACCCGTTCTCCGGCACAGTACAAGATACCGGAACTGGCACCTCTGATTCAATATGGGGCTTCACCAAGGGCATCCATTTATCTGATGAAGACGGCCCGTGCTCATGCGTTTCTGCGCAAGCGGGGCTATGTTATTCCTGAAGATATTCGGGCGGTGGGGATGGATGTGCTGCGGCATCGAGTGATCGTGACTTATGAAGCCGAGGCCGAGGAGGTGGACTCGGAAAAGGTTGTCCGGGACATTTTTGACCGGATCGAGGTCCCGTGAGCGCTGAGCGTGGCTTGATATGGAAACGCGTGAGATACTGAAGAAAGTCCGGCAGATCGAGATCAAGACTCGTGGCATCGTGAACGAAGTCTTGTCCGGGGAGTATCACGCGGTTTTCAAGGGTCGGGGGATGGATTTCGCGGAGGTGCGCGAGTATCACATGGGGGATGATGTGCGTCTGATCGACTGGAATGTCAGTGCGCGCATGGGGCACCCGTTTATCAAGGTCTTTGAGGAAGAGCGCGAGCTCCTGGTTATGCTGCTGTGCGATGTCTCCAGCAGCGCGCACTTTGGGTCCGGCGCACAGATGAAAGTGGACATGGCCATCGAGTTGGCCGCCGTGTTGGCCTTTTCGGCGCTGAAGAACAACGACAAGGTCGGGATGATTCTCTTCACCGACCGTATTGAGAAATTCGTCGTCCCCAAGAAGGGACGGACTCACATCCTGCGCATCCTGCGCGAGCTCTATGCATTCAAGCCTCAGCGCTCCGGCACCGATGTTCGGGCAGCTCTCGAATATCTGAGCCGCGTCACGAAGAAGCGCGGTATTGTTTTTCTTATCAGTGATTTCTTTGCCACAGATTTCGAGCAGGCGGTCGGCATCGTGGGACGAAAGCACGATTTGATCGCCGTTCATGTTTTTGACCCCCGGGAATATGCGCTGCCCAGAGTGGGGCTTGTGCGACTTCACGATGCGGAGAAGGGCATGCCGTTTTGGGTCGATACATCGGATCAGCGTGTACGACGAACGCTCCGCACGCGCTTCGACCAGTGGCAGGCAAATATTAAGAAAAACTTCCAGAAGGCGGGAGTGGATTACCTCTCTTTGCCGGTGGACAAACCGTACATCCCAGCCATCGTGCAGTTTTTCAAAGGGCGCGAGAGGAGGCGATGACCATAGTCCTCGGTTTAGCTAATCTGCGCCGCAACCATCGCCTTGTGCCGGGATACGCTGCTGCCGTGCTGTTGTTTTTGTTTGCAGTCACCGGTGAGGCGACGACGGTCAAGACCTCGCTTTCTCCGATGCGTGCCCGTGTCGGAGACCTGCTCGAGCTCAAGCTAAGGGTCGACCAAGCCGATGACGCTACTATCGACTGGCCTGTCTTCCATCCGGATTCCCTGACTTTCTACCTGATTTCGGTGGATTCGCAGGGGATGCTTCCACAAGAACGCCTCTTTCGCCTCGCTCTGTACGATACAGGAAAATATCTCCTGCCTCCTCTGCCGGTCGTACTTCATACTGCCGGTGTGACGGAAACCCTCTATACTCGTCATTGCGAGGTAGAGATTGTATCCGTTTTGCCGGACACTGCCAGTACGCCGCGCGCCATCAAGGGATTGCGCTGGCTGCCCTTCACCTGGCGGGATGTTCTGGATTGGGCGCGCTGGCTTCTTCTGGCTGCGCTCGGCGTTGTCGCAGTCATTCTCTACCGCAGGTACCGGAGGAAACGGCGACCCGAGGAGTTCAAGCCGCCTGAGATTGTGCTTCCGGCACACGAGCTTGCACTTGGCGAGCTCATTGAGTTGCGCGACAAGAGACTTCCCGAGCGGGGGATGCTTAAGGAATTCTTCACGGCGCTCTCGGAGATTCTTCGCCGCTACATGGAGCGCCGTTACGGTTTTCCCGCTCTGGAGATGACGACCTGGGACCTAGATCAGGAATTGACTGGCGACGGTTACGCGCCAATCTTGCGTGATGAGAGCCTGATTCTCTTGCGTGAGTCGGACCTTGTGAAGTTCGCCAAGTACATCCCGCCGTTGGAGAACTGCGATGAGCAGCTTGAGCGCGCCTTCCGAATTGTCGACGCCACGAAAGAAACCGTGCAGCCTGCGGTAGTAGGAGGAGTAGCATGACCTTCGCTTATCCGGCGTATTTCTGGCTGCTACTTCTGGTGCCGATTT
>CAZJAD010000101.1:0-8173 GCA_964543855.1 uncultured Alphaproteobacteria bacterium
CATTGTCATAGCCCCCACTCACGGTGGCGTAGATATCAAGAGCCTGGTTACTGCTGCCACCACCAATGGCTGAGTAATCGCCCAAGGCCGAGTTCGAGTCCGCGGTCGATGAACCGCCGCCACCGGCAATTACAGAATGATCCCCTCGAGCACGATTGTACATGCCTGCACCTGCCGTCGAACCATAACCCGTTGCCTGATTCCCAAAACCACCAGCGACTGTGGCTGCATAACCGGTGGCTTGATTATCCCGCCCCCCGCTAATCGTGGTCCGATCAGCCGATGCCACATTTGCCCAACCTCCTGCCACTGTGCTGCTCACGCCGCTGGCTATATTTGCACCGCCACCGCCAACCGTCGCCATGTTGTTTGAAGCCGTATTCGCATAACCGCCACTTACCGTTGAACGAATTCCGGAAGCTGTATTCCCATTGGCTGGATCACTGCTGCCACCACCAGCGACAACGGAATAATCACCACCCGCTACATTGCGCCGTCCGCCACCCACGGCCGAATGATCTCCCATTGCTGAATTTGAATCCGCTAACGATGCCCCGCCACCGCCCGCGACAACAGCGAAAGCACCACGGGCTCTGTTGTGGGCGCCTCCGCTCACGCTAGAAAAGGAACCACTGGCAGTGTTAACGTAACCTCCGCCGACAGTAGCGGTGTAGCCCGTGGCGTTGCTGTACACACCAGTGACAAAGGCCCAATCACCAGTATTCGTGTTTGCGTAGCCGATGTTGCCTTTGCCGATGATATCCACATCACCTGCAATCGTTCCACCGCTCGCTCCGTCAACGGTTCCGACACGATAGGCATACGCGACCGAGACCACTCGCGCACGCGGCAACATCTCACTGTCACCACCGACCGTGACCCCCAGCCAGACATTCGTATCGGCAAACGCCGAATCCGGAATGCTGTTCACCGAACCCAACAGAACATTGAACAGGCCCTGTCGAACAGAACACGCGGGTTGCGTCTCCGTCCAGAGTTGCGTGCCGAGAGTCGCGGCATCATAAAATGAAAATGTCATGACCACCGTCGTATCCAATGCTTCGCCTTCTGTATCTGTAAGGTAACCCTGGTAATTGATCATGTGCGGCACCGCCGCCATGGCAGGCATGACCGCAAGGGCCAGCCCGGCCGTGAGGTACATGGCTATGCGCATCATTGGGGAGTCCTCCGTCTGATAGACTGAGCCGGATGCTTAGTGGCGTACAATTGTATTTATCATAGTAAAGGTAAACCTTTTGTGGTGCCTTGTCAATCTGTAATTCGTTCAAGAACGAAACAAAGAAGCTGCGCATCCGACATTGTAGTAATACTTTTATTATCAGAGTATTAGGGTTGATTTTGAGACAGCAAACGCCACCTCAAGACCGCAATTGACCCGACGACCCGATACCTGGAGAGGCGTGTGGTGAATGCATACAGCAACATCAGTTGCTGCTCGAAGTCTGGCCGAACTGTGCTCATTTTCTACACTACTCAGCATGTCGAGTGAAGAGTTTTTCGACACCCGGTGTAGCAATTCACCACAGATATTTGCGAAAATTTTCGCGAAAAGTCTCGTAAAATATTAATAATTAAGGGCGTTGAAAAATTGGCACGAGAGTTGTAGTACTTACTGAGCGAGTCAGGACATGACCATCTGAGATTGAACCAAGACGCGTAACCCAATACGCTCAAAGGAGGATAAGACAATGTATTACATCAACCTGCCGTGGTACGCGGTTGTCATCTGGGCCGTCTTCGCCCTGCTGGTGCTGCTGCCGTGGATTGCGATCCCCGCCATCGGCATCGGCGCGTTCGTCCAAGGCATCCTTGGCTACAAGAAGTCCGTCGCAAGGGCTCCGGTTGGGCTCGAACTCCATCCCGGCCAGCTTGGTCTGACGATGGCGGATGGTGGCGAGGAAGTCAAGAAGGACTCGCAGAAGGAAGACAACGATAATTCGTAACAGGCCCGCCCCAAGGGTTTGTTGGACAGGAGGAGCAATTTAAGCATGGTCGCAGTCACCGTAATCGGAATCATCATGGGCTTTCTGCTGCTGGACCTGGGAATTCAATATTACACGAAACGGGCGGCCGCGAGAGCACCAGCCCTTGCGAGCCGACCAGGTATCGCCGGGTTCAATCCAAAGAAGCTTCTATCCGACTTCCTGCTGCCCCTCGGTTTCTTCTTTCATCCGGGGCACACCTGGGCTCGAATCCAGGATGAGGGAGTCGTCACCGTGGGTGCCGATGATTTTGCACAGAAAGTCCTCGGCAGGATTGATCGCGTTCACCTTCCGCAGATTGGCCAGGAACTGAGGGCGAATGCCCCGGCATTCAGCATCACCCAGGGGCGGAATCAAGCCGCTTTTGCCGCGCCGGTTAGTGGGACGGTTCTCGAAGTCAACGAGGAACTGGTTCGCAATCCAGAACTCATGAAGACGCAACCTTATAAAGCCGGTTGGGCCTACAAGGTTCGGCCCTCGTCTATTGCCGACGATCTGAAACCACTCCACATCGCCGACAGAGCGGTCGAGTGGTTGAAGAAGGAGATCGGCAGGTTTCGCGATTTCATCGTCGAAGTCGCAGGCAGAGAGTCCGAGCTCGGCACGACGGTGGCCGACGGTGGTGTTCCGGTCAGCGGAGTCATGGAACAGTTCCAAACCGCCGACTGGCACAAATTTGAGCAGCGCTTCCTGACCGGCGGAAATGAAGGGAGCATGCAACGATGAAAGAAAAAGGACTGCTGATTGATACGACCGCATGCATCGGCTGCGGCAAGTGCGTCGCGGCGTGCAAAGCGCAAAATAACCTCCCGCCGGGAGGTCCGGAAGACAGGCTGAGCTCCCACAACTTCACGGTGATTCAGCAGACGAACGGCCAGTTCGTCCGCAAACTCTGTATGCACTGCGAACACCCGAGTTGTGTTGCGGTCTGCCCGGTCGGAGCGCTGACGAAGAAGGAAAGCGGCGCAGTGGTCTACGATGCGAACAAATGTTTCGGCTGTCGTTACTGCCTGGTCGCTTGTCCGTTCGAGGTGCCAACCTACGAATGGGACGAGTGGAACCCGCGGATGATGAAGTGCAACCTGTGCTCGGACCGTATCGAGAAGGGTCTTCCCACGGCCTGTGCGGAAGCCTGCCCGACCGATGCCACACTCTTCGGCAACCGCGAAGATCTGATCGCCATTGCCGAGGCTCGGATTCGGAAATACGCCGACAAGTACCAGAACCGCGTGTTCGGACTCAGTGAGGTCGGAGGGACTTCGATCCTTTATCTTTCGGCCATTCCATTTGACATGCTCGGATTCTCCAAGGAAATCACCGAACAGCCGCCTCCGGAAGTGCCCTGGCGCATCCTGCAACAGGTACCCAATGTCGTGCTGCTCGGAGCGGTAATTTTAGGAGGAACCTACTGGATCTATCGGCGTCGTGAAGAAGTCGCTGAGCTTCAAACTCAGACGATTGACGACAAAAAGCGCGCCGAGGGCAAGGGAGGTCCACACAATGCTTAAGAAACTCCATCCACTTCTTGCTCCGTGGCCGCTGATTGCCGGAGCCTTCTTCGTGGCCGCCATCGCCATCGCGGTTCATCGTTACATCTATGGCCTCGGTTCGGTCACGAACTTGACCGACCAGTCGGCCTGGGGCCTCTGGATCGGGATTGACATCCTCACGGGTGTTGGGCTCGCCGCCGGCGGTTTCGTGATGGCCAGCACGGTCTATATCTTCGGGTTGAAGAAATTCCGCCCGATCGTCCGCATGAGCATCCTCACGGCCTTCATGGGCTATCTGATTTTCATCGCGGGCCTTCTGATTGAGATGGGGAAGCCGTGGAACATGTGGCACTGCATCATCTACTGGAACATCCACTCTCCCCTGTTCGAAGTGGCCTGGTGCGTCATGCTCTACACCACGGTGCTGTTTCTCGAATTCAGTCAGGTCATTTTCGAGAAATTCGGCTGGACCCGCATGCAGCACATCTTCCACACGGTCAGCGTGCCTCTGATTATCATCGGAGCGCTACTCTCCACGCTGCACCAGTCCACGCTCGGAACGCTCTTTACGGCGGTGCCCAGCAAACTCGACGCCCTGTGGTATTCGCCGATTCTGCCGGTGCTCTTTTTCTTCTCCTGTATTGCCGCCGGTCTGGCGATGGTCATCTTCGAATCCGCCCTGAGCAAGCGCTTCCTCAATCACGAGACGCCGCAGCATCTTCTGATGTCTGTCTCGAAAGGGCTGATGTTCTTCCTCGGGATCTTTGCCGTGATTCGCTTTGAAGATCTTGCGGCACGCGGTGCGCTGGGACTTGCTTTTGCCAATCGCTATGAGACGCCGTTCTTCTGGCTGGAAATATTCCTGTTCATCATTCTCCCGTTTGCTCTGCTGCTGAACAAGAAGATTCGATCGACGCCTCGCGGCCTGTTCGTGATCTCCCTCAGCACTGTACTGGGCTTCGTCATGCACCGGGTCAATGTGGTCACGACGGGCTTCGCCAAGGTCAATGGGGGCTACTTCCCGAGCTGGCAGGAATTCGTCATCACGACTTCCTTCGTGATGGCGGGCTTCATCATCATTGGCTTGATTGCGCGCTACTTCCCGGTCTTCCCGAAAGAGGCGCCAGCGGTTGCCGAGCCTGCTGAGGAAGACCTCGAAGGGTATGTGCGCATAGGCTGGAGTGTTTAGTCTCCCGGGAGGGAACCAAGACCATGAACAATCCGAAGCCGAAAAGCGATGGGCGTTTCCATGTCATCCCCGAAGGAGACAAGCCCTGCATCTGGATGGAGCTTGGAGTCGTCGCGTACAAGATCTGTGACCGGGATTTCAACTGCGACACCTGCCCTTTGGATATCGGACTGAGGGGACTGGCCCGAACACCCGCCGCACCGGAAAAGGCGAGAAAGAAAAATCCGTTTCCAGATTCGGAAACGGATCAGGGCAGCAAGCGCAGCGCCGATTCCCTAAAGCTCTCACACCTCGCGCGCATGGTCAAATTCTACGGAGAAGATGATCGCCATTTCCATCCGAAGCACACCTGGATTCAGGTGGAGACTCCGAATTGCGCCTATGTCGGAATTGACAACATCGTGGCGACCGTCCTCGGATCGGTCGACGATGTGTCGCTGCCCGCTGTCGGGCAACGAGTCCGGCGGGGTGAGGCGTGCTGTCAGGTGATTCAAGGTGCCAGAGCGTTCTCAATCCTGTCGCCGATTTCCGGTCGCGTTGTGAGAGCCAACGAGGAACTTCACGGCTTTCCCGACAAGCTGATTCTCGATTCGCTCGGCCGAGGATGGCTTTTCAGCGTCAAACCCGACGACCTCGAAGAGGATCTGAAGTACTGCCGCGCCGGTGAAGCGGTTTTCCCGTGGTATCTGAAGGAACTCGAGTGGCTCGACTCCATTCTGGCCAACTCGCTCAAGCGCAGCCAGGAACTGCTCGGTCAGACCATGCACGACGGCGGGGAATTGTCGCGGAACCTGCAGGAGCTGCTGCCGCCGGAAGAATACCGGCATCTTGTCCTTAGCTTTATCGGCAAGCCAAGCGATACCGCCACCAAGTGACCGACGCGTCCGTCGATTCGTCAGCCCCTCACTCGATACCGCCCTCCCCGATTATCTTCGCACACGCCCTGCAGAACGAGACCATCTTCTCGTCGACATCCTCGATGTAAGTCGAGCTGTTCATCACACAGCCGGGATAGTTGCAGTGAACCAGCCCGTAGGTGTGGCCGAGTTCATGGACCGCTTCCTTGAGCAGTCGCTCGTGGAATAGCTGCGCGTCAGGAGGCTGTTCGTAGAATTCGCTGCGGAGTCGGTAGGTGGAGATGAGGGCGCCCAGTCCCTTGAACTGAGCTTCCCCGAAGAGGTAGGTGAGAACGGGAATATAGATATCGACGCCCGTCACTCCCAGCATGCGAAAAGCGTCGGCCGGGGGATTGGACACGATTTGGGCAAGGATCGTGGACGAATAATACTGGTGGCGTTTCGCATCATACGCCTTGGCCAGGTCAATCTCTTTCCACAGTATCTCAGTCTCCAGGCGAAACGCGTGGGCCAGATAGGTAAGCAGAGGGTCGAGCACTGAGTCATCGGAAAGCTGGACCGGAACCACATAGAGCTTGGAAGGCTTCAACTTTGCTTGCTCAGACCGTACTTCTTAATCTTGCTGTATAGGGTCGTGCGATCAATCCCGAGGACGGTCGCCGCGTGGCTTATATTCCAGTCCGCGCGCTCCAGTATCCTCGTGACATGAGACTTCTCCACTTCCTCCAGCGTATCGCCACCCGGTTGTTTCATGCGATAGCGGAAGGGAAACGAAAGATCGCGCGCCGTGATTTCATCGCCGGAACAGAGTACAATCGCCCTCTCAATTACATTCCGCAGCTCCCGCGCATTCCCCGGCCAGTCGTAGGCCTCCAGCATTTTCATCGCGTCCGCTGAAATCCCCTTCACACCGCGCGTCATGGACTGCGCATACTTCTGTACGAAGTAGTCCGCGAGAAGCGGAATGTCCTCGGTGCGTTCCCTGAGCGGTGCAATGTCAATCGTGAAGACATTGAGGCGGAAGTAGAGATCCTCTCGGAACTCCCCGGCAGCCACCCCCTCCTCCAAATCGCGGTTTGTCGCGCTGATGATGCGGAAGTCGACTTCGATCGGCTTCTCTCCACCCAGGCGAGTGAACTGCTTGGTTTCAATCACGCGAAGCAGATCCATCTGCATCTTCGAGGTGATATTCCCGATTTCATCGAAGAAGATGGTTCCTTTGTCCGCACGCTCGATTTTGCCGCGTCGGCGAGCACTCGCGCCGGTGAACGCCCCTTTCTCGTGGCCGAAGAGTTCACTCTCGAGAAGTGTCTCCGTAAACGCGCCGCAATTGACGGAGATAATCGGCGCGTACCGGCGGTTGCTGTTGCTGTGAATCGCACGCGCCACCAGTTCCTTCCCCGTCCCGCTCTCGCCGCGAATCATCACCGTCGCGTCCGTCTTAGCCACCGTGGCAACCATTTCGAGAACACGCCGCATCTGAGGCGATGTCCCGACAATATCGTCAGGCATGGACAGATCTTCAATCTGCTGCTTGAGCTGAATATTTTCCCGCGCAAGGCGGCGCTTTTCCAGCGCGTTGCGGATGATGTGCGTGAGATCATCGGGATCGACCGGCTTCGACACATAATCGAAGGCACCGTCCTTCAGCGCCTGAACCGCGGTGTCCACGGACGAATAGGCCGTCATGATGATGACGATGATATCCTTGTCGATGCCCCGGATGTGGCGATTGAACTCAATGCCGTCCATACCCGGCATCTTGATATCGAGCAGGATGATGTCCCAGGTCTGCTCGCGGAGTTTCACCATCGCCGCATCGGCACTCTCGGCTGTGTCCGTCCGGAACCCATCCGACATGAACCACTTGTAGAGAGAATCGCGCACGGAAAACTCGTCGTCAACAACCAGTATCCCGATATTCTCTTTATCCATCAATCAAGCCTCCTGCGTTTGCCGCTGACCGCGCCGTTCACACCGTTTTGACCGGCGCCTCAATCGGCAGCTCGATTCTGAATGTCGTCCCCTCGTTCACCTTCGACTTCACCAGTATTCGCCCCTGGTGCTGGTCCACGATAATCCGATAAGCGACCGCGAGTCCAAGTCCCGTGTTCTCCGCCGAATCCTTCGTCGTGTAATAGGGTTCGAAAATGTGCGGAAGATCGCCGTCGGCAATGCCCACGCCATTGTCTCTGACCTCCAGGCAGAGGGTGCCCTCCTTCTCACCGTCGCAGAGACAAACCGTAACTTCTCCACCTTCCCCGGGCACCGCCTCGATCGCGTTGATAACGAGCACCAGAATCATCTGTTGCATCGCCGCCGTATCGCAGTAGAGCTGCGTCTTGTCGGTCGTGATCTCCTGCTTCAGAGTCACTTTCTTCGTCTTGACGCCGTGTCGGGCAAGCTCGATACTCCGGTCGATCACCGGCCGGATGTCCTGCGTGGACATCTCGCCGTAGGATTTCTTCGAGAACAGAAGCAGATTCTTGACGATGTCGCCGCATCGCTTCGCCTCATCGCGGATCACTTTGAGGTTCTCGACCGTGCCTTCAACCTCTTGCTCCCCGGGTGAGTTGGAGAGATTCCGGATCGAGAGCTTGGCGTAGGTGAGAATTCCGGACATCGGATTGTTGA
>CAZJAD010000102.1:0-4909 GCA_964543855.1 uncultured Alphaproteobacteria bacterium
TGAGCGCGCAGGTCTGATCCCGGCCCAAGAATCACCAGCAGGCCTTTGCCCGATTCAACCAGCGCGTGGAGTTGAGCACTCGTTCCCGCACCGAACGCGGGAGCATCCATGATGAAAATCGCGTCGTACAGCGTCCAATCCGCGGCCTCGAACTGGGGCACGGTGAGCGGCTCAACCTGCACAAATGCGTCGGGGCGACCGGACGGACTGAGTGCCAGGGCGGTGAAGGTTGCCGCCGATCCCGGTGGTGCGACCAGTGCAATCTTTATTTGCTGGGGAACACGCAGCACGAAATGGCGCTGGTCATCGGCGGGCAAATCATCTCCCTCTTCCAGTTTTACATAGCCCCCCAAATCTCCAGCCTCTTCCGGCACGAACCGAAACTCAAGCGCCTTCGTCTCGCCGCCCGCCAGTGAAACAGTCCGACTGGCTACGCGGCGTCCTTCCAGAAACACGCTCACGAGACGGTCGGGGAGTGCGTTGCGCGAGCTGTTTCTGAGGGTGGCTTGCAGTTCGATGGGCCGACCGGGCGTGATCAAACGCGAGAGAATTCTGACATCTGTCACGCCAACATTGCGGGAACGCTCGCCACTCAGCGGCGAAAGGAAAAGCTTGATTTCAGGAGGAAAAAGAGGGCCGTCCGGCAGCCCGTCCGGCCAGGCCGAAGCACTGAAATCTGACAGGACATAGACTTCGCGGTGAAGATTCTTCGATTGCAGGATGAGAGACTTTGCCAGGCGCAACGCTTCGGCGAGATTGGATCCACCGGCTGTGACCCGTGTTTCGGAGATTGCTTCCCGCAGCACGCGGAATTGGCCCGTGGGCTCGGCGGGGAATGGCTCGGGGTGAGCGTCCGCCCAGACGATTTGCGCCTCATCGCCGTCTTCCATGAGGGAAAGGATTTCCTGAGCGTGCGCCGCCGCTTCCCGAAGGCGTGTCCCTTCGGGCGTCTCGGTTCCCATCGAAGCGCTCCGGTCCACGACCAGAATCGCGCTCGTGCGGGCATGCATGCCGGGCAGGATTCCTGCCGTGGACCGCATGACCGGGCGTGCCATGGCCAGAACCAGCGCCACGACCGCAAGCGTCCGCAGGAGAAGCAGAAGGAGCTGGCGGAGCTTGAGTCGCCGCATCCTCTGGCGTTGAAGTTCCTTCAGGAATCGGAGCGTCGGGAAGAGAACGCGCTTCAGTCTCTGCCTCGTCAGCAGATGAATCAGAATCGGCAAGAGGCCGAGCGTTAGCGCGAAAAGGATTGCGGCATTCAGGAAAGTCATTTCGAAGTCAAAAGCTCAGTTTCAATTAGATGAATCAGGATGTGGCCGCATAACAGGTGTGCTTCCTGGATGCGCTGGGTGTCCGTGGAGGGGATGTGCAGCGCAATATCCAGGTAGGTATCCAGCGGCGTTTGGTCTTGGCCCAGCAGGCCGATGTTTGTCGCCAGCCCTTCGCGCGAGGCCTTTGCAGCCTGCAGGAGATTCGGCGAGCGTCCGCTTGTCGAAAGGAGAAAAAGCACATCGCCTTGCCTCACATGAGCCTCAACCTGTCGCGCAAAAACTGTCTCGAAACCGAAATCGTTGCTGCAGGCGGTCAGCGTGCTCGTGTCGGTCGTGAGCGCCATCGCCGGCAGGGCTTGCCGCGTTACTTCCGCTGAGAGCCGCACGACGAGTTCGGTCGCGAAGTGTTGTGATTCGGCTGCGGAGCCGCCGTTCCCGCAGAAGAAGAGGCGTCCACCGTTGTGGAGGGAGTTGGTGCATGCTTCGGCAATCCGCGCAATGTCGTTGAGGCAACGCGCTTCAATCAGTCCGGGCACTTTGGCTGCCTCAGTCAGCGCAGTATGCGTCCAATCCATGAACTCAGAACTCTTGGTCACGGCGGAACTCCTTTTGCGTTTTCTTCATCTACGGCGCGGTGGCGACTGTGGGAAAGTCTCCGACGGCTCGCGCCAGAGCGTAGCGGGCAACCGTGAGTTCGTAGAGCGCACGCAGCCGATTCACCCGCGCCTGATTGACCTGCAGCTCGGCGTCGAGAAGCTCCAACTGCGTGCTGAGCCCGCTCTCATACCGCACCTTGGCAATTTCGTAGCCTTTCTCGGCCTGGGCCAGATTTTTCTCCTGCACTTCAAGCGCTTTCAGCGCTCGATGGAGTTCGTTGTAGGCATTCTCGACTTCATTGCGAATGGCTTGACGCAGGTCCGTCTCCTGATAATCAAGGCTGCGCAAATCGGATCGCACTTCCTGAATTCGAGCCGGCGTTGCGAAGCCATTAAAGAGCGGAATCGAGAGTGTCAGGCCAGCTGCCGTGCTCCTTGTCCAGCTATAATCCCGGAAGTTCAGGTCCTCGGACTCCGTTTGCCAGGTCACGCTCGCAGAGCCGTAGAGCGTCGGCCAGTACAGGCTGCGGCGTTCGATGGCCAGCAGGCGGCGCTGAATCATGCGTTGGTGTTCTGTGACTTCGAGCTCGGGCCGCTGCGCATAGGCGCGCTCGATGGCCTGGGCCAGAGGCTCGGGTGGAGTGCGGTCGGAATCGAAGGTCCCCACAAGTTCAAGCGAATCCTCCGGTGGAACTCCGAGGAGGATCTGCAGTTGCAGGAGTGTCTGTCGATAGCCATTTTCCGCTTCCAGGACGACGGGCTCCCAGTTGGCCGCGCCGACCTCGGCGCGAATCTTGTCGTATTCGCTGACCGTTCCCTGTTCAAAGAGAAGTTGCGTTCGATCGCGGTGATTCCGGGATTGGTCGAGGGCCTGGCGCTGCACGAGGACCAGCTCTCTGGCCAAGACCGTCCCGAAGAAGCTCTGGGCCAGCCCCAGTCGCAACTCCTGAAGTGTTTGCCGCTCGGTCGCCTTCGTGAGGTTCACGTAACTTTTCGCGATGCGCAGGGCCAACCCAATCTTCCCTGCAACATAGATTGGCTGCTGCAATTCGAGCATGCCTGTGTAGGAATTGTCCATGCCTATCTTGATGGGCTGGACCGTGAGCGCCCCTGTCTCATCGGGCATGCTGATGAAGAAAACAGGCACCTCGATATTGCGAGTGTAAAGTCCCGCAGCACTGATGGACGGCATCGCGGCGCCGTAGGCCTCCCGCACCTTCTGGCGAGATTTTGTGACTTCTTCGCGGGAGAGCAGAAGCGTGCGGTTCTGCTCAAGAGCCAGTTGCCAGGCATCGTACCAGTCGAGGCGGCGGGGTGCTGAGTGGGCGGCGCAAGTCGCGATCAAGAGCGAAAGCCCGAGAAGGCGGCCAAGATTTTTTCTGAGTGGGACTAACATAGGAAACTGACCAAGTAATTCGTTCGCAAATTCAGATAATGCGGCTTGCGACAGGCAGCCGCACGACATCGGGAGATTTTCTCAAGCAACGATGGAGTATCCGCCGTCCGCTACCAAGGTGTGGCCTGCGACGAAGTCGGCGAGTGGACTCACCAGGAAGAGAACGGCGTTGGCGATATGGCGAGGAGTCACCAGACGACCCGCCGGGGTGCGGCGGCGCGTCTCTGCCACTATCTCTTCGGGATTCGGGAAGTATTTCAACGCATCGGTTTCGACGACGGAGGTCGATACGGCGTTGACATAGATTCCGCGGGGCGCCAGCTCGACAGCCAAATGTCGGACGAGTGACTCGATCGCGCTTTTCGACGCGCCCACCGCCGCATAGTTGGGCAAAGCTCGCACCGCCCCCAAACTGGAGACCGCCACAATTCTGCCGCCACGGTCACCCATGAGCTCGGACGCATGTTGCACGAGGTGAAGAAACGCGGCGGCGTTCACATCCATCGTCCAGTGGAAGTGGCGCGGCGTGATGTCGAGTGCAGGCTTCAAAACGCCCGATGCGGCATTCGAAACCAGGATGTCAAGTTGTCCCCATGTTTGCGCGATTTCACCGAAGATACGATCGACATCCGCCGCCACACCGACATTGCCCTTCACAATTTTTGCCTCAACTCCGTAAGCCGCGATTGCCTCCGCGGTCTCTTCGGCGGCCGAGCGCCGGTGCAGGTAGTTCACCATAACCGCCGCTCCGGCTTCAGCCAGGCGCTCCGCGATGGCTCGCCCGATGCCCCGCGACCCGCCCGTCACGAGCGCATACTTTCCCGCTAAATTGATTTCTTGAACGGCCAAAGAAACCTCCCACCCATGCCGTCAACAGGAGGTTGTCAGGCCTTGGATACTTTGCCGTAGACAACCCCCAGAACTCCTCCAACGATAATGAGGATGATAAGCATGAAGAGTGCGTCGAGGAAGATCAGGGCTCCCGGCAGAGCTTCCGTGGACCAGCGAATGAAAAACATGGAGGGACTCAACAACAAACCGATCCAGAGTCCATACCGAGCTCCTTCCGCCAGTCCACCCTCCCGCACACCTTTCGTATAAATTGCGCAGAAGAAAAGTGAGAAGAGAAGCATGCCCAGAATCATTGCCCACATTCGACCTTGCATCTGGGATTCGCTGAGCCAGTGGCTGGCCGTCTCCTCATAGTAGCCCATCAGTATCCACCCGTGTACGATGGACTGCAGAATCCAATAGGCCACCCAGACGATCAGAGTTGACAGAAGCCATTTCCCGACTTTCATGATGTCCTCCTTCTAAAGGATGACTTGAATGCCCTCACCGTCGAGGACTCTACCGATAACGGCCGACCTGACCATTCCAGCATGCTTCAATCGACGGACGGCCTCGTGAGCCTGATTCTCTGGCAATGCGGCCAGAAGCCCCCCGGAAGTCTGCGCATCACACAGCAAGAGGATAGAGGTCTCTGGGAAATCTTTCGGGTAAATGGCAAAATTCTGTAGGTACTCGCGGTTGGCCCAGCTTCCCCCGGGAAACGCTCCGGTCTCGGCAAGGGACAGCGCGAGCTCAACAAATGGGACACGCGCCATGCCAATTTCGAGTTTGACTTTCGAGCTGCGGGCGATTTC
>CAZJAD010000102.1:5009-7940 GCA_964543855.1 uncultured Alphaproteobacteria bacterium
GTCCACATCGTCTCTGGGTCAACAACGCCGGTGACCACAAGACCGTACTTGGGTTCCTCATCGTCAATGGTGTGTCCGCCGGCGATGACAACGCCGGCTTCACTCGCCTTATCCGCGCCGCCTCGGACCACTTCACGCCAGAGTGCGACCGGCAGCTTCTTAGGGAAGCACGCGATGTTGAGTGCAAAGAGCGGACGCCCGTTCATCGCGTAGACATCCGACAGGGAATTGGCGGCGGCAATCGCTCCCCAAGTGTAAGGATCATCCACGACGGGTGTGAAGAAGTCCACCGTCTGGATCACCGTCTCGCCTCGAGGCAGCCGATAAACGGCCGCGTCGTCATGCGTTCGGAATCCCACCAGAAGGTGCGGGTCCTTAAAGGCAATCGTGTTTTCCAAGAGGTCGTCCAGCACCGCCGGACTCATCTTGGACGCTCAACCCGCACAATGGCTGAGGGTCGTCAGGCGAGTGATGTCTTCTTTTGTCCTGTTCATGTCGTTTGTGAGAAGTGCCAAAGTACGCCTATTTCAACGAGCAACCCGGGGCAGAAGTTTCCCACTTCCGACCGCTGCGAAGCCCGCAACTGTATGATAATAGAATTCTTGACAAAAACAAACGGCTTCTTTCGGCCACATCCGTGAGATGTATGCGCCGCTCGAAGATTGGCAAAGAGGCGGTCGGCTTCCCGACTCTGTGAATACAGACCCGTTAGAGGCTGGGATACAAGCGGCGATAAGCCGCGATATGCTGCAAGACACGTTTCACGAAGGTCCGCGTTTCACGGTAAGGAATGTGCTCAACGAAGACATCTGCCTCACCTCCGAACTCTGCATCCCACGCTTGCGCCGCACTCTCGCCCGCGTTATAGGCGGCCAGAACAAGAATCGAGTCACCCCAGAATTCTGTGAGAAGGTCCGCCAGATAGGCTGTACCCAGGGTGATATTGTACTCCGGCTCGACAAGCCTCTGCCGGGAATACGGCATGCCCAATTTGCCCGCCACGCGTTCTGCCGTCTTAGGCATCAGCTGCATCAATCCGACGGCTCCGGCGCTGGAGGCAATATCCGCCTGGAACCGACTTTCCTGACAAATAAGACCGAGAACGAAATAGGGATCCAGGCCTCGAGCGACTGCATACTTCTTGACGAGGTCATCGAAATCAATCGGGTAAGCGATCCGCCAGAAACGATCCGGAAGTTCCGCATTGCCTTTCAGCAGAAACAGGCGCAGGTGATCCCGGATGACGAGCCAAGCCTGCTGGCTGTCGCCGATATTATCCAGAAGAGCCGCTCGTTGCCACCATAGGCCGGGGCTCTCGCCAAGCTCCGCTTTCACAGCAGGCCATTCGCGCAACGCCAAGTCCCAGAGCCGCAGGTGTTGCAGCAGGCAGAATTTTTCAAAATGAGGAGTGGCCTCAGAATCGGGGTGGCAGGGCAACGGTTCCCACGAAGTAGATCCCCATTCCAAAGGTGCGAGCGTGTCTGTGGGAAGTTTCGAGTCTGTCTGGAGGCTGTAGTAGGAATGAGGGAAGAATGTACGCGTTTGATCGAAAAGCTCGCGGGCACGCTGCGCCTTCTGCATTTTCTCGAAGCAGCGGCCGCGCCAGTAGAGCACCGCCGGGGCGTAGTCGGAGTCTTTTCCGATGTACCAAAGGCGAGCCCATGTCTCCTCGGCCTCATCGAAGCGTGACAGATCCCAGAGCGCCCAACCCAGCCACCAAAGCGCCTCAACCTGGTCCGGATGTCCTTCCGTGTAGGCGACGAGCTCTTCAAAAGCCGCACGAGCCTTCTCAAGCTCTCCGGCATCAGCATAGAGGACGCCCTGAAGTTTCAGTGCGTCCAGCACGCGGCGGAAATGACCCTTGCGCTCGACAATCGACTGGAAACATGCAACCGCCAGGCTGTCTTCACTGCGCAGGTAGGCGGAGCGCGCAAGCTCGTAGAGAGCATCGTCTGCGTAAGGACTCTCAGGAAACTTGCGCCGATGTTCCGAGAGAATTGCTATCGCGTCATTCTGCTGACCCTTGCGGGCGAGCAGGACGCCTTTCCAGTAAAGCAGGACATCCTCAAGCTCAGCCGATGCCGCTTTGGGCAAGAGCTCTTCGACCCACAAGGTCGCCGTGTTGTGCGCGCGAGCCTCGGCCAGCGCCTCGAAACGACGCTTGATTTCAGTCACGCTCATCGGGCGCGGCTCAAATGCATAGAGCTGTTTGAACGACAGGCGTTTCAGTTCCGCTTTCTTTCCTGCGTCTGTGGTCGGTCCCATAAGCTCCGCGCGGTAGAGACATTCGACCGCCGCGGCATACTCTCGCAATAGAACCAGCGCGGACGCTTTGAGAAGCTCGATGTCCTGACGATGTGGCCCATCGGCAAATTGCACTCGATAGCGCGTTGTCAGGCGAATCGTGGAATCGATATAGCCTTTCTCGAACGCGAGATCCGCCAGTCGCCACAGGCTTTCTTCGGCGAGAACCGAAGCGGGATCCGACACAAGAAGCGCCAGACTCGCACTGGCATCAGTCGACCGGCCAACCTCCAGATAGGCGAGGGCTTGCAGATAAAATCCCCAATCGCTCAGTGGCTCAGGGATTCCAAGGGCGACGGCTTCATGAACGCCATCGTAGTTGCCTGCATCGAAGGCCTTTTTGGCGAGAAGGAAGTTCGCTTTCCGGGCCAATTCGTCGTCGGGATTCTCGCTGAGCGCGAAAAGCAACGCGCGGGCACCGGCGCTGTCACCGGACTCCACTTTCTGATAGAAAGCGGCAATCTGGAGGGAGTCTTCGGCAAAGGTGCCTGCAAGAGCCGGACGCAGACAAAAGCAGAGGACGATCAGAAGAGGCAGGTGAATTTCGCGATGAATTCTTGGTTTGAAACGAGGCAAGACAGGCCCTGGAGAAGTGTTTGAAAGCACCGTTGTATCGTAAAGTCACAG
>CAZJAD010000103.1:0-7785 GCA_964543855.1 uncultured Alphaproteobacteria bacterium
CCTGTCAGCGCCCGGTATGCGGTCAGGTAGGCCTGGCGCGTTTGATTGACGACTTCGGGAGGCAGGGCAGGAACGGGAGGTTCGCGATTCCAGCCGATGTGGATCAGGTAGTTGCGCACAATCTGCTTGTCGAGGCTGGGTTGGTCGCGCCCGGGCTCGTAGCGGTCGGCTGGCCAGAAGCGCGAACTATCCGGCGTTAAGACCTCGTCGACTACAACAATCTGTCCGTCCACGATTCCGAATTCGAACTTTGTGTCGGCGATGAGAATGCCCCGCGGTGGGGCGAATTCAGCCGCCATCGTGTACACCCGTAGCGAGATGTCCCGCAATGTTTCTGCCGCTTCGGTGCCGATGATTCCAGCCATCTTCTCAAAGGGGATATTCTCATCATGCCCTGAGGTTGCCTTCGTCGCGGGGGTGAAGATGGGCTCAGGCAGCCTCTGTGATTGCATGAGGCCTTTCGGTAGAGGTACTCCGCAGATTGAGCCAGATTTCTGATATTCCGTCCATGCCGAGCCTGCGAGGTATCCACGCACGACGCATTCCACAGGAAAGACTTTCGCCGCCCGAACGAGCTCCGCTCGACCTTTCAGAGTGCGCCTTTCATCTTCAGGCAACTCAGCGAGGAGTTTTTGCAGCCGCTCTTCTTCAGCCAAATGATTCCTGACGATGCTATGCAACTTCGCAAGCCAGAAGTGCGACAATCCCATGAGTACGCGGCCTCTATCAGGAATCGGTGTCGGCAGAACATGATCAAAGGCGCTGAGTCTGTCCGTCGTCACGACGAGCAAATGCTGCTCGTCAATCTCGTAGATGTCGCGGACTTTGCCGCGTGCCCGGAGCTTGCAAGGCAGTTTGGTTTCAAACAGGGCGCGTGTTGTCTTTGTGTGAGTCATCGCATTTTCGTTTTTGAATGAATTCCGGGCAGATCAGGGGATCTGCCTCGGCGACTCAAGTACTCCCCCACCGAGGACGGTGGGGGCTAGTAAATTGGTGGGGGCTAGTAAACTGGTGGAGGTTAGCAAATTGATGGGGGTTCGTAAATTGATGAACGAAACAACCTTTCTGGACGCTATACTGGCCGCGGCCAGAGGTCGCGGATAGTGGGCTGGAATGTATCGCGTTAGAAAGAGCGAAAGAGCAATCGAGCCGCGATCAGAAGCAGGAAGAGGGCGAAGATGTAGCGGAAGACCTTGGTGCCGAAGCGGCGGTTCAGACTGAATCCGAGGGGAGCGCCGAGGATGGTTCCGATCATCATGGGTGCAGCGAAAGCGGGCAGGATGAAGCCGACGGCACCGGATGGGAGGCCGGTCGCGTGCATTCCGTGGAGGATATATCCGAGTGCGCCGACGACGGTTGTGACGATTCCGACCGCGGCACTCGTGCCGGGGCCATGTTCGACCGGCAGGCGAGCCCAGATGAGAAAGAGGGGCACCATGATCACGCCACCGGCTATCCCTAAGTAGGCTGAAGCGATACCCGCGAGGCAGCCGGTTACCACCAAGGGGAAGTGCCGCACGGGCACGGAGCCGCCCGGCGGGGCGAACTTCCCGCGGATAAGAAAACCTGCCGATGCGATAACAAAGATGGAGAAGGCCGCGCGGAGAAGGCTGGTTTCGGAAATGGCCGCCAGATACGAGCCGACGAGAGACATGGCGACGGCGGGAAGTGCGGCCCAGAGGATTACTTTCCACGCCACACGGCGAACTCGCGCGTAGCTGGCCGTTGTGGCGGCCGCCGTTCCAATCGCCGCGCAGAGAGCCGTGCCAAAGGCAAGATGGAAGAGGTGCTCTGCACTGACGCCACGGCTGTGCAGGAGCTCGACCAGCACCGGCACCATCAGCACTCCCCCACCGATGCCCAGGTAACCCCCAAAGGCTCCGGCTGCGAAGCCGGTTATGAACAGCAGGAGAATCAGCGACAAGAGCCGGCCTTATCGAGTCGTGTCCACGGGCATGTCCAAGGCGAGGAGCGCGCGGTAACCAGTCTGGTCGCGGAGAATCTCGATGGCTTTGAGGAGTTGCGGGTCATCTTTGAAGCTCGCCTCGGTTCTGCCTCGCGATCCCCACAGGTTCGCCGCGAGTTCGTGCTGCAGCGATTGGCGGATGAACTGTCTGCCCTGCTCGAAATCGCGCTGCCGATTTTGAGCGAATATGCTGCGCAGTGAATCCAGCGGACCAGCCGCCTGCTCGGTCATGCCTTCTTCTTCAACGACGGCTTCGAGGTCGGCAAACTCGATTTCGCACCGGCTACGATAGACGAAATCCGTTTCCTCCAGCCACTGTTGGAATTCGTCCAACGCCTGGTCACTGATGTCCGCGCTTGTCAGATTGGGGTGGCGGGCCCGGTATTCGGTGACGAAGTCAAAGAACTTGCCCTGGCGCCAGAGTTCCGTGCCGAGTCGGTTTGGCTCGGGCACCGGCACGAAGACATCGGGCGAAATGCCCCCTCCACCATAGACCGGCCTCCCGTGAAGAGTCGCGAAGGAATCGGGAGTAGCTTGCGTCGTATCTTCAGAGAGAACGCTCTGGGTCGGCGAAAAGTAGTCTACTTTCTGGATCAGCCTGCCTGACGGCGTGTAATATTTGGCGGTCGTCAGTTTGAGGGCTTTGCCACTCTCGAAAGAAATGACGGACTGCACGAGTCCCTTACCGAAAGTCGGTTGTCCGACGATGACTCCCCGGTCCAGATCCTGGACGGCTCCGGCAACGATTTCGGACGCCGAGGCCGATCCGCCATTCACCAGAACCACGAGCGGCACATCACCGAGTACAGGATCCGTGGGTGCCGTGAAATCGCGCGCCGCTTCGAGCATTCTGCCCCGGGTGGAGACAACGACCTTGCCCTTCGGGCACACTCGCTGCGAGACCGCCACGGCCGCAGGCAGAAGACCGCCCGGATTGGAGCGGAGGTCGAGAACGAGTTTTTCCATGCCTCCGGCAAACAGCTCGGAGACGGCGTGGTCGAGTTCCTCGGCCGCTCGCCGGGAGAAGTGGGCGAGTTTGATATAACCGATGCCCGGTTCGACGAAGCCGTAATAAGGCACATCCTTGATTTCGATTTCATCCCGGGTGATGACGAACTCAATCGGTTCGATGCTGCCGCTTCGCATGATTTTGATGGTCACTTGGGTGCCGGGATCGCCTCGGAGAAACTCCGCGGCCTTGGCCGTTGTGAATCCCTCAGTGGATTGACTGTCAATCTCGACGATGCGGTCGCCGGACCGGATACCGACGCGCTGCGCCGGCGAATCATCCATTGCCGTAATGACCGTCAGCACTTTCTTCTCGCCGCGTACACCGATTTCTATACCGACCCCTCCGTAGCGGCCCGTCGTGAGAATCTCGAGGTCCTCCATCTGGGAGTCATCGTAAAGGACCGTGTAGGGGTCGAGGGTCGCGAGCATTCCGTCAATGCCAGCGCGAACGAACTCGTCGGGGTCAACTGAGTCTACATAGCGGAGACTGATTTCCCGATAGACATCACCAAAGAGGCCGATATTCTCTCGGATGCGTTCGTAGAGTTCGTTTTGGGAACTTGGTGCCGGCCCGGCCTCAAGTGCAAGAGCCAAGGGCAGAAGAACCACAATCAACGCAACGGAACGCCAGAATCTGTGCAACATATTGTACTCCAAAGACTTCGCTTTCATTGCTTCTCAGCATGCAGCTTGACACTTTTTTGACTACCACCCTCGAGATTCCGTTCCAGCAAAAGAAGCGCCATTTCTCAGCAGGTGAGTGCGCGGACTATGGCCGCCAGCTCGGCCAGTGTTTCTGGAGGAGCGGCATTACGCTTTCGAGAATCGTGGTCGCGATTTCATCCGGGGTGCCCGATGCGTCCAAGCGAACCATGCGTTGCGGTTCTCGCTCGCAGAGGTCCAAATACCCTTGACGCACACGCTCGTAGAATTCATCGCTGCTGGTTTCGAGGCGGTCCGCCGCCTGGGATTGGAGGCCCTTGCGTCTTCGCGCTTCATGTAGAGGCAGGTCGAAGAAGAATGTTCTGTGCGGCTGGAGATGCGCGGTGGCAAAACGATTGACGTGTTCGACTTCGCGTAAGGCAAGGCCTCGACCGGCACCCTGATAGGCTGTCGAAGAATCATAGAAGCGGTCGAGGAGCACGACGCCTCGTTTCTTCTGAAGGAACGGCAGCAGGTCTTCTTCCACGAGTTGCGCGCGTGAGGCGGAATAGAGCAGGAATTCGGTTCGCGGGTGCATGGCTCGCCAGCGAGGGTCGAGCAGTACATCGCGTATGCTCTCCCCGAGCTCGGTGCCGCCGGGTTCGCGGCGAACCAGGACATCGCATCCGTGGTTGCGCAGCCAGTCCTCCAAGCGGGTTATCTGGGTCGTTTTGCCGGAAGCGTCAATGCCTTCGAAGCTGATGACCATTCCGCTCATTCCGACCTCTCCTTCTGACGTGCCGCCATGATTTGCAAATACCTCCAGAGGAACACACCGGCGAAAAACATGAGGACCGACACGACACGGGAACCCGTCACACGGATGGGACCGACAACGCCGACAATCATCTCCGGTTCATACCAGCGCAAGCCCTCCACCCAGAAGCGCGCAACGCCGTAGGCGATGAGAAAAAGGGCGAAAGTCTGCCCCTGGGGATGGGGACGGCGATCGAAATAGAGAAGTCCGACGAAGATCAGAATCATCAGGCCCATGGCGTAGAGTTGCGTCGGGTGGATGGGCGTGTGCGGATAGACCGAGCCGGCGAAACTCTCGCGCGGGAAGACACAGCCCCACGGCAGGTCGGTCGGCATCCCAAAGCAGCAACCGTTCAGGAAGCAGCCGATCCGCCCAACAGCAATTCCGATTGCGAGCGATGGCACGAGAACATCCAGAACCAAGAAGAGGGGCAGTTTCTTGACACGGACATAGATGATCGTGGCGATGATTCCGCCGATAACTCCACCCAGGAGCACGAGTCCCGCGATTCCGATGGTGCCGGTGTGTTGAACGGGCGAGATGATGTCCAGGGGATACTCGGCGAACTCGTCCCAATGCAGCACGACATAGGTTAGCCGGGCGCTCGCGAGCGATACAATGATGAGGATGAATGAAATATCGAGGGCGAAGTGGTCTCCTAATTTTGCCGCCCTCGCCCGGCGTGCCGCCAGCCAGATGGCGACGATGAAGGCGATGGTTATCATGAGGCCATAGCTGTGCAAGGTGATGGGGCCGATTTTGAAGAGCGTAGGGTGCATCACGGCCTCCCTTTGGCGCCCTTGCCAGCGACGACAATCACGAATTCGCCCAAGATTTTTCCGCGGCTCTGGAATATGTCGATGACTTCCGTCAAGTTCCCTCGGACCATTTCTTCGTGGAGTTTCGTCAGTTCACGGGCGACGGCCACTTGCCGGTTGCCGAGATGCGAGTGCAGATCTCGCAGCGTTTTCAGGAAACGATGTGGACTTTCGTACAGGATGATGGTGCGTGGCTCGTCAGATAGAGACTCCAGTCGCGTCTTGCGGCCTTTCTTGTGCGGGAGAAATCCTTCGAAGGTAAAGCGCGCCGTCGGCAATCCCGAGAGCACCAGGGCATGCACGAACGCCGTTGGACCGGGAACGGCGCTGGCGGAAAAGCCCGCATCGATTGCCCGTCGGCAGAGCTCTGCTCCCGGGTCGGAGATCCCCGGAGTCCCCGCGTCGGAAACGAGGGCAATGCGTGCGTTTTCGCGCAGCTTTTTGAGAATCTGCGGCAAGCGCGCTTTAAGGTTGTGCGCTCCGTACGAGAGAAGCGGCGACTCGATCCCCCAACGGCGCATGAGTATCTTCGTGTGGCGTGTGTCTTCGCACAGGATCAAATCTGCGGACTTGAGAACCGCGATGGCGCGATGGGATATATCCGCGAGGTTGCCGATCGGTGTGGCGACCAGAGTCAGACCATCCGGGCAAGCCGCCGGTTCAGCGTCAGCGCTCACCACTTCGGAGACTCCAGGTGCGCCGTGTCATAGGGTTCGCCGAGCCAAGCGACCGGAGGGAGTCGGCGTTTGAAAGTGTTACGCACGACAAGGTTGCGGACTTTGGCAACGAGGTCTTCGGAGAATCCTTCCGCCAGAAGCTCGGCACGCGAGGCTCGCTCATCCACCATACGGACGAGGAGACGATCTACTTCGTCATAGGTGATGCCGAGCTCCCCTTCATCGGTTTGACCCGGCCAAAGATCAGCGCTCGGGCGCTTGCTCCGGATGAATTTCGGGATTCCCAAATGTTCGGCCAAACGGCGCACATCCGTTTTGTAGAGATCCCCCAGAGGACTCAGCGAGCAGGCGTTGTCGCCGTAGAGCGTCGTATAGCCGAGCAGGGCCTCAGTCTTGTTGCCTGTGCCCAAGACGAGTGCATCCTGATGGGCGCGGTCGAAGAGCACCATCATCCGCGCTCGAGCCATCAGGTTGCCGCGCCGCACGGGACTCAATTCGGGGTGGAGAGTGAGATACGGATCGATCATCGGCGAGATGTCGACGACTTCCGTGATGATGCCGAGTTGGTCTGCAAACCGGCGCGCATCGGTCAGGCTGTCGGCTGCGCTTGTCTTGCAGGGTATGTTGAGAGCCAAGAGATTCGCGCTTCCAACGGCACGCACGGCCAGTGTCGCCGCCACTGCGGAATCGAGCCCTCCAGAGAGGCCAAGGACGAGTCTGGTCCGACTCGCGTCCGAGACGGTCTGCCGAATGAAGTCACCAATGCGGTTGGCAGTAGACTCACAGTCCTGGAGGAGCATCATGGAGTATTCCCAGTTTCTGAATGTTGCGCGAAGTCTCGCCAAGCACCGGTATTCCAAAACATGACGGGGCCCATCCGGACCCCGTCAGGCCGTTTTGCATTGTATCGGCAGAATCAAGGGATTCAGGAAACACTGAACCGGTCCACATCGTGCACGGACTTTTCGCGTCCACAAACCGGGCACACGTCAGGCTTTTTGACGAGCTTCTGGAGCCCGGCACGCAACATGTCGAACCCTTCTTCCATTTCGGCCAGAGAGAGGTTGAGCGCGGGACGGAAGCGAATCGTCCGGTCACCGCAGCCGAGCAGCGCCAGGCCGTATTCGTAGAGCACATGGCGCAGTCCGTCACGGGTCTGACCGTCCGGCATGTCAAAAGCACACATCAGGCCTCGGCCACGGGCGTTCGAGACAACCTCGGGAAACTCTTTCTGAATTTCTTGTAACCGCGAGAGCATTTTCTCTCCGACGGTCGCTGCATTCCGGATAAGCTTCTCTTCGGTGATGATCTGGATGTAATGGTAAGCCCGGAACATGTCGACGAGATTTCCGCCCCAAGTGGAATTGATGCGGCTGGAGATGCGGAAGACATTGTCTTCGACTTCATCGATTTTCCGGCCTGCGGCGAAACCGCACACCTGCGACTTCTTGCCAAAGCAGAACATGTCCGGCTCGAAGCCGAGATGTTCGAAGCACCACCACTTGCCTGTCATGCCGAAGCCGGTTTGAATCTCGTCGAAGATAAGCATCGCGTCATTTTCATCGGCGAGAGTCTTGAGCTGGCGCAGAAACTCGACTCGGAAATGGCGATCTCCCCCTTCACACTGGATGGGCTCGACGAGAATGGCACAGATGTCATCCTTGTTCTCGAGGAAAGCCGTCTTAATCTGATTGACGGCCAGTTTTTCGAGTTGCTCCACTTCTTCCAAGTTCCCCTCTGTGAGCGGGAATTTCATCGCGGGGCTAATCACTCGCGGCCAGAGGAACTTGCCGAAGTACTTGTACTTGTTTGGATCGGCCGTGTTCGTCATGGAAACGGTGTATCCGGAGCGGC
>CAZJAD010000104.1:0-2666 GCA_964543855.1 uncultured Alphaproteobacteria bacterium
ATCGAGCGAACCACGGAGATTATCGCGGAGCATGACTTCGCCGCCGCGCTGCCGCACCTTTCGCAGCTTGCAGACGCCGGAACGGACTACCGCGAACTGCTGCGCACCCTGCAGCATTACTGGATGAGTCTGCTTTTCCTGAAAGTCGGTGAGCAACCGTCTACCGCCGACCAAGGTGCGGAGATCTTGAGGCAATTGGCAGACAAGTTCTCCCCGGAAGACTTGCTGCGCCTGATTAAGCTGGCCTCAGAGACCGAACCGGAACTGCGGCGCAGTCCGAATCCGCGCACGCGATTCGAAGTCGCCTATCTGCGCTGGGTCGGCCTTGACCGCAGTGTTCAGATCGCAGACATCTTGACCAAACTGCGAGGGACAAATCTGTCAACGGCTTCCCAGTCTTCAGTCTCAAGAAGCAATCAACTGGTCACGACGACCACGATCCCAGCAGAACCCGTCGTGCGCTCCGAGCCTGACAGAGAAACCGGCAATCCGACACCGGAAGCTCCAAAAACTGTTGCACCGAAAAAGCCGCCAACGAGTGACAAATCCTCCACAGGTCAAACGGACGGCAATGTTATTGACATGTTCGTAGAGAAATTCGGTGGTGAAATCCTGGAGGTCAAGGACACCCCGAAGACATCGCCAAGAAAGAAATAATCCTTCCACCGACGGGTCATCTCGTCTGCGTGGAGTGAGTCAACGAATTAAGGAGTACATGTGAAGGGCGGGATGGATAAACTGTTGCAGCAGGCACAAGTGCTGCAGGAAACGCTTGCGAAGGCGCAAGAAGAATTGGAGACATTGGAAGTCGAAGCGAGTGCCGGAGGTGGTGCCGTCACGGTAACGGCAAGTGGGCGCGGAGATATCCTGTCGATCCGCATCGCTCCGGAAGCGATCACGCCCGATGATCCCGAAACACTCGAGGATCTGGTGTTGGCTGGAGTCACAGCCGCTATCGAGAAATCGCGCGCAGCCGCGCATGAACATATGGCCCAAGCCACCGGAGGACTTCTTCCGCCGGGCATGAGCTTGCCGGGGATGTAACCGTGTTCGAATACTCACCCGCGTTGGAAAAGCTCGTCGATCAGCTCGCGAAACTCCCGGGTCTGGGGCCGAAATCCGCTGCCCGTATCGCCCTCCACATTCTTCGCGCGCCGAAAGACGAGGTCGATGCACTGGCCGAGGCATTGACCGAAGTCAAAATCCGAATCAAATTCTGCTCGGTTTGCTTCAATCTGACGGAAGACGACCCGTGCCGCATTTGCCGGGATACGAAGCGCGACCGCAGCCTGATCTGCGTCGTGGAAGCGCCCGGCGATGTCCTGATGATTGAGAAAACCAAAGGGTACCGCGGCCTCTTTCATGTCCTGGGCGGAGCGCTCTCGCCCCTGGACGGCGTTTCGCCGGACGACCTGCGCGTTCGAGAACTGCTCGCGCGCGTGGACACTTCGGTGAGCGAGGTGATCATTGCCACAAATCCCACAACGGAAGGCGATGCGACGGCGCTCTATCTCGCACAGGCCCTGAAACCCAAACGCGTTCGTGTGACACGCATCGCTCGGGGAGTACCTGTGGGCTCGGATCTCGAGCATGTCGACGAGGTCACCCTAACGAAAGCTCTCGAAGGACGGGCGGATCTGCTGTGACTGTTCTTAGGCGAGAGTCAAGAAAACTGTGTGAGAGCAACGGCCACATTGACATTCCACTCAACCATCCAGGTAGAATGCGGTGAGACTTCATCGATTGTTGGTAGGGGCAACGCTCATCGTTATCCTCTACCTCTATACGAACGCCATCTTCAGCTTTTTCACCCCGGGCGAGCAGCGTGAGCTGTTTCGCTTCTTCGTTCTTGGGGCACCGATCGGGGTGTTGTTGTTTCTCTTCCCCCGCTTTGCCCTTGTGCTCTTGGCACTCTTTGTCTACCTTGTCGATTGGCTCGCGCTCTGGGTCCAAGTCGTTCCACGCGAATTCACCTGGTTTATCGACCTCGCTCTCGTCATTCTCCTGGCGCGCTATTTTCTGTTCTTTCCTCGGCTGCGCGTGAGGCCCGTTTCTGCGACAGAGAAGTGGATTTGGGGGTTGCTCGTTTTCGCCATATTCTCTGCGGTGATCAACCACGTCTCGACCACAGTCATGCTGATCGGCTTGCGCGTATCCCTGAAGTACCTCTTGCTCTTCATTGTCCTATATTCGATGGACTTCGGCGAGAAGTTCAACAAAGGGTTTCTCTATTTCCTGTTCGCGATCGCCCTTGTACAGATTCCTGTCGCACTGGTCGAGTTCACTCTGGTCCCTGCAAAGGCTCTGGGCCTGTGGGATCTTATTACCGGCACGTTCGGGCACAACAACACGGGCATTTTGGGTGTTTACCTTCTGGGATGGATCGCGTTCCTTGTGGCAGTCATGCTTGAGAAGCGCCGCGTGAAGCTGGGCCTCTTATTTCTGGTTGTCCTCTTGGCTGTCCCTCCCGTTTTGGGCGAAGTGAAGGCTTTCTTCATTGTCTTGATTCCCTTTATTCTTTTCATGTTGCGCCGGGAATGGAGGCGGCAACCGGTCTTGTCGTTGGCCGTGGGTGTGTTCGCCTTCCTTCTATTCGCAGGCGTTGACTATATTTTGGTTGAGACCGGCTACTGGAAAGCGGGACGCAATCCCATTACGTACATAAC